>DASVDK010000165.1:0-10735 GCA_036381125.1 Thermodesulfobacteriota bacterium | reverse complement strand
CGACGCCGCCCGGCCGCGCGAGCGGGGCGGCCAGCGCGAGGAGGTCGGGGAGCGGTGCGACGGCGCGCGCCACCACCGCATCCGCCGGCGGCACCGGCGGGAGCCTGCCCGGCTCGACGCGCCTCTCGGTGACCCGCACGCCGCCGAGCCCGAGGAGACGGCTGACATGGCGCTGGAAGGCCGCCCGGCGGCCGCGCGGCTCCAGCGACTCGACGGTCAACCCCGGCTCCACGAGCGCCAGCACGAGCCCGGGAAGGCCGGCCCCCGAGCCGAGGTCGATCAGGCGACGAACGCCCAGGTCGCGCAGCAGCGGCAGGAGCGCCAGCGCGTCGAGCAGGTGACGACTGGCGAACGTGGCGAGGTCGGTAGGGGCCACGAGGTCGACTCGCGCGTTCCAGCGCAGCAGCTCACGCCCGAAGGCGACCAGCCGGTCGGCCGTCTCGGGGTCGAGCCGGACGCCGAGCGCGGCGGCCGATTCGCGCAGGCTCGTGGAGACGACGGCGGGATCGGGCGGGGGAGCGGAGCGTGGAGGCGCTTTCCGATTCGGCATGCGCCCCTCCGAGGCCCACCCACGACGCCGGGTGTTCCACGTGGAACACCCGGCGGAACCGGTCAGGCCGAGAGGCGGTTGGCGTACACCTGCTGGCCGATCTGGAGGACGTTCGTCACGAGCCAGTAGAGCACCAGTCCCGAAGGCATCCAGAGGAAGAACACGCTCATCATGGCCGGCATGAACATCATGATCTTCTGCTGCGTCGGGTCCATCCCGGGCGTCGGTGTCATCCGCTGCGTGACGAACATCGTGATGCCCATGAGGACCGGCGTGACGTAGTACGGGTCCATCGCCGACAGGTCCCGGATCCATCCGACGAACGGCGCGTGGCGCAGCTCGATCGACTGGCTGAGCACCTGGTAGAGGGCGAAGAAGACCGGGATCTGCACGAGGAGCGGCAGGCAGCCCATCAGCGGGTTCACGTTGTGCTGCCTGAAGAGCTGCATCATCTCCCGGTTGAGCGCCTCGCGGTCGTTCTTGTACTTCTCCCGCAGGCGGGTCATCTCCGGCTGGATCCTCGCCATCGCCTTGGACGACCGGATCTGCTTCGCCGTGAGCGGCCAGAAGACGAGCTTGATCAGGATCGTCAGGGCGATGATCGCCAGGCCGTAGTTGCCGAGGAGCCCGTGGAGCCACCGGAGCGCCAGGAGGAGCGGCATGGCGATCCAGTGGAAGAAGCCGAGGTGGATGACCTGCTCGAGGCGTGGATCGACCTTCCGCAGCTCGCCGACGTCCTTCGGGCCCATGTAGACCTGGCCCGCGCCCGCGGTGACCGAGCCGCCCGGCGCCACCTGCGCCGCCTGGTAGACGACCTGGACGACCCCCACCGGCCCGGCCGCGGCACCCGCCCGGGGCGCGCCGCCGGCCTCGCCCGAGCCGGCCGGCTGCTCCGCGACGGCGACCGCCTCCACCTGCGGCCCCCTGGGCAGCACCACGCCGGCGAAGTACTTCTCCTGCCAGCCGGCCCAATCGATCGGTCCCGACACCCGCAGCCCCTGGCCGACGTCGCCGAACTCCTCGCGTCGCACGCCGGCCACGCTCCGCACGAGCGCCCCCGACGAGTACCCGGCCGCCTTCTCGGCCTCGACGTCCCGGGCGTGCCGGAGGATCCAGGCGGCCTGCACGCTGACCGGCTGGCCACCGGTATTGGTGACCGTCTGCTCGAGGCGGAAGGCGTAGCGCGACGCCCCTTCGAAGACGTACCGGTTCACGACCCGCACGCCGCCCGGCGCCTCCGCCGTGAACGTGAGCGTCCCCTCCTGGCCCGGCTCCACGACGAGCCCGCCGGCCGGCTCGACGGTGTAGAGCGTCCCCGGCGGCAGGAGTCGCTGGCCGCCTGGGGCGAGCAGCGTCGGCACCAGGGCGCCCTCGGTCAGGTCGGCGAGCGCTACCGGCGGCGCCCCCGGCTCGTTCGACGCCCGGTAGTCCGGCAGGCGGACCTCCACAGGTCCGGCCGTCGCCGTCGAGAAGACCATCTCGTACTGCTCCGTGCGAACCGTGACCCGCTCGCCCTGCGGCACGGCGGGCGTGGGGGCGCCCGCCAGGGGCGCCGCCGCTCGAGACGGCGCCGCGCCGGGGGTTGCTGCCTCGTCGGGCGACGGCGCCACGCTGGCCGCGGGCGACGGCGCCGCCCGGCCGCCGGGTGCCGGCTCGGGGGGCGGGAAGAAGCGGGATGCGAGGGCCTGATAGCCCAGGATGATGGCGATCGACAGAATCGTCGCCAGGAGCAGCCGTTTGGACTCCATCGTATGCTGTGGGCCTCGTGAAGAAGACGGACGGGCGGCCTAGTGTACCGGATCGAACCCGCCCGGGTGGAACGGGTGGCACCGCGCCAGCCGCGCCGCTCCCCGCGCGAGTCCCCGGACGACGCCGTACCGCTCGATCGCCTCCGCGCAGTACGCGGAGCAACTCGGGTAGAAGCGGCACCGCGGCCCGAGCAGCGGGGAGACGAACACCTGGTATGCCCGGATCAGGCCACGCGCGGCTCTCGCCGCGACCGTCGGACGACTCTCGGCTCTCACGTACGCGACCGCCCCGCCCGCCGACCCCCTTGCCGGCGGGCCAGCGCCCCGGTCAACTCCGCCGCCAGCGCTGGCCCCTTCAGCCGCTCGGCGCCGGGCCGGGCAATGACGATGAGGTCGAGCCCCTCGGGAAGTTCGGGCCTCGACACCCTGAACCATTCGCGCAGGCGGCGCTTCACGCGGTTGCGCACCACGGCGCTGCCGACCTTGCGCGGCACGATGAGCCCCAGCCGGGCGCCCCCGCCGGGGCCGCGCCCCCGGACGAGCTTGAAGTGCGGGGTCGTGACCGACGGCGCCCCCCGGGACGCGCGATCGTAGTCGGCCCGCGTCCGCAGCCGGGCGCTCTTCGGGAGGCCGAAGGGGGCCGCCGCGCCGCTCCGCACGCTCACGCCTGCGCGCGCCGCCGGCCCGGCACGCTGGCCCTCTCGGCCCGTTCGCTCCCGGACGTCGCTAGACCTTCCCGCCCACGTCCACCGTGAGGCGCTTGCGCCCCTTGGCCCGGCGACGCTTGAGGACGAGGCGGCCGGCCTTGGTCGCCATCCTGGTGAGGAAGCCGTGCGTCCGCTTCCGGCGCGTGTTGCTGGGCTGGTAGGTGCGCTTCATGGCCGTTCGAGAGCCTCCCTGCCGTTCGGATACCGGAGCCCGCGGCCCTGCGACCTGACTCACCGGGCAACGCGAACCCGCTATTTAAGATCGTGCCGCAAACGTCTGTCAAGCCGGCCACCGCGGGCCGCCCCTTGCCGCCCCCTCCCGTCCTTTACACCGGCGCGCCCGCTCTGATACGATCCAGACCCTTGTTTCCACTCTGTTTTCGGCTTCTCCACAGAGTTATCCACACCTGTGGATGGGGCTGTGGATTCTGTCGAGAAGCCGCCGGGGAGAGCCATGGAGAGCCTCTGGGACGCCGCCCGCGAGACGCTGCGGCAGACGGTACCGCCGCAGGCGTTCGAGCTCTGGATCCGGCCGCTCAAGCCGGTCGCGCTCGACGAGGACGCGCTCGACCTCGCCGTCCCGGACGCCTTCTTCGGGGAGGTCGTCGCGGAACGCTTCCGCCAGACGATCGAGCGGGCGCTCGCGGCAGCCGGCGGCCGTCCGCTCGCCGTCCGGTTCGCGGTCGCCCCCGAGGTCGACGCAGCCCCGGCGCCGGCCGAGCCGGCGGCGGCGCCGCTGCCACCCCGCAGCGACACCTCGCTCAACCCTGCGTACACGTTCGAGTCCTTCGTCGTCGGCTCGGGCAACCAGTTCGCGCACGCCGCCTGCCTGGCCGTCGGCCAGGGGACCGGCCGCACCTACAACCCACTCTTCCTCTACGGCGGCGTCGGCCTCGGCAAGACGCACCTCATCAACGCCATCGGCCATGCCGTCCTCGCCCGCCGGCCGACCGCGCGGATCTGCTACGTCTCCGCCGAGCGCTTCACGAACGAGCTGATCAGCGCGATCCAGAACAACAAGATGCACGAGTTCAACAACCGGTACCGGAACGCCGCCGACGTGCTCCTGGTCGACGACATCCAGTTCATCGCCGGCAAGGAGCGGACCCAGGAGGCCTTTTTCCACACTTTCAACACCCTCCACGCGGCCGGCAAGCAGATCTGCCTCACCTCCGACCGCTCGCCGAAGGAGATCTCGGGGCTGGAGGAGCGGCTGCGCACCCGCTTCGAGTGGGGCCTCATCGCCGACGTGCAGCCGCCCGACATGGAGACGAAGGTGGCGATCCTCAAGCGGAAAGCGGCCTCCCAGGGGATCGCGCTCCCCGACGACGTGGCGCTCTTCCTCGCCCAGGCCAGCTCCTCGAACATCCGCGAGCTGGAGGGCTTTCTCACCCGCATCTGCGCCAAGGCGGAGCTCGAGGGGGAGGCGCTCACCCTCGACGTGGCGCGCCAGGCCCTCCAGGACCTCCTGCCCCGCCGCGAGCGGGAGCTCACCGTCGACGACGTGATCCACGCCGTCGCGAACCACTTCAAGGTCCGGGTGAGCGACCTCAAGGGCGCCCGCAAGCTCCAGGCCTTCACGTTGCCCCGGCAGACGGCGATGTACCTGGCCCGTACCTGCACGAAGGCGTCCTTCCCCGAGATCGGCGACCGCTTCGGCGGCAAGGACCACTCGACCGTGATCCACGCCGTCAATCGGGTGAAGGGACGCATGGAGGAGGACGCCGAGTTCCGGCGAACCGTGGAGCGCATCCGGGCGTCGCTCGAGGCGTGACGGCTACCGGGGCCGCTGCGGAGACTGCGAATGGCTCCTCCGTCGGCGTGCCGCCCACGGTCCGGCATCACGGCGCGTCGGGCTACGCCCGAGCCGCGCTTCGCGGGGCGCACTCCCGCTACTGCCAGCGGCCCGGGGGTTCAGGTGTGGACAACCTCTGGAGAACGGTGGGATTCGTCCGGTGGATCGCCGCGGCGGCGGCGCGTCGTCCACCGCGCCCCCCAGAGGCTCCACAAAGGTGTCCACAGCTCAACATCTTGATCTAGACTTCTTTTTTCCAGGATTCCACACGACCCACACGCCCTGAGACTATGACGGGTTGTACAGGCGTCGGGACCACGACCGCCAGGGAGCGCACGAAGCCATGCCCATGGAGTTCACGATCGACCAGGCCCAGCTCGTTCGGGGCCTCGCGCGGACGCAGAGCATCGTCGAGCGGCGCAGCACCATGCCGATCCTCGCCAACGTCCTCCTCGCCGCGGAGGGGAACGCGCACGGCGGGACCGTGGAGTTCGCCGCGACCGACCTCGAGGTGGGCGTCCGCACGGCCGTGCCCGCCCGGGAGGTCTCGAGCCCGGGCCGGCTGACGCTCGCCGCCAAGAAGCTCTACGAGATCGCCCGCGAGCTGCCGGCCGGCGACGTGCGCATCGCGGCGAAGGAGAACCTCTACGCCCAGATCTCCTCGGGCAAGGTCGTCGTCAACCTGGTCGGCCTCTCCCCCGACGAGTTCCCGGCGCTGCCGGCGCGCGAGGGCGCGTCCTTCGGCTCGGTCGACGCGGCGGCGATCCGCTCGATGATCGAGCGGACCCTCTACGCGGCCTCGAGCGACGAGACGCGCTACAACCTCAACGGCGTCTACCTCGAGCGGCTGGCCGAAGGGGGCGCCGCCCGCATGGTCGCCACCGACGGCCACCGGCTGGCGCTGATCGACCGCGCCATCGAGGGCGGCCTCGAGGGGCTCACCCGGGGCGTGATCCTGCCGCGCAAGGGGCTCTCGGAGCTGAAGCGGCTCCTCGACGAGGCGGCCGGCGAGGAGGGGGCGGGCGAGCTCAAGGTGGCCATCCGCGAGAACAGCGGCCTCTTCCTGGTCGGCGAGACGCTCCTCGTCATGCGCCTCATCGAGGGGGCGTTCCCGGACTACCGCGCGGTCATCCCGAAGGCGGGCGACGGCGGCGCGCGGGTCGACCGGGAGGCCTTCGCCCGCGCGCTGCGGCGGATCTCGATCGTCTCGGCGGAGAAGTCGCGCTCGGTCAAGCTCGCGCTCAGGCCGGGGCTGCTCGAGGTCTCGACGACCAACCCCGACCTCGGCGAGGCGCGGGAGGAGCTGGCGGTCGAGTACGCCGGCCGGCCGCTCCAGGTCGGCTTCAACGCCCGCTACCTGCTCGACTTCCTCGGCGCCGTCGACGCCGACACGGTCGTCCTCGACCTGACCGACGAGACGAGCCCGGGGCTCCTGAGGGGCGCCGGCGTCGAGGGCCACCTGGGCGTCATCATGCCGATGAGGATCTGACGACGCGCCGGCAGCGAAGCGGAGCCGGCGGCCCCCGCCGAGCGGGGGCGGCGCGGGCGGCGGGCGGCCGCACTCGAGGCGAACGACGTTGCGTCTGACCCGACTCTCGCTCACCGACTTCCGCAACTACCGGACGGCCGCCCTCGAGCTGCCGTCCGGCGTCAGCGTGTTCGTCGGCGCCAACGCGCAGGGCAAGACGAACCTGCTCGAGGCGATCTATCTCCTCGGCACCTACAAGTCCTTCAAGACCTCGCACAACCGCGACCTCATCCGGATGGGCGCCGGGCAGGCGGTCATCGCCGGCACGGTCGACGGCGGCGGGATCAGCCGAGACCTCGAGGTCACGCTGACGCCCACGGGCCGGCGCGCGCGCGTGAACCGCAAGCCGGTCCGACGGCTCGAGGACTTCTTCGGCGCCTGCCCCGTCATCCTCTTCGCGCCCGAGGACCTCTCCCTCGTCAAGGGCCCGCCGGCGCTGCGCCGCCGCTTCCTCGACCGCGCGATCTTCACCGGCTGGCCGGGGTACCTGCCGGCCCTGCAGGCGTATCTCGGCGCCGTCCAGCAGAAGCAGGCGCTCCTGCGGGCCGCGCCGCACATGGGCCTGGCGGCCGACGCCACGCGCGAGGCGTGGGACGCGGCGCTCGTGCGTCACGGCGTCGAGGTGATCCGGCGGCGCGCCCGGCTCGTCGCCGAGCTGGCGCCCTTCCTGGCCTCGGCCTACCGGGGCCTCGCCGGCGCCGCGGCGGGCGAGGCCACGGTGACCTACCGACCGGGGGCTCGGATCGACCCCGCCGCGCCGGAGGGGGAGCTCGCGGCGGCGCTCGCGGCGGCGGTGGAGGCGGCCGCGCCGGAGGAGCGACGCCGGGGCGTCGTGCTCGTGGGGCCGCATCGCGACGACCTGCTCCTCGCCCTCGACGGACGCGACCTGCGGCTCTACGGCTCCCAGGGGGAGCAGCGCAGCTTCGTGGTCGCCCTCAAGCTCGCCGAGCTGGCGCTCCTTTCCGAACGGCTCGGCACGGCGCCCCTCTTCCTGCTCGACGACGTCGCCTCGGAGCTCGACGCCGCCAGGCGGCGCGGCCTCGTCGAGTCGCTGGCGGCCGCCGGGGCGCAGGTCTTCCTCACGACGACCGAGCTCGACCCCGAGATTTCCTCGCAACTCCGTGATATACTTGTGTTTTCGGTGTCCGGGGGGACGGTGGTCCCGAGCCCCGGACCAATGCCCGCCGTCGGTGCCTAGGTCGCCCCGCGAGGGTTGACCCTGGTGGGTCGGCGGGCTATAAATGGCAGGCTTGTCCGGCCGCGCTCGAGAAGGATAACCTCCCGCCGCGCGAAGGGTTTTTCACCCCGAGGCCCGGCCGTCCGCCGCCCGAACCGCTCACTCGAGAGGAGGCACGTACGCTCGTGTCCGACGAGCCCGTCGTGACGACCTACGACGCCAGCAGCATCCAGATCCTCGAAGGCCTTGCCGCCGTGCGGAAGCGCCCGGCGATGTACATCGGGTCGACCGGGACGCCCGGCCTGCATCATCTCGTCTACGAGATCGTCGACAACTCCATCGACGAGGCCCTCGCCGGCTTCGCGACCGAGGTGAAGGTCACGATCCACGCCGACAACTCGGTCACCGTGGAGGACGACGGCCGCGGCATGCCGGTCGACGAGCACCCGGCCGCGAAGAAGAGCGCGGCCGAGGTCATCATGACCGTGCTGCACGCGGGCGGGAAGTTCGACAACAAGAGCTACAAGGTCTCGGGCGGGCTCCACGGCGTCGGCGCGTCGGTGGTCAACGCGCTGTCGGAGTGGTGCGAGATCGAGATCCGCCGCGGCGGCAAGGTGTGGCACCAGGCGTACGATCGCGGCGTGCCGCGCCAGCCGCTCGCCGAGATCGGCGTCACCGAGCGCACCGGCACGCGCACCCGCTTCAAGCCGGACGCGCAGATCTTCGAGACGACCGACTTCTCCTTCGAGACCCTCTCGCAGCGGCTGCGGGAGCTGGCCTTCCTGAACCGCGGCCTGAAGATCTCCATCAGCGACGAGCGGGGCGACGCGGCCAGGCGTCACGACTTCCACTACGAGGGGGGCATCGTCTCCTTCGTCGAGTTCCTCTCGGCGAGCAAGACCCCGATCCACCCGAAGCCGATCGCCATCTTCGCGGAGAAGGACGGGGTCCTCGTCGAGATCGCGATGCAGTACAACGACGGCTACAACGAGACGATCCTCTGCTTCGCGAACAACATCAACACCGTCGACGGCGGGACGCACCTGATCGGCTTCAAGGCGGGGCTCACGCGCACCATCAACAACTACGCGTCGGCCAACGCGCTCCTCAAGGACCTCAGGGACACGACGCTCCAGGGCGACGACGTCCGCGAGGGCCTCGTGGCCGTCGTCTCGGTCAAGCTGCCGAACCCGCAGTTCGAGGGGCAGACGAAGGCGAAGCTCGGCAACTCCGAGATCAAGGGGCTCGTCGAGCAGCTCATCAACGAGCGCCTCGCCACCTACCTCGAGGAGCATCCGGCGGTCGCGCGCAAGATCGTCGACAAGGCGGCCGAGGCGGCCCGGGCCCGCGAGGCGGCGCGCAAGGCCAAGGAGCTGACCCGGCGCAAGGGGGCGCTCGACTCCGCCGGGCTGCCCGGCAAGCTCGCCGACTGCCAGGAGCGCGACCCGGCGCTGTCGGAGCTCTACATCGTGGAGGGCGACTCGGCCGGCGGCACCGCGAAGCAGGGCCGCGACCGGAAGAACCAGGCGATCCTGCCCCTGCGCGGCAAGATCCTCAACGTCGAGAAGGCGCGGTTCGACAAGATGCTCTCCAGCGCCGAGATCAAGACGCTCATCACCGCGCTCGGCACCGGCATCGGCCCCGGCGACTTCGACGTCTCGAAGATCCGCTACCACGCGATCATCATCATGACCGACGCGGACGTCGACGGCTCGCACATCCGCACGCTCCTCTTGACGTTCTTCTACCGGCAGATGCCGCAGATCATCGAGAAGGGCTACCTCTACATCGCGCAGCCGCCGCTCTTCAAGGTCGCGCGGGGCAAGTCCGAGACGTACCTCAAGGACGAGAGCGCCCTCGAGGACTACCTCTTCCAGGCCGGCGTGAAGGACATCGTGGTGACGCCGGCCGCCGGCGCGCCGCTCGAGGGGGCGACCCTCGTCGGGCTCGTCAAGAAGGCGATCCGCTTCCGGCACCTGCTCGACAAGCTCGGCCGCCGCCACGTCGAGCCGGCCGTCGTCCGCGCGCTCGCCTGGGACCTCGACTTCACGGCGGCGACGCTCAGGGACCCGGCCGCCCTCGAGCGGCGAGCGGCCGCGCTCAAGGCGCGGCTCGACGCCGAGCGGCCCGACCTCGCGTTCGACTACCACTTCGAGGACGACCCCGAGCACGGGGCGCGCAATCTCGTCTGCCAGAGCCGCCACAGCGGGGCGACGCTGACGACGGTGGTCGACACGGCGCTCCTCGGCTCCGTCGAGTTCCACCAGCTCCGCGACCTCGCCAGGGCGCTCGCGGCGGCCGGCACGCCGCCCTTCGCGGTCGCCAACGGTGCGCCCGACGCGGCCGCGGCGACGCACGCCGACTGGGACGCCCTCGTCAGGACGATCGAGGAATCGGGCAAGAAGGGGATCACCATCCAGCGCTACAAGGGGCTCGGCGAGATGAACGCCGAGCAGCTCTGGACGACGACGATGAACCCCGACAACCGCGTCCTCCTCCAGGTGCGCATCGAGGACGCCATCGAGGCCGAGCAGATCTTCTCCACCCTCATGGGCGACGCGGTCGAGCCGCGGCGCGAGTTCATCCAGAAGAACGCCCTGGAGGTGAAGAACCTGGACATCTAACTCGGCCGCCTCGGCGCCGCCTCGGCGCGCAAGGCTTCGGGCCGCCGGCCCCATGACGAGCCGATAGCCGAACGAACACGAAAAGGACGACTGTACAGTGCCCCAGAGCTTCTCGCAGATCACGGTCAACATCGAAGACGAGATGCGCAAGTCC
Source organism: Thermodesulfobacteriota bacterium (assembly GCA_036381125.1). Lineage (GTDB taxonomy): Bacteria > DASVDK01 > DASVDK01 > DASVDK01 > DASVDK01 > DASVDK01. The sequence continues at coordinate 452 of DASVDK010000165.1, read as the reverse complement.
TACATGGACTATGCGATGTCGGTCATCATCGGCCGAGCCCTCCCCGACGTGCGCGACGGGCTCAAGCCGGTGCACCGGCGCGTCCTCTACTCGATGTCCGAGACCGGGCTCACCTGGAACAAGCCCTACAAGAAGAGCGCGCGCGTGGTCGGGGACGTCCTCGGCAAGTACCACCCGCACGGCGAGAGCGCGGTCTACGACACGGTCGTCCGCATGGCGCAGGACTTCTCGATGCGGTACGTGCTCGTCGACGGCCAGGGGAACTTCGGGTCGGTCGACGGCGATCCGCCGGCGGCGAGGCGGTATACCGAGGCGCGCCCGGAGGGGCTCGCCGCCGCGATGATGGCGGATCTCGACAAGGAGACCGTCGACTTCGTTCCGAACTACGACGAGACCACCGAAGAGCCGACCGTTCTTCCGACGACGTTCCCGAACCTGCTCGTGAACGGCTC
>DASVDK010000164.1:0-4321 GCA_036381125.1 Thermodesulfobacteriota bacterium | reverse complement strand
CCGCGCCCCGCGCAGCGGGGCCGGCCCGAAGGGCCGAGCGCCGGCAGAGCGGTCCGTGGGCGGCACGCGGGAACAGGCGCCGATCCTCGTCTCGCGAAGCGGGGCCCGGGCGAAGCCCGGCGCGCCGGCAGAGCGGTCCATGGGCGGCACGCGGGGACGGGAGCCGATCCCCCCGCGCCCCGCGCAGCGGGGCCGGCCCGAAGGGCCGAGCGCCGGCAGAGCGGTCCGTGGGCGGCACGTGGGGACGGGAGCCGAACCCCGCGCCGCCGTGGAGAATCGGAGGGCCTGCCCCCGAGGGGAGGGACACACGCATGGGTCTTCGTACCGCCGAGGAGTTCCTGGCCAGCCTCCGGGACGGCCGCGACGTCCGTTTCCGGGGGCGGCGCGTCCCCGACGTCACGACGCACGAGGTCCTCGGACCGGTCGCACGCGAGCACATCGCGGGCGACTTCCGGTTGGCCGAGGACCCGGCGCACCGGGAGCTCGCCGTCTGCGAGGCGCCGGGCGGCGGCCTGATGAGCCGCTTCTTCAAGGTGCCGACCTCGGCCGACGACCTCCTCAAGCGGCGCGCCCTGATCGAGCTGTCGACCCGGCACGGCAAGGGCTCGGTGGTGCTCGTCAAGGAGATCGGCACCGACGCCCTGTTCGCCCTGACGGTCGTCGCGCCGCGGATCGACCGGGCGCACGGCACCGACTACGCGGCGCGCGTGGCGGCGTTCCTCGACCACGCCCGCACGCACGACCTGGCCATTGCCGTGGCGCAGACCGACGTGAAGGGCGACCGCAGCCGCCGGCCCTCGCAGCAGCCCCACCCCGACTACTACGTGCGCATCGTGGAGCGGCGGGCGGACGGCATCGTGATCCGGGGCGCCAAGGCGCACACGACGAACACCCCGTTCGTCAACGAGGTCATCGTCCTGCCGACGCGGGCCCTCGGCGAGGCGGACGCCGCCTACGCGGTGGCCTGCGCCGTGCCGGCCGACGCGAAGGGGCTCCGGATGATCGCGTCCCCCTTCGGCGGGGGCGGGCGGCCGGGGCTGCACCACCCGCTGTCGGCACACCACCACCTGATCGACACGGTGACGCTCTTCGACGACGTGTTCGTGCCGCACGAGCGGGTGTTCCTGGCGGGGGAGTGGCAGGCGGCCGGGGACGTGGCCAACACCTTCGTCCAGTACCACCGCTTCACGGCGGTGAGCTACAAGGCGCCGATGCTCGACCTGCTCGTGGGGGCGGCGGACCTGATCGCCGACTACAACGGGATCCGCCAGGCCTCGCACGTGGTCGAGAAGCTCACGCGGCTCATCGCCTACTCCGAGACGGTCCAGGGGCTCACCGAGCTGGCGGCGATCCGCTGCCGCACGACGGAGGAGGGCGTGGCGGTCCCCGACGTGACGCTCACGAACATCGCCAAGGCCCACTTCGCCGCCAACTACCACACGGCCGTTCGCGACCTGCAGGACCTGGCCGGGGGCCTCCTCGTGACCGGGCCGGACGAGGCCGACCTGGCCGACCCGGAGACCGGGCCGGCGCTGCGCCACTACCTCGGGGGCCGGGCCGGGGTGGACGGGGAGGCGCGGCTCAAGGCGATGAACCTCATCCGCGACCTCGCGGCGTCGGACTTCGGCGGCTACAACGAGATCCTGACGATCCACGCCGAAGGCTCGCTGCAGGCGCAGCAGATCACCATCGCCCGCGACTACGATCTCGCGCCCGCGCGGCGCTACGCCGAAGAACTCGCGGGGCTCGTACGATGAGCGGGGCCGCGAGGCGGACGCTCGCACGAAAGGACGACGCATGGCCGATGCTCCGATGAAGCGGCAGTTCGTGAACTTCGCCTTCTACAAGATCGATCCGAAGTGGAGGCTCTTGCCCGAGGCCGATCGGGCGCGCGGCAAGGCCGAGTTCATCGAGGCGGTGGAGCGTCTGCGCGAGACCTGTCTCGTGGTGCCGTACTCCCTGGTCGGCATCCGCGGCGACTGCGACTTCATGCTCTGGCGCATCTCGTACGACCTCGAGGACTTCCAGCGCATGACGCGGCTCATCAACCGCACCGCGCTCGCGCCGTACCTCTCGACGCCGTACTCCTACCTCGCGCAGACGAAGCGCTCCCAGTACGTCGACCATCACGTCCACGAGGGGCAGGAGGGGCGCCGCGCGAGGGTGGTGCCGGGCGAGTACCGGTACATCTTCGTCTACCCGTTCATCAAGACGCGCGAGTGGTTCCTCCTGCCCAAGGAGCGCCGGCAGGAGATGATGGACGTCCACATCAAGGTCGGCCACCAGTACCCCTCGGTGAAGCTCAACACGACGTACTCGTTCGGCCTGGACGACCAGGAGTGGGTCGTCGCGTTCGAGTCCGACCACCCGTCGGACTTCGTCGACCTCGTCATGGCGCTGCGCGAGATCGAGGGGAGCCGCTACACGCTCCGCGACACGCCGATCTTCACCTGCGTGAAGAAGCCGCTCGCCGAGGCGCTCGAGGACCTCGGATAGCGGCCCGTCACCGGACCACGCGATAGGCGAGGAAGACCTCGTCGCCCGCGCGCTCGACGTCGGCCAGCTCGAGACGCCGGGTCGCGCCCCGGAGGAAGCCGGGCCCCCCGACCATCGTCCTGGCGTGCTCGCCGCCGACGACGACCGGCACGAGCGTCACGAGCACCTCGTCCACGAGGTCGGCCTCGAAGAGGGACCACATCAGCGTGGGGCCCCCTTCGCAGAGGAGGCGGCGCACGCCGCGGACGGCGCGCAGGTGCGCGAGCAGGGCGTCGAGGTCGATGCGCCCGGGCTGCACGAGCACGTCGGCTCTCGTGCGGTAGGCGGCGAGCGCCGCGGGGTCGGCCGCGTCGGTGACGACGACGAGCCGCGGGAGGTCCGGCTCGGCGAAGAACCGGTTGGCGAGGGGCACCCGGGCGGACGCGGTGAGGAGCACGTTCAGCGGGTGCGGCGGCTGGCCGCGGCGCCGGCGCGCCTCGATCCACTCGGGCCGCCGAACCCGGACGAACGGCTCGTCGACGAGGACGGTGCCCGCGCCCCAGAGCACGGCGTCGGCCTCGGCCCGATGGGCGGCCATGCGCCGCTTGTCCTCCCCCGACGACAGCTCGAACGGCCCCGGCTCGGCGAAGGCGACCTTCCCGTCCACGCTCATGGCGAAGTTGGTTGTGACCCAGGGGCGGCTCTCCGGGACGGGCCGGTCGCGCATGGCCGGAGTCTACCGCGTCCCCGGCACGCGTCCCGCGAGGCTCGCCCGACGGAGCGTCGGGCTTCGCGCGAGGTAGAATGCGGGTTCCCTTCCGAAGGAGCCGGCCGGGCGGGTGATGCGGAGCGAGCACGTCTTCGACGTCGTGGTCATCGGCGGGGGCCTCACCGGCGCGGCGATCGCGCGCGACGCGGCGATGCGCGGCTACGCCACGCTCCTGCTCGAGAAGGAGGACTTCGGCGCCGGCGCGACGGGCCGCTCCTCCGGGCTCGCGCAGGGCGGTCTGCGCGACCTCGACCTCCTCGACCTCGGCCCGCTCCGCCGGGCGCTCGCCGAGCGGGCGACGCTCGAGCGGATCGCGCCGCACCTCGTGCGGCCCCTGGCGTGCCTCCGCCCGGTCTACGCCGGCGACCGGCAGCCGCTCTGGATGGTCGGCGTCGGCCTCAAGTTCCACGCCTGGCTCGCGCGGGAGCGCCGCGCGCGTGCTCGCACGATCGGCGCCGCCGAGGCGCGGCGCCTCGAGCCCCGCCTCGAGCCGGCCGGGCTTGCCGGCGCCGCGCTCTACACCGACGGCCAGATCCTCTCGCCCGAGCGGCTCTGCCTCGAGACCGTCCTCTCGGCCCGCGAGGCCGGCGCGAAGGCGGTGAACCACGTCGCCGTGACGGCGCTTCGCCCGCGCGCGGACGGCATCACCGAGGTGGACGTCGAGAGCACGTTGACCGGAGCGGCCGACACGGTGGCCGGCCGCGTGGTCGTGAACGCCGCCGGGCCGTGGACCGATCGGCTGCGGCGCGTCGCCAGCCTCACGGAGCGCCCGACCGTGCGCCTCGCCAGGCGCCTCCACCTCGCCGTGCGATGCGTCGCTCGCCACGCGCTCGTCGCCTCGGCCCGCAGCGACGGCCGGGCGTTCGTCGTCCTGCCCCGCAGGGGGTGGTCCGTCATCGCCACGGCGGGCGACGGAACCGACGCCGAGATCGACCGTGTCGCCGCGACGGCGGCCGAGGTCGACGACCTGCTCGCCGAGGCGAGGCGGCTCCTCCCGGAGGCCCGCCTCACGCAGGACGACGTCTTCTTCGCTCGCGCCGGCGTCGAGGCGCTGGCGCTCGCGCCGTCCGGCCGGAC
>DASVDK010000163.1:0-18345 GCA_036381125.1 Thermodesulfobacteriota bacterium | reverse complement strand
GCGGCGCCGCTCCTGCGCGACTCCGACCTCACCGTCGCCAACCTCGAAGGCCCGCTGAGCGAGCGCGGCGCGCCGGAGGTCGAGAAGCAGTTCACCTTCCGGGTGCCGCCCGACTCCGCCTTCGCCATGCGGCGGGCCGGCATCGACGCCGTGGCGCTGGCCAACAACCACACCCTCGACCAGGGCCGCGTCGGGCTCGAGGAGACCCTGGCCGCCCTGCGCGCCGCCGGCATCGCCTTTGCCGGCGCCGGCGCGAGCGAGCGCGAGGCGCGGGCGCCCGCGCGCCTCGTCCGGCGCGGCGTGCGGATCGCCATGCTCTCCTACTCCAACACCTTCCCCGAGGAGTTCTGGGCGAGGGGGCCTGCCCCCGGCACCGCGTTCGGCCACGCCGACTGGATCGAGGCCGACGTCCGGGCCGCTCGGCGCGACGCCGACCTGGTCATCGTGAGCTTCCACTGGGGGCGGGAACTCGCGCCCGAGCCGAGGGACTACCAGGTGAGGCTCGGGCGGCTCGCCGTCGACGCGGGGGCCGACCTCGTGCTCGGCACCCACCCCCACACCCTTCAGGGCGTCGAGCGCTACAAGGGCGCGCTCATCTTCTACAGCCTCGGCAACTTCGCCTTCGGCTCCTACAGCCACAAGGTGCGCGACGGCGTGCTCGCCCGCCTGACCTTCCGCGGCCGGGTCGACCGCGGCGGCGGCGTGGTCGAGCCGGTGTGGGACCCGGTCTGGCTCGTGCCGCTCGACGTCTTCAACCCCGAGGTCCTCTTCCAGCCTCGGCCGGCGGCCGGCAGCCGGGCCTGGACCATCCTCACCGACCTCGGCCGCATGTCGGCCCCCTTCGGGACCGCCATCCAGCCGGTGCCGCCCCCCACCGACCTCGCCGCGCCAGGGCCTGTCGGCCTCGTCCGCTAGGGCCGGCAGGCGAGGCGCCCCATGGCGGCGTCGCGCGGCCGTGTCGCCTGACTTCGCGTTGCAGCGGCCGACGCGGGTGTGGTATAGGAGCGCCGCCGCTCGACACGGGCGTCAGGCGGTGTCGCGGAGGGCAGCTATGTTCGCGGCGGCGCAGATCCTCTTCGAGAACTCAGGGGGCGCGCGGTGCCTGGAGTGGCTCCTGGCGGAGCTGCCCCGCCGCATCTCGCGCCCGGTGTCGCGGACGGAGTGGCGCGGCTTCACCACGGTCGTCCCGCAGATCCGCGTCGAGACGCGTCCGGTCGCGCTTACGATCCAGTTCGACGATGATGCAGCATACGTCCCGGCCGAGATCGAGGAAACTGCGGCCGCCGTACGCGGCCGGATTGACTCTCAGGCGCTAGCGGCCCTGCAGCGCTGCCGCGCGCGACTGGACATCATGTCGGCCACTCCGGTCGAGCCGGTGGTCACGCAGGACACCATCTCGGTTGTCGCGGAGACCGACCTGGACCCGGCATCCCCAGAGGTCGCTGCGGTCCTGGAAGCGCTCGCCGACATCACGCAGGGGTTCGTTCTGGACTGCGTCAACGGCCGGCTACGGCCGCCCGCCTCACGCACCTGGGTCCCTCTCGAGCCCGCCTGACCGCGCGCTGCAGCCTCCGGGCGCTTTCGAAGACATTGGACGCGCCCGAGGTACCGGGCCTGCGGGTCACGCCGTCGACGTTCGTATGGAACGGACTCGAACTGAGTCGGCCGTCACTGCACGCGTGCCGCCGATAGCCCGCTGGACCCGCCAGACGCTCACGGGGAAGTTGGACGCACGAGCGGCTCGGCACCGGCACCCGGTTGACGACTCACGAGCGTCCAATTCCGAGGGATCCGTGAGGACGAAGGTCGATGATATCGAGGCACTGGAAGGGAATCGCGAAGCCGGGTCAGGCCGAGGCGTACGTCCATCACCTCGAGAGCGACACGTTCCCCAAGCTGTCGGCGATCCCGGGCTTCGTCCGTGCCTCGATCCTCAGGCGAGACGTCGCTGCGGGCACGGAGTTCCAGGTCGTGACGCTCTGGGAGTCCCTCGACGCGATCAGGGCGTTCGCGGGCGAGCGTCCCGAGGTCGCCGTCGTGCCGCCGACCGTCCAGGCTATGATGGTCAGCTACGATGCCCACGTGGAGCACTACGAGATCGCCGACACGTACGAGCCGCGCTGATGCCTCGGGTGCCGCCGATCGCGCTAGCTACTTGCGTATCGTTCTGCTCGTGGAGCGGGTCGCCTGCGAGGAGACCGAGCACTTCCGGGTGACGCGGGACTTCCTGAACAACCACCGTCAGGCGCTGCAGGTCCTGCTCGAGGAGTAACGCCCGGAGCAGGCTCGCCCGGCCGAGGCGCGGCGCGTCCACCTCGAAGGCGTCGCCTGGAAGTTGCGCCGCCGACCTCCGTCGCGACAAGGGCGCGCCGCCGCCGGGGGCGATCGAGCCGGCGTCACGCCGCGATCGGCACGGCCGCGCACCTGCGGCGCCTGCTCGGGGCCGACTGGACGGTCGAGCTGTTCGCCCGCAACGGCTCGACCATGGCCGACGTCCCGGCCCAGCTCGGTCGGCTCCCGGAGCCGACGGACTGCGCCGTGCTCAGCGTCGGCGGCAACGACGCCCTCGAGCACGTCGGCCTCCTCTCACGCCCGGCTTCGTCGGCGGCGGAGGTGCTCGCCGAACTGGGGCGCATCGCGGAGACGTTCGCGAGGGAATACGACCGGCTCCTCGCCATGCTGGCCCCTCGCGTTCGCCGCGCGATCCTCTGCACGATCTACGAGCCGCCGCTCCACGAGCCGAACGCGGCCCGGCTCGCGCGCGTCCCGCTGTCGCTCCTGAACGACCGCATCGTCAGGTGCGCCGCGTCGCGCGTGCTCGAGGTCATCGACCTGCGGGCCGTGTGCACGGAGGCGGAGGACTTCGTCGAGCAGATCGAGCCGTCCCCCGCGGGGGCGGAGAAGATCGCCCGGGCGATCGCGCGGGTCGTGCGGGGCGACCCCGGGGTCGGCGCGACGCGGCTCTACGGCACGCCGCCGGACGGATCCCCCCGCTGGGCCGGCTAGCAACGGCTCGCCCCCGGCGCCTCACCTTGCGCGCCCACGGCGGACCTCGAGCACGATCCGGCCGAGGATCTGGCCGCGCGCGAGCCGCGCGTGGGCCTTCGCCGCCTGCGCGAGCGGGTAGACGGCGGCGATGGGCACCCGGAGCCTCGCCTCGGCCACGGCGCGGTCGAGTCGGGCGAACTCCTGCCGGCCGGGCACGCCGTCGTACGGGAGGATGCGAATCCCCCGCCGGCGGCGGGGCTCGGGGTCGATGCCGTTGGGGTAGGCGATCCGACCGCCGCTCCGCACGAGGTCGAGACACCGCTCCAGCTCGTCGCCGCCGGCAAGCGCGAGGACGGCGTCGAGCCCGTCGGGCGCAAGCTCGCGGAGCCGATCGGCGGCGTTCCGGGCGCGCGCATCGAAGACGGCGTCGGCGCCGAGGCGCCGGACGAGCGCCGTCGCGGCCCGGCCGGTGGCCGTGCCGAGCACGCGGGCGCGCCGGCGCTTCGCGAACTGCACGGCGAGGGTCCCCACGGCGCCCGACGCACCGAAGATCAGCACGCTCTCCCCGCTCCGCAGGCGAAGCGTGTCGTCGATCCCCTGCAGCGCGGTCAGGCCGGTCGTTGCAGCGGCGGCGGCCTCGCGCATGTCGAGGCGCCGCGGCACGGGCGCGGCGTGCTCGGCGTCCACGGCAACGTACTCGGCATAGAAGCCGCCCTGCGGGTTCGCGACCTCGAGGGCGTACACGCGGTCGCCCACGGCCGGCCGCCGCACCCGCGCGCCGGTGCTCGCGACGATCCCGGCGCCGTCGATGCCGGGGATGAGCGGGAACCGGGCGCGCCCGGCGGGCTGCCAGGAGCCGTCCCTGATCGCCGCGTCCCAGACGCCGACGCCGGCCGCGTGGACGGCGACGAGCACCTGGCGCGGCCCCGGCTCCGGTACGGGCAACGTGTGGAGCGCGAGCGCGTCCGGCGGGCCGAACCGGTCGACGGCGGCCGCCTTCATGGTCTCCGGGACTACCGGTGCCCCGCGCGCCCCCGCCCGTCGAGTCGCCATCGATCGCCTCCTCTCCCGCATCGCGTCACGCGGCGAGCGCGCGGGCTGCAGGCGATGTGCCCGCTGCGTGTTGCCGCCGAGACGCTATGCTGTCCGGCGGTCGCGGCGACGGCCGCGCCGGGCCGACCGGAGGATCGCGGTGGACGCCGAACGCACACGCCCGAGGCCGGAGCCGTGGACGCTCCGACTGGCGCACACGCTGCCGTTCTACTACGGCTGGGTCGTCGTCGCCGCGGCATTCGTCACGATGGCGGTCGGCGTCAACGCGCGCACCGCCTTCTCCCTGCTCTTCCCACCGATCCTCGAGGAGTTCGGCTGGGAACGTGGGGTGACCGCCGGCGCCTTCTCCTTCGGCTTCCTCGTCTCGGCGATCCTGAGCCCGTCGCTCGGCCGCCTGATGGATCGCCGCGGTCCGCGGGCGGTCATCGAGCTGGGCGTGGGCCTCACGGCGGCCGGACTGCTCCTCGCCCCGCAGATCCGCGAGCCGTGGCAACTCTACGCCACGCTCGGCGTGCTGGTCGGGGGCGGCGGCGTCTGTCTCGGGTACACCGGCCAGGCGCTCTTCCTCCCCAACTGGTTCGTTCGCCGCCGGGGGCTCGCCATGAGCATGGCCTACTCCGGCGTCGGGGTGGGCTCGATCGTCCTGCTCCCCTGGGTGCAGACCCTCATCGGCGACGCCGGCTGGCGCGCCGCCTGCTGGACGCTCGGGGTCCTCGTGCTCGTGCTGCTCGTGCCGCTCAACCTCCTCCTGAAGGGGCGACCCGAGGAGATGGGGCTCGAGCCGGACGGCGACCGCGCCTCGGCCGGCGCCGCCGGCGTGAGCCGGACGGCCAACGTCGTGGACCCGGCGTGGGCCGCCGTCGACTGGACGCTCGGCCGCGCCATCCGCACGGCCCGATTCTGGTGGATCGCCGTCGGGTACTTCTGCGGCCTCTTCGCCTGGTACGCGGTGCAGGTGCACCAGACGAAGTACCTGGTCGAGATCGGGTTCACGCCGACGGCCGCAGCCTGGGCCCTCGGCCTGGTGAGCCTGCTTGCCGTCCCGGGCCAGGTCACGCTCGGACACCTCTCCGACCGGATCGGACGCGAGTGGATCTGGACGGTCGGCAGCCTGGGGTTCGCGGTCTGCTACGCGGTCCTGCTCCTCCTGCACGAGTCGCCGACGCCGGCGCTGCTCTACGTGATGGTCGCCTCGCAGGGGATGCTCGGCTACGGCCTCTCCTCGGTGTTCGGCGCCATCCCGGCGGAGGTCTTCGAGGGCCGGCACTACGGCGCCATCTTCGGCACCCTCAACGTGGCGGCCATCGCGGGGGGAGCCGCCGGCCCGTGGGTGGCCGGCGCGCTTCACGACGCCACCGGCGACTACGCGTCGGCCTGGCGGATCGCCATCGGCTGCTGCACCCTCTCGGCCCTGGCCATCTGGCTCGCCGCGCCCCGCAAGGTGCGGGTCGTCGCCGGGCGGGCCCATCGGCGGCGGGAGGACCATGTCTGCCGCGATTCGTGACGCCACGCCCGCGGAGGCGCCGGCGCTGTCGGCCATCGCCCTGGCGGCCGGGCGCGCGTGGGGCTACGCCGAAGCCGACCTCGCGCGCTGGCGATCCGAGCTGACGCTCGCGGCGGACCTGTTCCTGGACGGAGTGGTGCGGGTCGCGCAGCAGGGCGGGGAGGTGCGCGGCTTCTACGCGCTGCGGCCCGGCCGGCCGCGGGCGAGCCTGGCGCACCTCTGGGTCTGCCCCGGGCACTGGCGCCGGGGGCTCGGCCGGCAGCTCCTCGCCGACGCGCTCGAGGAGGCGAGACGCCGGGGCGCGCTCGGCCTGGAGGTCGAGTCCGATCCTCACGCGGAGGCCTTCTACCTGCGCGACGGGGCGCGCCGGGTGGGCGCGGTCCCGGCGCCGACGAGCACCGACCCGGCGCGGGTGCTGCCCCGGCTCTGGCTGGACGTCGCCCGAGGAAGGACGCCGGGCGGATCCCGGCGGGGCGAGGCGCGGGGCGGGTCGGCTGCGGCCCGTTGAGAACGCTGGAAAATGGAACGGCCTGAACCCCAGGGAACCATGCGCCCTGCCCCCGCGTACCTGCCGCTCCTGCTCGGCGCCCTCACGGCGTTCGGGCCGATGTCGATCGACATGTACCTGCCGAGCTTCCCGGCGCTCGCGCGCGACCTCGGGACGGACATGGCGTCGGTGGAGCTGACGCTCTCGGCGTTCCTCGTCGGGCTCGCCGCGGGGCAGGCGGTCTACGGACCGCTCTCGGACCGGCTCGGCCGCAAGCCGCCGCTCTACGCCGGCTGCGCACTCTACGTGGCCGCCTCGGTCGGCTGCGCGCTGGCCCGGTCGATCGAGGCGCTCGTCGTCCTTCGCGTGGTGCAGTCGCTCGGCGGCTGCGCGGGCATGGTGCTCGCGCGCGCGGTCGTGCGCGACCTCTACGAGGAGCAGGAGTCGGCCCGGGTCTTCTCGCTCCTGCTCCTCGTCATGGGGGCGGCGCCGATCCTCGCGCCGCTCGTCGGCGGCCAGATCCTGGTGCGCGCCGGGTGGGCGGCGATCTTCTGGCTGCTCGCCGCCTTCGGCCTGGCCTGCCTCGCGGCGGTCGCCCTCTGGCTGCCGGAGACGCACCCGCCCGAGCGGCGAACCCGCGCCGGGGTCGGCAGGGCGCTGCGCGTCTACGGCGAGCTTCTCGCGGATCGCCGGGTCCTCGGCTTCGCCATGGCCGGCGGCCTCGCGCAGGGGAGCCTCTTCGCCTACCTCACCGGGTCGCCGTTCGTCTTCATGGAGGTCCACGGCGTCGCCCCGGAGCACTACGGGTGGCTCTTCGGGCTGAACGCCCTGGGGCTCATCGGCGCCTCCCAGGCAAACCTCCGCCTCCTCTCCCGCCTCCCCGGCCGGACGATCCTCGGCCGCGCGCTCGCGGTGAACGCCGCGGCCGCCCTCGTCGTCCTGGCCGTCGGCGCGACCGGCGCCGGCGGGCTTCCCGGCCTTCTCGCGCCGCTCTTCGTCGCGATCGCGAGCCTCGGCTTCATCCAGCCGAACGCCGTCGCCGGCGCACTGGCCCCGCACCCCACGCGCGCGGGGAGCGCCGCGGCGCTCGTCGGGACGCTGCAGTTCCTCGTCGGCGCCGCCGCCGGCATGCTGGTCGGCGCGCTCCACGCCGACACGGCGCTGCCGATGGCGGCCGTGATGGCCCTGTGCGGGACGAGCGGGTGGCTGGCGTACCGGCTCGGGGTCGCCCCCGCCGCGCCGGCCCCGAGGTCGACCGCCTGAGCCGGCCTCCACGAGAAATGTTGCCGCTTGCCGGATCTCGGTATCGGACGTGCCCTCTCGGGGGGGCCGGTCCGCGGCCGGACCGCTTCCGGAGGAGGATGCGATGCCCCGATGCGAGGTCTGCGGCAACGACTACTACCTGGCCTTCGAGGTCGTCACCGCCGGCAACCGACACGTCTTCGACAGCTTCGAGTGCGCCATCCACAAGCTCGCGCCGGTCTGCGCGCACTGCGGCTGCAAGGTCATCGGCCACGGGGTCGAGGCCAGGAGCACGTTCTTCTGCTCCGCGCACTGCGCGCGCGCCGAGGGCGTCACGGCCGTCGCCGATCGCGCGTGAGGCCGGGACCGCGGCGTGCCGTGTCGCTCAGAGCCTGGCGCTTTCTCATGCTCATGCTGGCGGCGCTCGGCATGGGCCCCGGGCTGGCGCACGTCCTCGAGCTCGCGCCGAAGATGCAGTACGACGGGCCGCTCTACACCGCCGTCACGAGCACGCTCTACCGGCTCTACGGGCCGTTCGGCGCGCTCGTCCAGGTGGGCGCCGTCCTCACCGCGGCCGTGGCGGCGCTGCGGCTCCGCGGCCGCCCGAGCTTCGGGTACACGGTGTGGGGCCTGCTCTGCCTGGTCCTGTCGCTCGGCCTCTGGTTCGTGCTGGTGCAGCCGGTGAACGTCCAGTGGGGAGAGGTGCTGCGCACGGCGCCGGAGATGGCGCCCGAGGCCTATCTCCGGCTGCGCGGCCGCTGGGAGTACGGGCACGTGGCGGCGTTCGCGGCCTGGCTCGCCGGGGCCGGCCTGCTCGTCGGCTCGGTGCTCGTGGAGACGCCGCCGGACCACCCTCCGGCTCGCCGGGCGGCGTGATGCGCCCCGCGCGGTCTAGACCTCGACGAGGCCGCGCGGCAGCCGGCCGAGCGGCCGGCTGCCGCTCTCGGTGACGACGACGGTCTCGCCGACGCCCACCGCGAACCTCCCGTGGTCGCGCAGGACCGGCGACAGGTGGAACACCATGCCGGGCTCGAGCTCCCGCGTGACGCCGGTCGAAAGCGAGAGGATGTGCCCCTCCCCCCAGTCGGGCGCGAAGGCGATCCCGATGCTGGAGCCGGTGCGCGCGGGGGCGTGGTCCCCGTAGCCGTGCCGGTCGATGACCGCCCGGCAGGCGGCGTGGACCGCCTCGCAGGTCACGCCCGGCTTCATGGCGTCGAGGGCCGCGGCCAGCGCCTCCTCGCAGGCGGCCGCCATGCGCCGCGCCCGCTCCGGCGCGCGGCCGATCCAGGCGGTGCGCACGAGGGCGGCGTGGTAGCGGTCGTAACAGCCGGCCAGCTCGAGCAGGACGGCATCGCCCGGCTGCATGGTCCGGCGCCGCCACGTCGTCCGCGGGATGCCCGAGCGCGGCCCCGAGGCGACGAGCGGCTCCATGCCGACGTGCTCGCTTCCCGCCTCGATCGTCGCCGCGAGCATGGCCGCCGCCACGGCGTTCTCCGACGCGCCGGCCCTGACGGCCGCCAGGCCGGCGCGCATGCCGGCCTCGGCGTACCGGGCCGCCTCCTCGATGGCGATCTGCTCGGCGGTGGACTTGACGACGCGCAGCGACTCGACGAGGCCGCTCGCGTCGGCGAGCGGCCCGAGCGCCGCGACGAGGCTGTCGTGGGCGGCGATCGTCAGGAACCGGCTCTGCCGGTCGATGGCGACCTTCCGTCCGAGCCAGCCCCGCTCGGCCAGGAGCGCCGCCACCGCGACCGCGGGCTTCACGGTGTCCTCGTAGGGCGTCACGTCCGACAGGTAGGTATTGGCGACCGCGCTGGCGTGCTCGAGCCGGGGCACGAGGAGGAACGGCTCGCCCGCGGCCGGCAGGAAGAACCCCTGGAAGGCATGACAGGCGGGCGTCTGCTGCCCGGTCAGGTAGAAGACGTTCTCGGGCGCGGTGACGAGGGCGAGGTCGAGGCCGCGGGCGGCCATGAGCCGCCGGGCCGCGGCGATCCGGGCGTCGAACTCGGCCCGGGGGAAGGCCGAGGTCGAGCCGGGGACGATGCCGGACGGAGCGCTGGTCATGCACGGGCCTCCCGGAGAGAGCGATGCGAGCCTCGTCGACGTGAAGTCTAGCCCGAGCCCCGGATCCTCGCCCCTTTCCGCTTGACGTCACAACCGCTGCGCGCGTATCGTCGTGACGCGAGGCATCAATAAAAAGTCATTTACGAGCGGCTGCACATGTCGACAAGGCCGGCCGAGAATGCCCGCACAATGCGCGGCCTCCGTGAGAATGACATTGTTCTAAAAACAGTCAATGTCGGTCGGCGTCACAGGGGAAGCGAGAGACGATGCGCATGACGGAGTGCGGCGCGCCGCCGTCGAGCACCGCCCCCCTCGAGACGATTCCCGGAGCGGGCGCCGCCGGGCTCGCCGGCAGCGTCCTCGCGGCGCCGATGGCGTGGGCGCGCCCGTCCGGGCACGGCTCCCCGGCCAGGGGCTGCCGGGACCTGACGCCGGCGCTCGTGGGCGGCCGCGTTCCCCGCGACTGCTCGACGCTCACGCTCCGCTGGCTCGGCTGCACGGACTTCGAGATCGCCTGCCGCGGGCAGGTGATCCTGCTCGACGCCTGCTACGACCGGGGTCCGCGCAACCGCCCCATCGGCTTCACGCCGGCCGATGTTCGGCGTGCCGACGCCGCCCGGAGCCTCGGGCTGCCCGGCTCGGTCCTCGGCGCCGTCGGGACGGCGATCCAGACCGTTATCGGCGCTCCCACGCCCGAGGAAGCGGCGCCGATCTGCCTCGACGTGCGGAGGCGGAGGCGCTGAGCGACCCGTACGACGGCGTCTACCGGAGCCGTCGCCGGGGGGCGACGGATCGCCGTCGGCCTCGCGCGCGTCCGGTGGCCGGGCATGCGCGAGCGGCACCACCCGCTCCGGCCGGGGGTGGACACGGCGGGGCGGTTGAAGAAGGAGGCCGAACCATGGCCCCTCGAACCCGCAGTCGGTCCGCGCGCGGCGGGAAGGCCGCGCTCCTCGCCCTCGCCGCGCTGGTCGCCTGGGCCGGCGTCGTCGACGCGGCCTCGTCCAGAGGCCCGAAGCCGGCAAAGGGGGCCGAGCGCAAGAACATGCGGCTCGTCGGCTTCGACAACCTTCAAGGGCGCTCGGCCTATCAGCCGATCATCGTGAAGCAGAACGGGCGCTACATCGCCTACGTGGGCCATCATGGCGGGCAGTCGTCCACGCCCGACCGGTTCCCGGAGAGCAACGGCACCTCGATCCTCGACGTGACGAACCCGGCACGGCCGGTCTACCTCAGGCACCTCGGCGGAGGCGAGGGCGTGGGCGAGGCCGGCGGCGCCCAGATGGCGCGGGTCTGCCGCCTCGGCGGGACGTACTACCTGCTCCGCACCCAGGCCAACGCCGCCCACGAGGTCTACAACGTCAACGACCCGGCGAACCCGGTGCTCGTGAGCACGATCAAGGACCCGACGACGGGCGGCGACCTCACCGGCACGCACAAGAACTGGTGGGACTGCGGCACCGGGCTCGCCTACCTCGTCTCCGGCCTCGAGGGCTGGAACACCGACCGGATGCTGCAGGTGTACGACCTGAGCAATCCGGCCGACCCGCGGTTCATCCGGAACTTCTGGATCCCGGGACAGGAGCCGGGCGGGACTCCGGAGCGGGACATCTCGCTGCACGGCTGCATCTCCATGGCCGACACGCCGCACGACGACGGGCGGCTCTACTGCGGCTACGGCACCAGCTCGAACGGCCTCATGCTCGTCCTCGACCGAGAGCTGCTCGTCAACGGCGACCCGAACGACGTCACGACGCCGATCATCGGCCGGCTCGAGACGCCGGCCTTCATGGGCGCCCACACGACGTTCCCGGTCGTGGACGTCGACGTGAAGGAACTCCGGGAGGGCAACCAGCGCAACCCGCGGGACTTCGTCGTCCTCGTCAACGAGGCGACCGGGAACCGGCCCTGCCAGCAGGCTCGGCAGATGGTCTTCATGGTCGACGTGACCGACGTGGTGCGGCCGTGGCCGACCTCGAACTTCAACGTGCCGGAGGAGAAGGGCGACTTCTGCCAGCGCGGCGGGCGGTTCGGCGCCCACGCGTCGAACGAGAGCTTCACGCCGCGCTTCTACAAGAAGCTCGTCTTCGTCTCCTGGTTCAACGCGGGCGTGCGGGCCGTCGACATCCGCGACCCGTTCGACCCCAGGGAGGTCGGCTACTACATCCCGGCGACCACTGACGACACGTTCCCGATCGGCCCGGCCGGCCAGGAGGTCGTCGTCATCCAGACCAACAACGTCGAGGTCGACGACCGCGGCTACATCTACATCGCCGACCGGTCGGGGACCGGGCTCCACATCCTGGCGCTGACCGGCTCGGCCGCGAAGATCGCCGGGCTGAGCGGCGGCCGCCCGTAGTCGCCGCCGTCGGTCCCGGCAGGGCGCGGGCGCCGGGAGGCCCGCGCCCCGCTTTCCGGAAGCCGCGTCCCGCTCCGACCACGGCACGCACGAACGACTGGAGGAGGCTCGAAGATGAGGAGGGGCATTCTCGTATGGGCGCCGGCCTGCGCCCTGCTCGTCGGCGGCGTCGCCGGCGATGCGCTCGCGAAGATCACCCGCATCGACATCGCCGTCGTGGAGTCTCCGGCGCTCGGCGGCCGCAGCTTCGGAACGGTCGGTCAGTACGAACGCCTCCGGGGCCTCGCCTACGGCGAGGTCGACCCGGACGACCGCCGCCACCGAGGCATCGTGAACATCGACAGGGCGCCGCGCAACGCCGGCGGGATGGTGGAGTACAGCACGACGGTCGAGATCTACCGCCCGATCGACATGTCACGCTGGAACCGGGCCATCTACCATACCGTACCCAACCGGGGCGGCGCCGGCGCGGGCGACGACGTCCTTCTCGAGATGGGCTTCGCGCTGGTGCGCGTCGGGTGGCAGGGCGACCTCGAACCGACGGCGACCAACATCGTCCCCTTCCTGCCGATCGCGAAGAACCCCGACGGCACCTCGATCGTCGGAACGGCGCGCGAGGAGTTCATCTTCGACACCAACACCGCCGACCCGGTGACCGCTCGCCTCGTCTACCCCGCCGCGTCGCTCGACCCGTCGCAGGCGACGCTGACGGTGCGCCAGAACGAGATGGACCCGCGGCAGCCGATCACGAGCTGGACCTACCTCGACGAGCGGCAGATCCAGATCACCCGGCCCGCCGGGTTCGACTTCGGCGCGATCTACGAGTTCATCTACCAGGCGAAGGACCCCATCGTCATGGGTCTCGGCTTCGCGGCCATGCGCGACGCCATCTCGTTCCTCCGTTACGAGACGGCCGACGGCCAGGGCAACCCGAACCCGCTCCTGTTCGCCGGGCGCCGCCCGAAGGTCGCCATCTCCCTCGGCATCTCCCAGAGCGGCCGGTACCTGCGGGACATGCTCTACCAGGGCTTCAACGAGGACGAGCGCGGCCGCATCGTCTTCGACGGCATGCACCCGGACATCGCCGGCTCGCGCAAGACGTTCACCAACTACCAGTTCTCGCAGCCGGGCCGGTGGCAGAAGCAGCACGAGGACCATTCGTTCCCGGGCGACCAGTTCCCCTTCACGTACGCGACCCTGTTCGACCCCATCAGCCGGCGCATCGACGGCCTCCTCGTGAAGTGCCGGCTCACGCGCACCTGCCCCAGGATCGTCCACACCGACGGCGAGGCGGAGATCTGGCAGGCGCGCTCGTCGCTCATCGTGACCGACACCCGCGGCCGACACATCGAGCTGCCCGACAACGTGCGCGTCTACCTGATCTCCGGCACGCAGCACGGCGGCGGGGCCGGCGTCGGCGTGGCGGTCCCGAGCTTCGGCATCTGCCAGAACCTCAACAACCCGATGGCGCTCTCGCAGATCCGCCGCGCGCTGACCGTGGCGCTCTACCACTGGGTGGCGAACGGCACGCCGCCGCCGAGCCGCTTCCCCACGGTCAAGAACGGCGGCCTGGTGCCGGCCCGCACGCTCCGCTTCCCCGACATCCCGGGCGTGACCTACAGCGGCAGCTACAACACGCTCCAGTTGAACGACCACCGCTTCGTGCCGCCCGTGCAGGGCCGGCACTACCCGGTGTTCGTGGGTCGCGTCGACAAGGACGGCAACATGATCGACGGCGTCCGGCACCCGAACCTGGCCGTCCCGATCGGGACCTTCACCGGCTGGAACCTGCGCCGCGAAGGCTTCGCGCCCGGCGAGCAGTGCGTCGGCACAGGGTCCTACCTCCCATTCGCTGCCACCCGGGACGAGCGCAGGGCGTCCGGCGACCCGAGGAAGTCCCTCGAGGAGCGTTACAGGAGCCACGAGAAGTACGTGAAGGAGGTGGAGAAGGCCGCCCGGAAGCTCGTCCGCGATCGGTACCTCCTGCAGAGCGATGCCGACGCCATCGTGGACATCGCCCGCAACAGCTCGATCGGTAACTGACCCCGAGGGCGGGGGGTGCCTTCGGCCCCCCGCTTCTTTCCCCCGATCCGGGTCAGCTCGGCCGGGCGTGCTCGACGCTCGCCAGGGCCTGCTCCCAGCCCATGACACGCGCCATGTTCGGGAGGATGTTCTTCATCGTCCAGTCGTGGTCGGCCTCGGAGAACCCGCAGCAG
The DNA here is from genome assembly GCA_036381125.1 of Thermodesulfobacteriota bacterium. GTDB lineage: Bacteria > DASVDK01 > DASVDK01 > DASVDK01 > DASVDK01 > DASVDK01. The sequence goes on along the minus strand of DASVDK010000163.1, from coordinate 4,435 downwards.
CAGTCGGACAGGACGACGACGTCGTAACCGAGGTCGTACGCGTCTCGGGCCGTGCTCTCGACGCCCCAGTTGGTGGCCACGCCGCCGAGCAGCACCGTGTCCACCGACAGACGCCTCAAGAGCCAGTCGAGCTCCGTTCCGTTGAACGCGCTCCGACGGCGCTTGACCACGACGAAGTCGCCCGCCTCCACGGGGAGCTCCCGCACGAGCGCCGCCCCCTCGGTCCCCTCGATGCACGTGAGAGGTTCGGCGACGCCTCGCTCCGCCTGCCGCAGCGACACGTCGGTGACGTTCTTCACGGCGTCCACGCCGTTGGGACGGCGGACCACGGTGACGAAAATCACTGGTATTCGAGCCCGGCGGGCGCGAGCCACTGCCGCGACGCAGTGATCGACGACGGCGGATCGCCGGACGATCTCGCGGATCCGCTCGGACCGATTGTTGACGACGTCGTTCTGGAGATCGATCAGGACCAGCGCGGCGGACACGCTTGCACCTCCACTCGGCTCGCGCGGCGCGCCGGCCGCGGGCGGGCTCGCTGGTCCGCCCGCGGCCGCGGCCTTCCCTAGTTCCCCTTCCGGACCGGTCTGTACTCGGGCGGGACCAGCGCCTTCGGCACTTCGACGCCCCGCTCGGCGAGGTACTGCACCATGCCGGCATGCAGGGGGACGGTCGAGTACTTGAGCGTGTCCTCCACGAGATCGAACGCCTTCGTGCGAGGATAGGCCCGCTCGAGCGCGGCCTTCTGCTCGACGGCCGCCTTCACGATCGCGTACGCCTGGTCCTGCGCCAGCGTGTCCCACGCGGCGACGGACGTGACGACCCCCCACGTCTGGTACTCGCCGCCGTCCGACGAAATGTTCCGGGTCTTCACGACCGACTCGGGAATCGTCACCCAGTTGACGTAGGGCAGCTTCTCGCGCAGGGCGTTCACCTGGCTCGGCGAGAAAGCGAGCATCCGCAGCGGGACGGTGGTCGAGACGGTCAGGATCGAGGCATCGAGCGCCCGCATCGCGCCCCCCTTTGCGTAGCCGATGATGGTCCCGTCCTGGATCGCGCTCGTGATGTCGTCTAGCGACCCTTCGTAGTAGTCGGGCTTGATGTTCAGCTCGCGGAAGAGGAGCTTCGTGATCGTTTCCGTGGCCGACCCCGAGAAGCCAGGGCTCCAGCGCTTCCCGGTGAGCTGCGCGAGGTCCGTCACGCCACTGTCGGCCCGGACAACGTAGTATTGCGGTCCCATATCGTAGATGAACATGGTCCGTAACCCGCGCTGCGGCCCGGCCGCCTTGAACGGACCTCCGCCGGTCGCATTGTACGCCTGGAACGCCGTGTCCATGGTCACCAGACCGAGGTGGATCGAGCCCCTGGCGAGCTGCCGGATGTTGTCGACCGACGCCCCCGTCTCCTGGACGGTCGCGTTCGTGTTCGGCACGTTCTTGTTGATCACGTTCGCGAGCGCGACGTAAAACGGATAGGCGCTGGAGCTCTGCTGGGTCGAGCCCAACGCCAGCTGCCGGACCCATTGCGGCTCGGAGGACGTGGCCGCGGCGGCGGGCGACGCCCCCGCCACGACGGCCGTCCAGGCAAGTAGGCACAGAAGCGCTGCGATCACGGTCCCTCTCATCGGCTGAAGTCTCATCGAGACACCTGTCCTTTCCTTCCCGGGGTCCTCATTTCGCGCGACGCCCGATCTCCGAGACGGCCGCGCCCGACTGGCTTTCCCTGACGATGTCGGCCACCGTGGACAGGACGACGACGGCGACCAGTAGCACGAGGGCCACGGTGGACGTCAGCACGACCGACAGCGCGGCCACGGCGAGCATGGTCGCCCTTCGCCACGCGCCGATCCGCTGCGACGCCCACCCGGTGACGGCCTGCGCGAACGCGTAGATCCCCGCCGCCATCGCGACGACTCGCGCGACGAACGTGCCGTCCACCGGCCCGGCGAGCAGGTACGGATAGTACGCGAAGAGGAAAGGGAGGATGAAGATCGCGCCGCCGAGCAGGCATGCCCTAATCCCCGTCGGCCACCAGTGCGTTCCGGCGATCCCGCTCGCCACGTAGACGGCGGCGCAGACCGGCGGCGTCAGGGATGACGAGCAGGCAAAGAAGAAGATGAAGAGGTACATCGCGAGTGGATCGAGCCCCATGGTGAGGAGTGCGGGCCCCATGACCGCGGACGCGATGACGAAGTCGGCCGTCGTGGCGACGCCCATCCCGAGCACCGTCGTGACGAGCCCGGTGAGGATCAGCGCGACCAGGAGCGATCCCGACGTGGCGTTGACCACGAGATTCGTGATTTTGGGCCCGAAGCCCGACACCCCGATCAGCACCACGAGGAACTGCGAGGCGAGCCCGAGCGCTGCCAGCCCGGCCAGGCCGGGTGCCGCAGCGGCCGACGCCGACGCGATTCGTGCCACGCCCTCCCTGGCCCCCGCAACGCTCCGCCACTCGAGCGCGGCGTAGACGATGATCGTCGCGACGACGCCCCAGAAGGCGGCGTTCTGGGGTGATCGCCCCTCGAGGAGGAGGTAGGTGAGCACGGCCAGCGGGAGCACGACCCGCAGGAGCTCGATCGGTCGCGGTCTGGACCCGAGGTCCGCCATGTCCGCGGCTTCGGGCACGTCGTCGAGGACCGCGGCACCGCGTTGCTCGACCCCCATGCGCCCCGCGAACCCGTGGATCAGGAAGAACGCCAGCAAGTAGTAGGCCAGCGCCGGCACGATCGCCGCCGCCATGATCGTGGCGTACGAGATGCCGAGGAACTCGGCGATGATGAATGCGCCGGCCCCCATGACCGGCGGCACGATCTGCCCGCCGGTCGAGGCCACCGCCTCGACAGCCGCGGCGAACGGCGCCGGATATCCGGCGCGCTTCATCATGGGGATCGTGAAGGCACCCGTCGTCGCGGCGTTCGCCGCGGAACTGCCGTTCAGCATCCCGAAGAGGCCGCTGATGACGAGCGCCCCCTTCGCCATGCCTGCGGGCATCCGACGGGTGGCCAGGAATACGAACGAGAAGAGCGGGCGGCCTGCCCCGGAGATGAGGAAGATGTCACCGAACAGGATGAAGGCCGCGACCAGGAGCACCGAGATGCTGGTGACGGTGCCCCAGAGGCCGCTCGTCCCGAGGTAGAGGCGCGCCACGAGGTTGGGCAGCGTCGTCCCCGGGCCGCCGAACGTGCCCGGGATGTGCGGCTGCAGGTACAGGTATGCGCCGAAGACTGCCAGGATGACGAGGAAGCTGCGGCCAAGTACGCGACGGACGACCTCCAGGCTCACCAGCGCGAAGAGCGCGCCCATCGCGTAGTCGACCGTCGTGAGATCGGTCATGACGTTCGTCAGACGCGGTGCGTGGACGGCGGTGTAGCTGCAGGTGACGAGGAGGAGCGGGAGCCAGACGAATCGACCGAGCAGGAGGGCGGCACGGGACGATGGCGGGCTTCCCTGGCCGAGGAGCAAGGGCGTGAACGCGATTGCGAGGAAGACGGCGTCGTAGCGGATGGTGGTCAGGTGATAGAGGCTGGAAGCCTGGCCGGCGACCAGGATGGCGAGCGCGAGCCCGATGAGCCGCTGCGCCCGGTGCTCGGTTCTCGTCGAGGACGCGTCCATGGGATTGCCCCTCCCGGGCCACCACTCAGCCGATGGCCTTCTCCTGCCTCAGTCGCTCGAGGTCGCGGTCGGACAGGCCGAGGACGTCCTTGAGGACGGCATCGGTGTCCTGACAGAGGGCGGGTGGCGCCATCCGGACCCCGGTCTCCACCTCGGAGATCTTCACGGGATAGTTCGCGACGCGGACGTCTCCGGCCACCGGATGACGGAATGACACCATGAGGGAGCGCGCCACGGCCTGGTCGCTCGCCATCGCCTGGGCGACGTTCCACACCGGCCCGTGCGGGATGTCGCGCTCGGAGAGCGCGTGGATCCATTGACTCGTGCTGCGCTGCCGTGTGACGGCGCTGATCAAACGGATCAGCTCATCACGGTTGCGCATCCGATCGCGAGGCGTCGCGAACTTCGGGTCCTCGATCCACTCCGGATGCCCGGCCGCCTGGCAGAACTCCTTCCAGAAGCCCTGGTTGAAGGCCGCGATGGTGACGTACCCGTCGCTGGTAGGGAAGGCCCCACCCGGCACCATCGTCGGGTGTCCCGAGCCCTGCGGTCCCGGCACCTCGCCCGTCGCCTGGTAGAGCGTCAGGTAGTAGGTGAGGAAGCTGAAGAGGCAGTCGAACATGCTCACGTCGATGCTGCACCCTCGGCCGGTCCTCTCCCGCTGGTAGAGGGCCGTGGAGATTGCCTGTACCGCATAGAGTCCGGCCACGACGTCCCCCACCGAGATTCCGGCCCGCGCCGGTTCCCCGCCGGGAAAGCCCGTAACGCTCATGAGGCCGGCCATCGACTGAACGATCACGTCGAAGGCGGCCTTGTCGCGGTAG
>DASVDK010000162.1:0-18228 GCA_036381125.1 Thermodesulfobacteriota bacterium | reverse complement strand
CGCCTTCACGCCGCTCGTCCACGAGACGCTCCTCGATACGCTCTACGGCGCCGGGTCCCGCCTCGTGATCCCGCCGGTGCAGGACCTCTTCGGCTTCCGCGAGCGGATCAACGTGCCCGGGACGATCGGGCCGCAGAACTGGTCCTACCGGCTGCCCTGGAGCGCCGCCGACCTGCTCGGCGAGGAGGGGCTCAGGATCCGCACCGACGCGCTCGCGCGGCTGTCGGCCCGGCACGGGCGCATCGCAGGCAAGGGGGGGGACAGGGGATGAGACGGTTTCTTGCGGCAGCGGCGCTCGCGGCGTGCCTCGGCGCGCCGGCGGTCGCCCGGCCGGCGGAGTCCGGCGCGCCGGCTCCGGCGGACGGCAGCCCGGACGTGGCCGCCCTGCTCGAGGCGGGCGACGCCGCCATGCGGCGGTTCGACCCGGTGGCGGCTGCGGCCTCGTACGAGCAGGCGGCCGAGCTGGCGCCGGAGAGCTACGACGCGGTGTCGAAGGCCGCCTTCGCGCTGCGCGACGCGGGCGACGCGCTCAAGGCGAGGGGGGACGAGGCGGCCGAGGGGTACTTCGAGCGGGCGTCCGCCCGCGCGAAGGCGCTCCTCGCCCACTTCCCCGACCGGGCCGAGGCGCACTACCTCGTGGCGAGCACGAGCGGGCAGCTCGCGCTCTATCGCGGCGCCCGCGAGAAGGTCCGCCTCTCGCGCGAGATCGAGAAGGAGGCGAAGGCCGCCATCGCCCTCGATCCGACGGACGGCCGGCCGCACGCCGTTCTCGGCATCTACTACCGCGAGGTCGCCAACGCGAACCCCTTCACCAAGATGCTCGCCAGGACGCTGCTCGGCGGCCTGCCCGACGGGACCAACGAGGACGCGCTCCGGGAACTCGGCAAGGCCGTCGAGCTCGACCCGAACGACCTCTTCGCGACGTACGAGCTGGCCCGAACCTATCGGATCATGGACCGACGCGACGAGGAGCGGGCGGCGCTCGAGAAGGTCCTCGCCCTGCCCGTCGCCACGGAGCGCGACGCGCGGCTCAGGCGGCAGGCCGAAGCGCGCCTGGCCGAACTCGGGGCGCGGTGAGTGCGGCCACGCCGAGAGCGAGCCGGTCCGCGGCGGGTGCGCGTTCGAGGGCTGAATGGTATGGACAGCCGGTCCCTGCTCGCTATGATGCGCCCTTCCGCGGGGCGCAGCCCCGCGGGTGTGATGCGATTCACCGGGGGTGCGCTTGGCAGAACTCGTCCTGCGACCGATGCGGCCGCGGTTCCGCCCGCGCCGGCGTCGCACCTGGCCGTACGTCGTGTTCGGCCTCCTCGTCCTGCTCGGTCTCGGGCACTGGTTCGGCGGGGTCTACGTCACGCCGCCGGGCGACGGGGCGCCGGGACGCACGGCGCTCGTCTGGCGCGCAGAGGGGGAGCCGTTCTTCAACTCGCCGGAGGTCCCCGGCTTCGAGAAGGGCCCGGCCGGTCAGGTGCTCATAGAGGCCCTGCCCTTCTGGTCCTACGCCTACCGCCAGTCGCGGAAGTCGGCCAGCCGGCAGGAGCCGGTCACCGTGGGCGGGTCGACCGCCGCGGCGCGCGCGGCGCCGACCGATCCCACCGAGCCCGAGGGCGGCGCCCCCGACGCCGCTCCCTCGCGGGACGAGGCCGCCGCGCCGGCCGCGAGCCCGGCGCCCCCACGCGCTGCCGCGCCCGCCCCCACTGTCGCGCCGCGAACGGCCGAGACGCCGCGCGTGGCCACACCCCGCCGCTCGGCGACTCCCCGGCCGAGAGCCGCTGACACCCCGGCCGCCCGTACGCAGCCGGCCTCCGCACGGCCCGCCCCTTCGGCGCCCGCGGTCAGGGCGGAGCGCGACCGCCGTCTCGAACGGATCCGGCGCGAACTCGAACGGATCCGCCGCGAGGCAGGCCGCCCCAGCTCGGCCGGCACCCGTCCCTCCGGAGCAGGCGGCTGACGGGGGCGGGTCTCTGCCTTCTCGACTGCCCGGCATCGTGCGAGCGGGGGACGCGGCGTCGCGGCCCGCCGCCGCGGGCTCGGGCCTCGCCGTAGCGTCCAGAGGGCCACGCCTGGACCCGACCCGGCCCGCTTACGGTGGTTCCTACCCCGCGCCCGGGGTTCCGCGCGCCCGGCCGCCGTACGTCTCGGGCACCGAGAACGACACGGCGGTCATCACCAGGACCATCGCGAGAAGCGCCAGCAGGCCCGACTCGAAGCGCCCCGTCCAGTCCTTGAGGAGCCCCACGAGGAACGGCCCGAAGAGCCCGCCGCCGTGCCCGACGGAGAAGACCACCCCGGTCGCGGCGCCGACCCGGGCCGGCGGGCTCACGTCGACCGGCAGCGTGAGGTTGATCGTGTAGCTGGCGAAGAGGCCCACGCCGTATGCGACGCTGGACGACCAGACGAGCCCGGCCGGCGCGAGGAGGAACCCGGTCAGGCCGACCACGCTGAGGGCGCAGGTGCCGACGAGGAGCCCCCGGCGCGCGCGGATGCGGTCGGAGACGACCGGTGCCAGGAAGCCGGCCAGGGCTCCGGCCGCGGTGAAGACCGCGAGCGGCCAGGCGGCGTCCGCCGGCGGCCAGCCGAGGTGCTCGAAGTAGGCCGTGAGCCACGCGCTGGTGCCGTAGAACGCGGCGCTGTTCATGGTCTGGACGAGGGCGATGCGCCAGAGGAGGCCGTCCTTGAGGACGGCGCCGAAGGCGGCGGCGTCGAACGCGGCGGTGCCCCGTGGCGCCGCCGCGGCGTAGGGCCGCCAGAACAGCACCGGCACCGCGGACACGGCCGCCCACACCAGGAAGGTGCCGCTCCACCCGCCGGTCAGCGGGACGAGCCAGGCGTTCGTCAGGGTCACGGCGAGGAGCGAGCCCACCGTGAAGCCGGACGAGTAGACCGCCGTCGCGAGGCCGATCCGCGCCGCGAAGCGCTCCCGCACGATCCGCGGGAGCGCCGCCTGGGTCGCGCCGATCGCCCCGCCGAGGAGCGCCGTGCCGCCGAAGAGCGCCCCGACGCTCCCCGCGGCCCTGAGCGCGCTGGCCCCGGCGACCGCGAGGAGTCCCGCGCCGATCACGCGCGCCGCGCCGACCCGGTCGGCCACGATCCCGCCGAGGACGCTGACCAGCCCCATCATGAGGACCGGCAGCGCGAAGAGCAGGCCCGCCGCGGTGTGCGAGAGGGCCAGGTCCTCGATGATCCGGGGCAGCACCGGCCCGACGCCGAGGATCGGGGCGCGGCAGCTGATCGCCGAGACCCAGATGAGGCCGAGGAGCCGGCCCTGGTCTCCCACGGTCAGGGCAAGAGGAGCAGCTTGCCGGTCGTCTTGCGGCCGGTGAGGTCCTCGTGCGCGCGGCGCGCCTCGGCCAGCGGGTAGGTCCGCTCGATCCGGAGCGACAGCTCCCCCTTCTCGAGCCAGCCGAAGAGGTCGCGCGTGCGGCCGAGCAGCTCCTCGCGGGTCTGCATGTGGTCGCGGAGGGTCGGCCGCGTGACGAAGAGCGAGCCGAGGTTGTTGAGCGTCTGCAGGTCGAAGGGCGGGACCTTGCCGCTCGACTGCCCGTAGAGCGCCATCAGCCCGCGCGGTCTGAGCAGCGTGAGCCCCTTGTCGAAGGTGTCCTTGCCGACCGAGTCGTAGACCACGTCGAGCTTCTTGCCCCCCATGATCCGCTTCGTCTCCTCGACGAAGTCCTTCTGCGTGTAGAGGATGACCTCGTCGGCCCCCGCCTCGCGCGCGAGCTTCGCCTTGGCCTCGGTGGAGACGGTGCCGATGACGTGCGCGCCCCGCTTCTTCGCCATCTGGCAGAGGAGGAGGCCCACCCCGCCGGCCGCGGCGTGGACGAGGCAGGTGTCGCCCGGCTCGAGCGGGTAGGTGCTGTGGGTCAGGTAGTGCGCCGTCATCCCCTGCAGCATGATGGCGGCGCCTTGCTGCGCCGTGACGCCGGCCGGCAGCGGCACGAGCTTCCAGCTCTCGACCACCGCGTACTCCGCATAGGCGCCGAGCCGCATCGCCCACGCCACGCGGTCGCCCGGCTTGACCTCGGTGACCCCCTCGCCGACCGCCTCGACCACGCCGGCGCCCTCGTTTCCCAGCGTGAACGGCGTGGGCAGGGGGTAGGCGCCCGAGCGGTAGTAGATGTCGACGTAGTTGATGCCGATGGCCTCGAGGCGGACGAGCGCCTCGCCGGCCTTCGGGGTCGGGCGCTCGACGGACTCGTGGACGAGGGCCTCGGGCCCTCCGGGCGTATGGACGCGGATCGCCTGCATGGGCATGGACGGCTCCTTGGAATGCCTCTGAACGGTGTCCCATTCCTGATAGCACACTCGTGGGCGGCGTGCGCTACGCTCGGGGGCCATGTCCGGGCCCCGCGACACCTACGAGCGCCGCCTCGCGGAGCGCCGGGCCGAACTGGCGGCCGCCGATCGGCGCGACGCCGCCATTGCGCACCTCCGGCTCGTCGTCTTCGTGGCCGGCACCGCGCTGGCGATCGCCGCCGCGCGAGGGGTGGTCGACTGGGGCTGGGTGTGGCTGCCGGCCGCGGGCTTCCTCGCCCTCGTCGTCGTCCACGGCCGGCTCCTTGCCGGGCGGGCGTGCGTCGAGGCGGGATGCCGCCACTACGAGCGGGGGCTTGCGCGCGTCGACGGCCGCTTCGCCGGGACCGGCGTGACGCGCACGGACTTCGCGGACGCCGCGCACCCGTACGCGGCCGATCTCGACCTCTTCGGCCGAGGCTCCCTCTTCGAGCTCCTCTGCACGGCGCGCACCCGCGCGGGCGAGGCGACGCTCGCCGCCTGGCTCCTTGCCCCGGCCGGCGCCGAGGAGGTGCGAGCCCGGCAGGCGGCCGTCGCCGAGCTCAGGCCGCGCGTCGACCTGCGGGAGGACCTCGAGGTCCTGGCCGGCGGCGTGCGAGCCGCGGTCGACCCCGAGCGGCTCGCAGCCTGGGGCGCCGCGCCGGCCGATCTGCCGGGGCGGGGCGCCCGACTGGCGGCGCTGCTGCTGTCGGCCTTCGCGCTTGCGGCCCTCCTCGCGTGGGCCTTCCTCGACGCCCCGCTCGCCCCCTTCCTCGCGGCCGTCGGCGCCGAGCTGGCCGTGACCCACGCCTGGCGTGACCGGGTCGGCCGCGTGACCTCGACGATCGACCGTGCCGCGGCCGAGCTGGCCGTGCTGGCGAGGGTCGTCGAGCGGTTCCAGCGGGAGCCGGCGGAGAGCCCTCGTCTGGCCGAGCTCCGTTCGCGGCTCGCGCCGGCCTCTGCCGCCGCCCGCATCCGGCAGCTCGCGCGACTGGTCCAGTGGCTCGACGCCCGGCGCAACCAGCTCTTCGCGCCGATCGCACTCGTCCTCATGTGGCCGGTCCACTTCGCGCTGGCCATCGAGGCCTGGCGTCAGCGGTGGGGGAGGGCGGTGGGCGGCTGGCTGGCTGCCGTCGGCGAGCTCGAGGCGCTCGCCGCCCTTGCCGCCTACGCGTACGAGCATCCGCGCGATCCCTTCCCGGAGGTCGTCGAGGCCGGCCCGCTCCTCGACGGCGAGGGGCTCGCGCACCCGCTGATCGACGTGCGGCGGGCCGTGCCCAACGACGTGCGGCTCGGCGGGCGCCTGCGCGTCCTCATGGTGAGCGGCTCGAACATGTCGGGCAAGAGCACGCTCCTTCGCACCGTGGGGACCAACGTGGTGCTCGCGCTGGCCGGCGCGCCGGTCCGGGCGCGCGCGCTGCGCCTGTCGCCGCTCGCCGTCGGCGCCACGCTCCGGGTGCAGGACTCCCTCGAGACCGGCGTCTCCCGCTTCTACGCGGAGATCACGCGCCTCAGACAGCTCGTCGACCTCGCCTCCGGGCCGACGCCGCTCCTCTTCCTCCTCGACGAGATCCTCGGCGGCACGAACTCGGCCGACCGCACGGTGGGCGCCGAGTCGGTGATCCGCGGCCTCGTCGAGAAGGGAGCCATCGGGCTCGTCACGACGCACGACCTCGCGCTCGCCGACGCGATCGCGAGCCTCGGCGACGCGGCCGCCAACGTCCACTTCGAGGATCGCCTCGAGGCGGGCCGGCTGCACTTCGACTACCGGCTCCGGCCCGGTGTCGTGACGCGCAGCAACGCCCTCGAGCTGATGCGCGCCGTCGGGCTCGACGTCGGCGCCGGCGCCCCGCAGGGCGGCTAACCCCGGGGGTCAGGTCTTTCCATTTTCCACGGGGTCAGGTCTTTCCGTTTTCCACGCCCCCCGTCAGCGAAAGCCCCGAGAAACACTGGGGTTCGACCGCGACCACGCCGGTAGGTGTCCGGAAATCCTCGGGAACCGAACGCGATCGGCGAGGATAAAGGAAAGGCCTGACCCCGTTCGGAAGGTCGTCCCTCGACGGAACCTCGCGGCTCAGCCGGAAGGGAGAACCTGGATGGCGGCGGGCTGGATCGTGAGCTGCCAGGTCCGGTCGCGGGCGAGGCCGAGCATCTCGTAGACCATCGTCGGGACCTCGACCTCGAGGTCGGGCCCGGACGTGCGGCCGGTGCCGCCGTCCACGGCCATGCGGAGCACCCAGCTCGTCCCCATGTCCACCTCGCCGACGATCCGGCCGGTGAGGCGGTTCTGCGCCTCGGGCGCCGGCCGGTCCTTGCGGACGAGCCGCACGTACTCGGGGCGCACGAAGAAGGCCACCTCCGCGCCCCGCGGCGGCAGGAAGGGCTGCGAGGGGGAGTTGGCAGCGGTGAGGACGTGACCCTGCCAGGCGAGGCGGATCGCGCCGGCCGAGGCGTCGACGACCCGTCCGCGCAGGATGTTGCGGACGCCGAAGAGACGTGCCACCCGCTCGGAGGCGGGCCGCGAGAGGATCTCCGACTTCGGCGCCGCCTGCACGACCCGGCCCTCCTCGTACACGACGATCCGGTCGGCGAGCTGGAAGGCCTCGGCCAGGTCGTGCGTCACGAGCACGGTCGGCACGCGCCACTCGCGGATCACGTCCGCCAGCTCGTCCCTGAGCTGGCGGCGAAGGGGCGCGTCGAGCGCCGAGAGCGGCTCGTCGAGGAGGAGCATGGCCGGGTCGGCCGCGAGGGCGCGGCCGAGCGCCACCCGTTGCTGCTGGCCGCCCGACAGCTCCCGCGGGTAGCGACGCTCGAGCCCCGTGAGGCCGAGGCGGGCGATCACCTCGGCCGTGCGCGCGCGCCGCGCGCCGCGCGCCTTGCCGGCCAGGCCGAAGCCGACGTTGGCCTCGACCGTGAGGTGCGGGAAGAGGGCGTACCCCTGGAACACGTAGCCGAGCCGGCGGGCCTGGGGGCGGACGTGGATGCCGCGCGCGTGGTCGAAGAGGACCGCGCCGTCGACGACGATGCGACCCGCGTCCGGGCGCACGAGGCCGGCCAGGCACTGGAGCGTGAGGCTCTTGCCGGCGCCCGAGTGCCCGAAGAGCGCCACGACCTCGTCGCCCGCCTCCCACGCGGCGTCGAGCACGAAGCCGTCGAGGCGCTTCTCGATGGCGAGCGAGAGCATGGTCAGAAGCGGAGCCGCGCGAGCCGGCCGAGGCCGACCAGGAGGAGCGCCACGACGCCGACCGCGAGCAGCGAGAGCGCGTTCGCCTCGTCCATCCGGTTGGCCTGCACCCGGTCGTAGATCGCGAGCGGCACCGTCTGGGTGACGCCCGGGATGCTGCCCGCCACCATGAGCGTGATGCCGAAGTCGCCGAACGCGCGGCAGAAGGCGAGGACGGCCCCGGCCAGGACCGAGCGCCAGGCGAGCGGGAGCGTCACGGACCAGAAGACCTGCCACTCCGAGCGGCCGAGCGTACGGGCGGCCTGCTCGAGGCGGGTGTCGACCGACGCGAATCCGGCCTGCGCCGCCTTGACGAGGAGCGCGATCGAGGCGACCGACGCGGCCAGCACGGCCGCCTTCGGCGTGAAGGCCAGATCGATCCCGACCGCCCCGAGCGCGCGGCCGATCGGTCCGCGTGCGCCGACGAGCGTGAGGAGGTAGTAGCCGAGTACCGTGGGCGGCAGGACCAGCGGGAGCACGACGGCGGCCTCGAGCAGGTCGCGCCCCGGGAAGCGCCGGCGGGCGAGCAGCCAGGCGAGGGGGAGCCCCACCGCCAGCGTGAGCGCCGTGGCGGCCACCGAGACGGCGAGCGAGAGGCGGAGCGGGAAGAGGTCCACGGCTCCTCTAGGAACCCCCGGAGGGCGGCAGGGCGAAGCCGTAGCGCTCCATGATCGGCCGGCCCTCGGGGCCCGTCACGAACCGGATGAAGGCGAGGGCGAGGTCGGGCTGTCGGCTGCGCGTCGTCACGGCGGCCGCCTGATCGATCGGGCGGTGGAGGCTCGCGTCGATCGGCACCGAGTCGATCCCCGGTACGTCGGCGATCGACAGCGCGACGATCGCCGCCTCCACCGCACCCGACTGGAGGTACTGCAGCGTATGGCGGATGTTCTCGCCGTACACGAGCCTCGGCCGCACCTCGTCCCAGAGGCCGGCGGTCTCGAGTGCCTCCCGGGCCGCCTGCCCGTACGGGGCGTGCTCCGGGTTGGCGATCGCGATGCGCTTCACCTCCGGCCGGCGGAGATCGGTCAGGGACGACAGCCGGAGGCCCGACCTCCGCGTGGTCGCGAGGACGATCCGGCCTCGCGCGTACAGGGTCCGCGACTCCGGGCGCACCGCGGAGGACGCGGCGAGCGCGTCGACGAAGCCGACGTTTGCCGCGAAGAAGGCGTCCGCCGGCGCGCCGTTCTCGATCTGCTTCGCGAGGTTCCCGGTGGAGCCGAGCACGAGCGTCACCCTCGCGCCGGTCGCCCGCTCGAAGCGCGGCACGATCGCCTCGAAGGCGAACGCCAGGTCTGACGCGCCGAAGACCGTGAGCGTGGGCGCGGGCGCCGCCCCCGCGGGCGCGCGCGGCAGGGCGACGCCGGCGACCGGGAGGCCGACGGCGACCAGGAGGCCGATCAGGGTGCGCCGGTGCATGCCGGAAGGGATACCAGGCGGAGTCGTCTGCGTCCAATACATGATATGACACGGATCGATGCGGAGTGTGTATGATTCGGCATGGCCGATCTCGACCTCGCCCACCTCCGCACGTTCCTGCTCGTGGCCGAAGGGGGCAGCTTCACCGGCGCGGCGGGGAGCGCCGAGCGGACGCAGCCGACCGTGAGCCGCCGGGTGCGGGCCCTCGAGGCGGCGCTCGGCGTGCCGCTCTTCCGCCGCGTCGGGCGGGCGGCGGTGCTCACGGAGGCCGGCCGTCGCCTCGCCGCGTACGCGCGGCAGGTGCTCGCCCTGCTCGACGAGGCGCGCGAGGCGGTGGCCGCCGAGGGGGCTGCCGCGGCGGCCCGGCTGCGCATCGGGGCGGGGGGGATGCCGGCGCAGTACCTCGTGCCGCCCCTCCTCGAGGCGCTCGCGTCGCGCATTCCGAACCTCAGGGTCTCGGTCTCGACGCACCATCCGGAGCGGGTCGCCGAGGCGGTCGCGAAGGGCGAGCTCGACGCAGGGCTCGTCACCCGTCCCGTCCGCACGCGCGGCCTCGTCCTCGAGGACGTCGGCGAGGACGAGCAGGTCGCCATCGCGGCGCCCCATCACCCGTGGGCCGCGCGCCGCGGACGGCTCCCCCTCGCGGCCTTCGACGGCGAGCCCTTCATCCTTTACGATCGAGGGACCGGCACCTCGCGGCGCATCCTCGGGCAGTTCGCCCGCGCCGGCGTACGGCTCGACGTGCGGATGGAGGTCGGCTACGTGGAGGCCATGAAGGAGATGGTGCGCATCGGGCTCGGGGTGTCGCTCGTCCCGGCCTGGGTGGTCGCCAGGGAGGCGGCTGCCGGCGAGATCGCGGCGGTGCGCCTCGTGGGGCCGTCGCTGCGGCGACGGTGGGCCGTCGCCTATGCGAAGGGCCGCGGCGAGGACGCGACGGTGGCCGGCTTCCGCGCGGCCTGCCGCGAGGGGCTCCCGGGGCTCCTCGCCGGCCCCTTCGGCCGGGGGGCGCGGTGAACGTGGAGCGGACGTCGGCCGCGCAGGCCGTCTCGAGCTGGCGCGAGGAGAAGCAGTCGGCCTTCCTCTACCGCGTGGTGGAGGCGGCGGAGCGGGGGACGCCGCGCGAGGCGCTGTTCGCGGGCCTCGCCGAGGCGGCCGAGGCGCAGGCCGAGGTGTGGGCGGCCATCGCCGCCCGGGCCGGCGCGCCGCCGCCCGGCCGCTTCACCCCCTCGATGCGGGCCCGCGTCGTGGCCGCGCTCGTGCGCGCCGTGGGGCCGAGCGCGATGCGACCGGTGCTCGCGGCGATGAAGGTCCGCGGCGTGTCGGCCTACGCCGCCAGCGTGCCGAGCACCGCGCACCACGCGGTGCCGGACTCGGTGGAGGAGCTGCGCAGCCACCACGGCACCCGCGGGGGCGGCAACCTCCGGGCCGCGGTCTTCGGCGTGAACGACGGGCTGGTCTCGAACGCCACGCTGATCCTCGGCGTGGCCGGCGCGGCGACGAGCCACGAGACGGTCCTGCTCGCGGGGCTGGCCGGGCTACTGGCCGGCGCCCTCTCCATGGCGGCCGGCGAGTACGTCTCGGTTCGGTCGCAGCGCGAGATGTACGAGTACCAGATCGGCCTCGAGCGGGCGGAGCTGGCGCAGTACCCCGAGGACGAGGCGGCGGAGCTGGCGCTGATCTACCGGACGCGCGGGCTCGGCGAGGCCGAGGCGACGCAGATGGCGCGGCAGATCGTGGCCGACCCGGAGCGGGCCCTCCGGGTCCTCGCCCGGGAGGAGCTCGGGGTCGACCCCGAGGACCTCGGCTCGCCGTGGGGCGCCGCCGTCTCGTCCTTCGTCTCGTTCGCGCTGGGCGGGGCGGTCCCGGTGCTGCCGTTCCTCGCGGGCGCCGGGGCCCTCGCCCTCCCCGCCGCGATCGGCCTCACCGCGCTCTCGCTCTTCGGCGTCGGCGCGGCCCTGAGCCTCTTCACCGGCCGCGGCGCGGTCCGGGGCGGCCTGCGGATGCTCGGCGTGGGCGGCGGCGCGGGGGTCGTCGCCTACCTCATCGGCCACGTTGTCGGCGCCGGCCTCGCCTGAGCTCGTGGCGACCGGCTCGCGCGGCGCCGCCCCGCGCTGGCTCAACCTGGCCCCCGCGGTCTTCCTCCTGCTCTGGTCGGGGGGCTTCGCCTTCCTCAAGATGGGGCTCGCCCACGCCGAGCCGCTGACCTTCCTCGCCCTCCGGTACGCGGTGGTCCTCGCCGTGCTCCTCCCCCTCGCCGCCGTCCTGCGGCCCGCCTGGCCGGTAGGGGCGGCCGCGTGGCGGCACCTCGCGGTGATCGGCGTCCTCATCCAGGCGCTCTACTTCGCGCTGTCCTACCTGGCGCTCGACCTCGGGCTCACGGCCGGCGGCCTGGCGATCCTCGTCTCGCTGCAGCCGATCGTCGTGGCCGTGCTGGCGCCGCGGCTCGCCGGCGAGCGGGTGGGCGGGCGGCGGTGGGCCGGGCTCGTGCTCGGCCTTTCCGGCGCCGCGCTCGTGATCGGCGCCCGGTCGGCCGTCGCGTCGACCTCCGCCCTCGGCGTCCTCAGCGCCGTCGGCGCCCTGTCGGCGATGACCGCCGGGACGCTCTACGAGAAGCGCTTCGGGACGACCCATCACCCGGTGACCGCCAACCTCGTGCAGTGCGCCGTGGGACTCGCCGTCGTCCTGCCCGCGGCGCTGGCGATCGAGGAGCCGCGCGTCGACTGGACGGCCGACCTCCTCGTCTCGCTCGCCTACCTCGTGGTCGGCAACTCCCTCGTCTCGATCACGCTCCTCCTCGCCATGATCCGGCACGGCGAGGTGTCGCGCGTCTCCGCGCTCTTCTTCCTCGTCCCCCCGACGGCCGCCCTGATCGCGTATGCGGTCCTCGGCGAGGCGATGCCCGCGGCCGCGTGGCTCGGCATGGCGCTCGCGGCGGGCGGGGTCGCGCTGGCGAGCCGGCCGTGAGCCGCCCCGCGCTTGACGGGCCCTGTGGGCGGGTATAGGCTCCGCGCCGCTCCACCCCGCGCGCCCGGAGGACACGACCATGACCCGATACGTCGCCCTGCTCCTCGCGGCGCTCGCGGTGGCGGGCTGTGCCGCCGGCTCGCCGCCGAGCGTCGACGATCTCCTGCGCGGGGGAGGCCTCTCGCCGGGAGCGCCGCTCACCGAGGCGCGCATCGCGCAGGGCCTCAAGGATGCCCTGCGGGTCGGCACCGAGACGGCCGTCGGCGTGACCGGCCGCCGCGACGGCTACTTCGGTAACGCCCGCATCCGCATCCCGATGCCGCCGGAGCTCGAGACGCTCGAGCGGACGCTGCGGCGCGTCGGGCTCGGCGCCGAGGTGGACCGCTTCGTGCTCGGCATGAACCGGGCGGCCGAGCAGGCGGCTCCGCGGGCGAAGCGGATCTTCTGGGACGCGATCGCGCAGATGACGATCGCCGACGCCCGCCGCATCCTGAACGGGCCCGACACCGCGGCGACCGACTACTTCCGGGCAAGGACCACGGCGCCGCTCACGGCCGCCTTCCGCCCGATCGTGGGCCGCGCCCTCGACGAGGTCGGCGTGACGCGCCAGTATCGGGCGCTCGTCGCGCGGTACAACCGCATCCCGCTCGCCAGGCCGCAGGCCGTGGACCTCGACGACTACGTGACGGCGCGGGCCCTCTCGGGCCTCTTCCTCGTCCTCGGCGAGGAGGAGAAGCGGATCCGCACCGATCCGGCCGCTCGCACGACCGAGATCCTGCGCGACGTGTTCGGGCGGCGGTCGTGACTCGCGCCGTCGTGGTCACCGGCGCCTCCACCGGGATCGGGGAGGCGTGCGCGCGGCGGCTCGACGCCGAGGGCTTCCGCGTCTTCGCGGGCGTCCGGCGCGATGCCGACGCCGAGGCGCTCGCGCGCGGGGCCTCTGCCCGGCTCGTGCCCCTCAGGCTCGACGTCACCGACGGCGCGTCGATCGCCGCCGCGGCCCGGACGGTGGCCGAGGCGGCCGGCTCGTCGGGCCTGGCCGGCCTCGTCAACAACGCCGGCATCGCCGTGGCCGGCCCGCTCGAGTGCCTGCCGCTCGAGAGCCTGCGCGACCAGCTCGAGGTGAACGTGGTCGGCCAGGTCGCGGTCACGCAGGCGATGCTGCCGCTCCTCAGGACCGGCCGCGGCCGCATCGTGAACGTCGGCTCGGTCTCCGGGCGCTTCGCGACGCCGTTCCTCGGGCCCTACGCCGCCTCGAAGTTCGCCCTCGAGGCGCTCACCGACGCCCTGCGGCTCGAGGTGCGCCCCTTCGGCATCGAGGTGGCGATCGTCGAGCCGGGCGCCGTCGCCACCCCCATCTGGCGGAAGTCGGCCGAGCACGCCCGGCGGCGCCTGCCGGCGATGCCGGCCGCGACGCTCGCCCTCTACGAGCGCGGCATGGCGGCCCTCGAGCGCGCCGCCGACCGGGCGGCGCGCGGCGCGATCCCGGCCGGCCGCGTGGCCGACGCCGTCCTCCACGCGCTGACCGCGCGGCGCCCGCGCACCCGGTACGTCGTCGGCGCCGACGCCCGCCTCCGGATTCTCGTCGGCCTCCTCCCCGACCGGTGGCGCGACCGCCTGGTGGCGCGCGCCATGGGCCTGCCGTCCACCGCGCGCGACTGACGGGACGCCGCGCCGACCTCGGGATCCGCCACCCCATCGGGGCCCCGCGCCACGCGCGCGCGGAGCCCGGTCCCGATCGGGGCCGTCGACCGCCGGCCTCGGGCCTGGCCCCAGTAAGGTTCATTTGACCCCAGAGTTTGCCTTGCCTCCGCCGTGGAGACCCTGTACGGTCACGCCCGCGACATCGCCGGGGTCACGCGCATCGTGTTGGACGGGTGCCTGCCCCCGGGTAGGTAAGGAGTACGCGGATATGCTCGCGCCTCGACATGTCACCTCGATCACCGCGTGGATCCTCGTGGCCCTCGTCTCGGTCTCCGTGGGGGGCTGCAAGGTAAAGAAGGCGCCCAAGACCGGCTGGGCCCCGCCGACGAACGCGGGCGGCACGACGACGCCCACGGCCGAGCCTCGCGTCGCCATGGACGGCGCCGGCGGCGCGCTCCTCACGTTCGTGAGCGTGGGAAGCGCCACAGACCTGCTCGCGCGCCGGTATACCCCGGCGGGGGGCTGGGCCTCGCCCGTCGGGCCGCTCGACGCGGCGACGACCGCCGTCGAGACCCCGGAGCTCGCGATGGATGCGAGCGGGGCGGCCCTCGCCATCTGGTCCCAGGAGAACGCGACGACGGGGCGCAACGAGATCCTGGCCCTGCGGTACGAGCCGTCGACCGGCTGGGGCGCCACCCCGGTGAAGCTCGACGACGGCGTGAGCCTCGGCGCCACGAGGCCGTATGTCGCGATGGACGGCACCGGCAGCGGCATCGCCGTCTGGCTGCAGGAGGACTTCTCGAACCGATCGACGCTCTGGGCGAACAGATACCGGACCGACATCCCCGGCTTCGAGGGGAGCGTGCCCCTCGACGGCGGCGGGGAGGTGACGGGGGCGCACGCCGCCACGTCGGCGGGTAACCACCTCGTGGTCGTCTGGACGGAGTCCGACGGGACCTCGGCCAGCGTCTACGCGACCCGGTACGACGCCGCCGACGAGAGCTGGACCTCGCCGGAGCCGCTCGAGTCGGAGGACACCGACGCGGCCCATCCGCGCGTCGCGATCGACGACGAGGGCAACGCCGTGGCGGTCTGGCTCCAGGCCAACAGCGGCGGGTCCGGCGCGCGCGTCTGGGCCAGCCGCTTCGACGCCGCCTCCGGCACCTGGACCGCCGGGGCGCCCGTCGATGCCACCGACGCCGTGGATGCCGAGGCGGCCGCGCCGCAGGTGGCGATGGACGCGAGCGGAGACGCGGTCGCGGTCTGGGTGAGGCTCGAGGGCTCGGACTACCGGGTCCGGTCGAGCCGGCTCTCGGGCGGCGTCTGGCAGGCCGCCCAGGGCCTCGAGAGCGACCTCGCCGGGACCGCCCTCGAGCCTCGCGTCGCGATGGACGGCGCCGGCAACGCGACCGTGGTCTGGACGCAGGACGTGGGTCGGGGCGTCATCTGGGCGCGCCGGTACGCCACGGCCAGCGGGTGGGCCTCGGCGACGAAGCTGCAGTCGAGCTCGACCGGCGACGGCAGCGCGCCGCGGGTCGCGATGGACGGCTCGGCGACCGTCACCGCCTGGGTCGAGACCACGAGCAGCGGCACCCAGGTCTGGACCAGCGTGTTCCGCTAGCTAGTAGCGGGAATGCGGGCCGCGCGAGCGGCCCCGGGCCGAAGGCCCGAGCGCCGGCAGGGCGGGGCGTGGGCGGCGCGCCAGGACGGAGCCGAACCACGCCCCTCGCAGCGCAGGCTGGCCGGGAGGCCTCACGTGCCGTTCGCGGTACGTGGGGCCTCCCGGGCCAGAACCGTCAGTCCTTCATGACCATGATCTCGGTGGCCTTGATGAGAGCGGTGACCTTCTGACCCGTCGCGAGGCCGAGGTCGTCCGCCGCGTCGGCCGTGATGACGGCGGTGATCTCCACGCCGCCCGGGCCGTCGAGCACCACCTTGGCCATCACGCCGTCCCTGACCACCTGCTTCACCGTGGCGGGGAGCTTGTTCCGCCCGCTGATCTTCGCCATGACCACTTCCTCCGCTTACCGGACTCGATGGCCCGCCCGCGCGGGTAGCCTCGGGACGCACACCCTGCGCCTGCCGTCGAGCCGGACGACCTCGACCTCCACGCCGTAGGCGACCCGAAGCGTCTCCGGCGTGATCACCGCCTCGGGCGACCCGAGCGCGACGAGACGGCCGCCGTGCAGGATCGCGACCCGGTCCCCGTAGAGGAACGCCTGGTCGGGGTCGTGGGTCGAGAGGAGGACCCCGATCCCCTCGTCCGCGAGCCGCGCGATCCGCTCGAGGACGCGCACCTGGTTGCCGAAGTCGAGGCTGGCGGTCGGCTCGTCCATGACGAGGAGCGCCGGCTCCTGGGCGAGCGCGCGGGCGACGAGGACGAGCTGCCGCTCGCCGCCGCTGACCGCCGTGAGGGGCGCGTCGGCGAGGTGGCCGACCCCGAGGAGGTCGAGGCTGCGCGCCGCGACGGCGCGGTCGGCGCGCGACGGCGTCGCGAAGAGCGATAGCCGCGCGGTGCGGCCCATGAGGACGGTGTCGAGGACGGTATAGGGGAAGTAGCCGGTGTAGGCCTGCGGGACGTAGGCCGCCGTCCGGGCGAGCGCGCGCGGCGGGATGCGCTCGAGCCTCGTGCCGCCGAGGAGGACCTCTCCCCCCTGGGGCGCGAGGAGGCCGAGGAGCGTCTTGAAGAGCGTCGTCTTGCCGCTGCCGTTCGGGCCGAGCAGGACCGTGACCTCGCCGGGCGCCACGTCGAGCGAGACGTCACGGCCGACCGGCCGGCCGGGGTAGCCGAGGGCAAGCGCCCGCGCGAGGAGCCAGAGGAAGACCGGCGCACCGGCGACCGCGTTGAGGACGCCGAGCGGCACCTCGACGTGCGCGACCGTGCGCGCCAGGTCGTCCACGGCGAGCAGGTAGCCGGCGCCGATGAGCATGGAGGTCGGCAGAAGGCGCGTGAACTCGGGACCGACGAGCAGGCGCGCCGCGTGCGGGACGACGAGCCCCACCCAGCCGATGATCCCGGTGATCGAGACGGCGGCCGCCGTCACGAGCGTGGCCGCGGCCACGACGACCGGCCGCAGCCGCCTGGCGTCGACGCCGAGCGCGCGCGCCTCGTCGTCCCCCAGGGCGAGGACGTTGATGCGCCACCTGAGGAGGACGAGCGGCAGCAGCCCGAGGACCACGGCCGGCACCACGCCGGCCAGGTCGTCGAGACGCGCGGACGCCAGGCTGCCGAGGAGCCAGAACTCGATGGCCGAGAGCTGATCGTACGGGTCGGCCAGGTACTTGAGGAGGGAGATCCCGGCGCCGAAGAGCGTGCCGACGACCACGCCGGCGAGGACGAGCACGAGGACCGGGTCGTGCGTCCGCCTCACCGCGCCGGCGGTGCCGTAGGCGATCGCCACGGCCGCCAGCCCGAACGCGAACGCCAGCCCCTGGACGGCCGCGACCGGCAGCGAGAGGAAGAGCCCGAGGGCGGCGCCCAGGCCGGCGCCGGACGAGACGCCGAGCACGTCGGGCGACACCAGGGGGTTGCGGAAGAGGCTCTGGTAGGTCGCCCCGGCTGCGGCAAGCGCCGCGCCGACCAGCATCCCGGCCGTCACCCTCGGCAGCCGGATCTGGAGCACGACCGTCTCGAGCGCCGCCGGCAGGTCGTGTGGCGTCCCGGCGAGGACGCGCAGCACGTCGAGCGGCGAGACCGGGTACCGGCCGACGGCGAACGACGCCAGGACGAGCGCGAGGAGCACGAGCGCCGGGCCGACGAGGCCGGCGGTCCGCTTCGGCGTCACCGGGCGGCCTCGCCGAGGTCGCCGGTCGCGGCGGCGGGGTAGAGCAGGTGCAGCAGCCAGCGCACGCCGATCAGGCGGTTCACCGACGGCGGCCGGTCGAACCAGGGGAACGGGAGCCTCGGCACCATGTAGACGCGCCCGGCTCGGACTGCATCGACGCCCTCCCACTCGGGCCGCCGCACGCCGTCGGCGAAGAAGACCCAGTCGAGCGTGAGGACGACTTCCGGGTTCCAGAGCAGGACCTGCTCGAGCGAGACGCTGGCGAGCCGCCCGCGGCCGGCGAGCGAGGCGGAGGTCGGGGTGACGGAGCCGTAGTCGAGGATCAGGTCGGGCCGCGCGGCGAGGACGACCTCCACGTTCGCCGTGTCGCCGCGGCCCGTGAGGCGGCCGTACTCCGGGAGGTCGCGGGTCGCGGGGAGGAGGAACGGCTTCTCCTCCTCGGTCGGCCGGCGGGTCCAACCGAGGAGCCGGTCGGGGGCGAGCGTGTAGAGGAGGACGACTGCCGGGTGGCCGGCCGCGTAGACCCGCTCGATCCGCGCCGGCAGGCGCACCGAGCGGCCGGCCGAGTCGATCACGGTGCGGCCGCCGGCGGGCGGCGCCTCGCGCCCGGCGGCAGGGCCGCACATGCCGAGCAGGAGGAGGGCCGCGACGACGGCCGGCACGCACCTCACGGGGAACCCTTCGCCCCGGGATCGGCGAACCCGGCCTGCCGCACCCGGGCCCGGATGGTCCCCGCGGACACCCCGAGCACGTCGGCGATCCACTCGAAGGAGCGGCCGAGCCGGCGCCAGTGGAAGACCTCCGCGAGGTCCAGGTCCACGACCGGCGGTCGGCCGCCCCCCATGGCATGGCGGACCTCGCGCGCCCGGGCCGCGGCGCGCATGGCGGCGTGGCGCGCAAGCCGCTCCTCGTGCCGGATCTCCCGTC
>DASVDK010000161.1:0-5368 GCA_036381125.1 Thermodesulfobacteriota bacterium | reverse complement strand
GACGCCATGTTCCGCGGCGAGAAGATCAACGTCACCGAGCGCCGGGCCGTGCTCCACGTGGCGCTCAGGGCGCCGCGGACCGCGAGCCTCGTCGTCGACGGCGAGGACGTGGTCCCGAAGGTCCACGCGGTGCTCGACCGGATGAGCGCCTTCGCCGAGCGCGTCCGGCGCGGCGACTGGCGCGGCTTCACCGGCAAGCCGATCCGCAACGTCGTGAACATCGGCATCGGCGGCTCGGACCTCGGTCCGGTCATGGCGTACGAGGCGCTCCGCTACTACAGCGACCGCGGGCTCACGCTCCGCTTCGTGTCGAACGTCGACGCGACCGACTTCGTCGAGGCGGTGCGCGACCTCGACCCGGCCGAGACGCTCTTCATCGTCTCCTCGAAGACCTTCACGACGCTCGAGACCCTCACCAACGCGCACACGGCGCGCGACTGGCTCGTGCGGGCCCTGGGCGACGACCGGGCGGTGGCGAGCCACTTCGTCGCCGTGTCGACCAACGCGGTCGAGGTGGCGAGGTTCGGCATCGACACGCGGCAGATGTTCGAGTTCTGGGACTGGGTGGGGGGCCGGTACTCGCTCGACTCCGCCATCGGGCTCTCGCTCATGATCGCCGTCGGCCCGGAGGTGTTCCGCCGGATGCTCGCCGGCTTCCACGCCATGGACGAGCACTTCCGGAGTTCGCCCTTCGATCGGAACCTCCCGGTGCTCCTCGGCCTGATCGGTCTCTGGTACGTCGACTTCTTCGGCGCGGAGACGGTGGCCGTGCTGCCGTACGACCAGTACCTCCGCCGCCTCCCAGCCTACCTGCAGCAGCTCGACATGGAGTCGAACGGCAAGCGGGTGGACCTCGACGGACGGCCGGTGGACTACCAGACCGGCCCGGTCGTCTGGGGCGAGCCCGGGACCAACGGCCAGCACGCCTTCTACCAGCTCCTCCACCAGGGGACCAGGCTCGTCCCCTGCGACTTCATCGGCTTCTGCCGCTCGCTGAACCGGGTGGGCCGCCACCACGACCTCCTCATGGCGAACCTCTTCGCCCAGGCGGAAGCGCTGGCCCTCGGCAAGACGGCGGAGGAGGTGGCCGCGGAGGGGGTGCCGGCCTTCCAGGTACCGCACCGCACCTTCGAGGGGAACCGGCCGAGCAACGTGATCCTCGCCGAGCGGCTCACGCCCGAGGTCCTGGGGAGCCTCGTCGCCCTCTACGAGCACAAGGTGTTCGTGCAGGGGGCGATCTGGCACGTCAACTCGTTCGACCAGTGGGGGGTCGAGCTGGGCAAGGCGCTCGCGCAGCGCATCGTGCCGGAGCTGGAGGGGACGGCCGAGCCGGTCCTCGCGCACGACAGCTCGACCAACGCGCTCATCCGGCGCTACCGGCGGGCGAGGGGGGGCGAGGGATAGGGGCGACCGGCGAGCGCTGGCACACGTCGAGAAGCGGTCGACTCGCGAGTCGAGGCGGGGCTCGACCACGGGATTGTCCCGATGGTCCGGGCGAGGGAACTCGGGCAGACTGCGGCCAGCGTGAGGGACGCACCTCCAACACCTCCAAGGAGGCGCACATGCACGGGACCACGTCGGCCCTCGTCGTCGCCGCGGCAATCGCCGCCGCGAGCCTGCCGGTCGCCGCGTCGGCGCAGTCGACCGGCGGCCCGTCGAGCGTCAACCCGTACGCCGGCTACACGCCCCCCGCCATGCCACCCGCCCACGTGCTCGACCGGGCCGGGATCTCGCCCGAGGAGCTACAGACCTACGCGCGGGTCCGTCACGACCTGATGCAGGACCCGAACGTCGCGTCGCTGCTCCGCCAGCCGGAAGACCTCCGAACGGAGGCGCTCGACCGCTACCTCGACCGAAACCGGACCGGCATGGACGCCGAGGAGTTCATCCGGGTTCATCGAGCGGTGCAGAACGACCCCGAGCTCCGCGCGGCGGTCGAGGGCGGGACGGCGAGCGCGGCCTCCGGAAGCGACGCCGCCGCCTCGACGCCCGAGGCGGCGCTCGAGCGGGCAGGGATCTCGCAGCAGCAGCTCGACACCTACGCGCGGGTCCGTCACGACCTGATGCAGGACCCGAACGTCGCGTCGCTGCTCCGCCAGCCGGAGGACCTTCGAACGCAGGCGCTCGACCGCTACCTCGACCGGAACCGGACCGGCATGGACGCCGAGGAGTTCATCCGGATCCACCGGACCGTGGAGAACAACCCGCAACTCCGGGCCTACGTCGAGTCCGGCCCGAGCAGCGGGGCGGCGCAGAGCGGCACCTCCGCGACCGGCGCCGCGCCGTCGGCCAGCCCCAAGTAGCTGGCGCCGGGCGCGCGGCCGCGTCGCGCCTGCTCGAGACGGACCGGTGCGCCGGCGGGTCGCGCTCCTCGTCCTCGGCTTCGCCGGTGCGGCGGCGCTGGCGATCGCCGTCGTGCCGGCCGGACCCCCATCGCGCCTGGTCCTTGCCGCGGGCCGTCCCGACGGCGCGTACTACCGCTTCGCGCTCCGCTACCGCGACCTCCTCGCCGGCGACCACGTGACGCTCGAGGTCCGCGCGACCTCCGGCGCAGCCGAGAACGTCGCCCTCCTCGCCGATCCCGAGAGCGGCGTCGACGTGGCGTTCGTCCAGGGCGGGGTCCGGGCGCCCGAGGGGGCGCCGCTCGTCGCCCTCGGCAGCCTCTTCTACGAGCCGCTCTGGCTCGTGGCGCGCGACGGCAGCGCCGGGCAGGGGCTCGCCGGCCGCCGCCTGGCGATCGGGCCGACCGGGAGCGGCACGCGCGCCGTGGCCGAGACGATCCTCGACGCGGCGGGGATCGACACGCGTGAGACCCCGAGGTCGTCGCTGACCGGGATGGAGGCCACCGAGGCGCTCCGCGCCGGGACCGTCGACGGCGTCTTCCTCATCGCCTCGCCGCGGTCGCCGGCGCTCCAGGCTCTGGTCCGCGTGCCGGGCGCGACGCTGGCGACGATCCCGCGATCGCCGGCCTACGCGCGGCGCTTCCCGTACCTCACGACGCTCCTCCTGCCCGCCGGCACGCTCGACCTCGAGAACGACATCCCCGCCGAGGATACGGTTCTCCTGGCGACGACGGCTGCGCTGGCCGTCCGGAGCGACTTCCACCCGGCGCTCGTGAACCTCCTCCTCATGACCGCAGACCGGGTCCACGGGGGCCCGGGCCTCTTCGAGCGGCGAAACGAGTTCCCGTCCCCGGACCACCTCGACCTGCCGCTGGCCGAGGAGGCGCGGCGGTTCTACGATTCGGGGCCGCCGCTCCTCATCCGGCACCTGCCCTTCTCGGCGGCGATGCTCGTGACCCGGCTGAAGGTGCTCCTGCCGGTCCTGCCGCTCGCCTTCGGGCTCTACCAGTTCCTGCCGGGCCTCTACCGGGGCCGCGTGCGCGCCCGCATCCACCGCTGGTACCGCGATGTGCATGACGTCGACGTCGCGCTCGCATCGCGGCCGTCGGCGGCCGTCCTGCGGGAACTCGGGGTCGAGGTGGACCGGATCGACGAGGCGATCCGAACGCTCCGGGTGCCGCTCGGGTACGAGGAGCTCCGCTACCACCTCTGCGCCCACGTCAACCTCGTCCGCGAGCGGGTCAGGGCCGCGCTGGCCGACGCCGAGGCCTCTGGCCGCGAGACGCGCGCCGCCGGCCCCAGGACGCCGGCCGCGTGATCACCGCGTCGCTTCGGCCCTCGCCCGGGTGCCGCCGTAGGCGACGAAGAGATAGGCGCACCCGGCGATCAGCAGCGAGAGCCCCACGATCGACCCCGGGGCCAACGGGCTCGCGAGCGGGAGCTTCAGGACCAGGACGATCCCGGCGAGCACCGCGACGAGGCCCGATGCGAGCACCCAGCCCCAGCCCGGCCGGGGCCGGAGCCTGATCGCGAGCCCGACCTGGGTCACGCCCTCTGCCGCCAGCACGATCGCGGCGAGGAGCGTGATCGCGATCGCGCCCTTGAGGGGATACAGGTAGATGAAGAGGCCCCCCAGGAACTCCACGACGCCGCCGAAGAGCTGCCAGAGGCACCCGGACCAGTCCTTCACGACGACCGTGTGGGTGAGCTTCACGAGTCCCGCGGCCATGAACGCGACGCCGATGACGAGGCGGATCGCGCCGGTCGTCGTGGCGGGCCACGCGAGCGCCAGGCTTCCGCAGACGATCAGCGCCAGGCCGAGGATCAGGAACCCGGCGCGATGCGCCCGGATCGATCGCGACGCCCGGGGCGCCGCGCCGACCGCCCCGGTCCGGAGGTCCGACATACGCTAGGGCCCGTGGTGGGCCGGAGTCGGAGGAGCCGGCCGTCCCGAGGGCTGCCCCGGCGCCGCCGTCCCCCGGACGCGCAGGACCCGCAGGCCGGTGGCCGCAAGCGCGATCGCGAGGAGCGGGCTCGCGAGATTGAACACGGCGTAGGGCAGGTAATCGAAGGTGGCGACCCCGAGCGTCGCGGCCATGTAGGCGCCGCAACTGTTCCAGGGGATCAGCGCCCCGGTCGGGGTGCCGGAGACGCCGATCGTGCGCGACAGCATCACCGGCGCGAGCCCGCGTGCCTCGAACGCGCGCCTGAACATCCGCCCCGGCAGGACGATCGCGATGTACTGGTCGGCCGTGGCGACGTTGGTCGCGAACACCGTGGCGACCAGGGCGGCGACGAGGGTGCCGACCGACTTCACCAGGCCGACGATCGGCGTGATGAGCCGGTCGAGCACGCCCGCCCTCTCGATCACCCCGCCGAACGCCAGCGCCGCGATGACGAGCCAGACCGTGTCGAGCATGCTGTCCATGCCGCCGCGGGACGCGAGCTGGTCGAGCGGCGGGTAGCCGGTCGTCGACACGTATCCGCTCGCGAGGGCGAGCCAGACGCCCTTGACGAGCGCGAGCCAGCCAGGTGTGCCGTCGCCTGCATCGGCGAACGCGATCACCCGCTCCGGCGCCACGAACACGGCGAGCAGGCCCCCCACGAGCGCGCCGATGAAGATCGTGCTGAACGGCGGGAGCCTGAGCAGCGCGAGGGCGACCACGAGGGCGAGCGGCAGGAAGAGCAGCGGCGACATGCGGAAGCTCATCGCGATGGCGTCGACCTTGGCGCTGGCGCCGAGGTCGCCGGGCCGGCCGAGGAACCAGAAGACGACTAGGGCGATCACGAAGGCCGCGACGGAGGTCACGGCCGTCTCGCGGATGTGGTCGTAGAGGTTGACGTTGGCGGCGCCGGCGGCGAGGTTGGCCGAATCCGAGAGGGGCGAGCTGGTGTCGCCCAGGTAGGCGCCGGAGATCACGGCGCCGGCGGTGATCGCCGGGTCGAGCCCCATGCTCAGCGCGACGCCGACCAGGCCGATCCCGATCGTGCCCACCGTCGTCCACGAGCTGCCGATGCCCATCGAG
>DASVDK010000160.1:0-2548 GCA_036381125.1 Thermodesulfobacteriota bacterium | reverse complement strand
GTCAGAACTGGGCCCATAAGCGCAAGGGGCAGTCCACGGAATTCCTGCCCGACTTCCCGATCGCGATCGAGCAGCTCGCCGGCCTCATCGCCGGCGCTGTGATCGACTTCTCGGATTGGGTCGATGTCGAGCCCGCGGGCTTGGGGCCGGCGCTCCTCGACCCCGAGTCGATGCGCGCGCTCCTCCTCCACCTCCTCGGCCGCCTCTACCAGCCCGGCTACGGGCCCGACACGGCCGTCCCCTTCGCCTCGGTCCTCGGCGACGCGACCAAGATGGGCCTCCTCGAAGCCGTCGCGACCTTCAAGGTCTACGGCGTGGACGTGGAGCGGCCGATCTTCCACCTCGAACGCTCGATGCCCTCGATCGACCCGATGGCCCCGGTCGCCCCGGACGCGATGGGGGTGACGGTCGGCCGCGCCATGACGCGGACCTTCCGGCTCGCGATCGATCTCGTCCCCTACGAGGACTACTGGCCGGATCCGACGGGGCACCACCGCTACGTGATCCACGAGGTCACGCGCCGGCTCGCGGAGCTGCGCGAGAACCCGGACTATGACCCGGCCGCGATCGAGCGCCTCACGGCGCTCGCCGAAGAGACCGAGACCAAGACCGACAAGGCGACCCGCTCGGGCCAGCCCGTCACCTACGACGACGAGGGGGAGCCGATCGTCCGCGTCCGCGAGCGGTGGGGCGACATCGTGGACCGGCACGGCCGCGTCCTCCACCGCAACGTCGTCGTGACGACCGCGGGGAGCGAGGTGCTGCGCCCGCCGACGCCCAACCCCTTCTGGCATGGCCGCTGGCCGTTCGTCTCGACGCCGCTCGTCCGCGTGCCGCTGTCGACCGTCCACAAGGCGCTGGCCGACCACGCGGGCCCGGTCGCCAAGGCGATTAACGAACTCTTCAACCTGATGCTCGACGGCGGGTTTGCGGCCACCTGGGGCACCCGGCAGGTACGGCCGGACTGGCTCGCCAATCCCGAGGAGATCGCCGACGGCATCCCCCAGGGGTACACGGCGGTGCTCAACAACCAGGCGCCGATCGGCGCCAAGTTCCTCGAGCGGGTCGACTCGGGCGAGGTGCCGCAGTTTGCGGCGTTCACCATGCAGCAGCTCAAGGCGGCCTTCTCGGCCTCGATCGCGACACCCGACACGGGGCTCGGGCGGCTGCCGCCCCGGCAGGTGAAGGCGACCGAGGTGGTGCAGGCCGAGCGAGCCTCGAACACCCTCTACGACTTCATCGCGGGGCACTTCGAGCTGACGGGCCTGACCCCCGTCGTCGAGCTGGCCTGGCTCACGACGTGGCAGTTCCTCGACGACCTCACGGACCCCGAGTTGGTCCAGGTGGTGGGGGTCGAGCGCGCGCTCGCGCTCGATAGCCTGACGCCGGCCGAGCGCTTCGTGCTCCTCGCGCAGGCGGCGACGTTCAAGGTCCGGGGCCTCAAGCAGGTGGCCGACCGCGCGCGGAGCGTGCAGGGGAACCTGGCCCTCCTGAGCCTCGTCGGCTCGAACCCCGCGCTCGCCGCCGCCTACGACGCGGAGTTCGACGTGCGCAAGCAACTGCGGCAGATCGTGCGCGGCCTCGGGATCGACCCGGCCAAGATCGCCAAGACCCCGGGCGAGGGGGCGATCCTCGATCCGCGGCTCGTGCTGGCCGCGGCCCGGAGCGGCGGCGACCTTCTCGGCGCCCTCGGCGGCGGCGGGATGGGGATGGCAGGCCCGGCCGAGACCCCGGGCGATCTGGAGTTGGGGATCGGGGCGCCGAATCCGGCGGGCACGACGGGCCCCGGCGGCGGCTTCGAGGCCGGCCCGGCGGGCAGCGTCCCGCAGGTGCCCGAGTTGGGGATCGGGTAGACGATGGTCCCGTACCGCATTGAGGAGCCCAAGTGCGCGCATGCCGACGACAAGCATGTCGTGGCGTGTAACTGCACGCCGTGGCTTATCAAGGGGCCGCCGACGCCTGACCGGCCGTGGCCCTGGGTAATCACGGGCTACTCCGGCGATGTCGGCCCCAGCGGGGTCCTCGTCTTCGAGGCCGGCCCGCCTGAGCCCAAGCGCCACACGCGCCGCCTCCAAGCCCAACGCGCTCAAGGCCGCCGCCGTGATGGCTCGCGGCCAGACGTGCGCCATGCCCCGTGAAGGCGCGCTGACCAAGGGGCTCGACTGGCAGCAGTGGTGGGGCTACTGGTGGCCCCGGTGTCCGGAGCGACAGCCGTGGGTCGCGTTCGTGGGCGACGCGATCACGAAGGTGCATGAGGGAGGCGTCCGGATGGCGCGAGTCCTCCGCCAAGGCGCCCCGTGGGAGTCGCGGGGCTTCAGCGAAGCTGAATGGGAGGACCAGGCGGCGCACGCCGAGGCGGCGCTCGCGTGGTTCCGCACGCATCGGGGCACCCTGTCGGGGGTGCCCGAGTGGGCGCGCATCCTCCTCGACGGCCTCGACGGCGTGTTCTGCATGCAGGTGCGGCACGCGCGGGAGTTGATGGCGCTCAAGCGGCTCGGGTATCACACCGTCAACGTCTCGCCGCTGGCGAAGGACCTCCTGCAGGCGC
>DASVDK010000159.1:0-13002 GCA_036381125.1 Thermodesulfobacteriota bacterium | reverse complement strand
TGGAACGGGATCCTGCCGGAGGGGGCGGCGATCGATCGGCTACTCGGCCGCGTATTCCTTCAGCTTGCGCTGCAGCGTCCGCAGCCCGATGCCGAGGACGCGCGCCGCCTTCGTCTTGTTGCCGCCCACCGAGTCGAGCGTCTTGAGGATCGCCTCTCGCTCGATCTCCGCCATCGTCATGCCGACCGACACGTTGAGCCGCGCGCCGTCGGCCGCCAGGGCCGGAGGGGGCGCGGCCCCGTCCGGACCGGCCGTCCAGGCCGGCTCCGCCGGCGCGGGCGGCGCGGCCGGCGCGAGGCTCCCCGCCGGCAGCGCCAGGCGGCGGACCGGGACGATCCCGCTGCGGATGGCCGCCGGCACGTCGGCCAGCGTCAGCTCCGGCCGCCGCGCGAGCACGACCATGCTCTCGACCACGTTGCGCAGCTCGCGGACGTTGCCCGGCCAGGGATAGCGGATCAGCGCCTCGAGCGCCTCCTCGTTGATCCCGCGGATCACCTTGCCGGTCTCGGCGGAGAACTGCTGCACGAAGGCGTGGACCAGGATCGGAATGTCCTCGCGCCGCTCGCGCAGGGGCGGCATCTCGAGCGAGATGACCTTCAGCCGGTAGTAGAGGTCCTCGCGGAAGCGCCGGCGGGCGACGAGCTGCTCGAGCGGCGCGTTGGTGGCGGCGATCAGGCGCACGTCGATGCGGATCGTCTGGTTGCCGCCGACCCGCATGATCTCCCGCTCCTCGAGGACGCGCAGCAGCTTCACCTGCACCGCGCGCGAGACCTCGGCGATCTCGTCGAGGAAGAGCGTGCCGCCCTGGGCCAGCTCGAGCTTGCCGATGCGGCGCTCCGTCGCCCCGGTGAAGGCCCCCTTCTCGTGGCCGAACAGCTCGCTCTCGAGGAGCGTCTCGGAGAAGGCCGCCGCGTTGATCGCGATGAAGGGGCGGTCGCGCCGGCGCGACAGGAAGTGCAGCGCGCGCGCCGCCAGCTCCTTGCCGGTCCCGCTCTCGCCCGTGATGAGGACCGTCGAGTTGGTCGGCGCGACCTGGCGGATCACCGCGTACACCTGCTCCATGGCGCGGGAGCGCCCGAGGAGCGGCTGGACGCCGTAGCGTCGGTTCACCTCGTCGCGGAGGTAGCGCACCTCCTCGGCCAGCGAGCGGCTGCGCATCGCGCGGTCCACCCGCGCCCGCAGGTCGGCCACGTCGATCGGCCTGGTCAGGTAGTCGGCCGCCCCCTCCTGCATCGCCTGGACCGCCTGCTCGATCGAGCCGTGGGCGGCCATGACGATGACCTCCATCCGCTCGTCGGCCTCCAGGGCCCGCCTGAGCACCTCCATGCCGTCCATGTCGGGCAGGTGCAGGTCGACCAGGACGAGCGAGACCCGCTCGTCGGCGATGAGCCGGAAGGCGTCGGCGCCGGTGCGGGCGCGCAGGACGCGGTAGCCGACCCGCGAGAGGGCGGCGTCGATGGCGGCGGCAGCCTCGTCCTGCGCGTCGACGACGAGGATCGTGCCGCCCGGCAGCGCCTCGCCCGTGACCGGCGTCGGGATGATGGGGGTGGCGTCGGCGGCCGCGCGGGGGTTCCGGGACATGCTGGCGGATTCTCACGCCCGGGCCCCGCCATGTCAAGGTGGCGCACCCCCTCCGGCGGCGCCTCGAGCGACCGGCAGCGCGCACCCGATCGGCGGCGCGGTCGGCGCCCGATTTTTCCCCTTCCCATGCCGACCGATCTGTGACATGGTTCGCCGCCCCCGGCTCCCATGGTGAGGAGGCTATGGCCCGGCGTCCACCCAGGGTTCCGCTCGTCGTGGACGTGGAGTACGGTCCCGAGACCGCCCCGCTGCGCCGCCGCACGCGCAACATCGGCACCGGCGGCCTCTTCGTCACGACCGGCGATCCCCTGCCGGAGGGGACCCCCGTCAGGCTCCGCTTCACCCTCCCGGGCTACCCGGAGACGATCCCCGTCGAGGCGGTCGTGGTCTGGGCCGAGCCGCTCCTCGGCATGGGGCTGCGCTTCACCTGGCTCGCGCCCGAGCACGAGGCGGCCATCGGCCGGTACGTCCGGGACCAGACGCGCGCCGCCGCGTCCGACCCGCCGGCGCAGGCCGCCCACCCCGACGCCGAGGCGCTCTACCTGGTCGCGCCGAACGACGACGTCCGGGCCCGCGTGGAGGCCGCCCTGAGCGCGGAGGGGATCGCCTGGTCCCGCCAGTACCCCGACGTCCTCGCGGTGCCGCTCGAGGAGGGCCTGCTCGCGCGCATCGTCGCCACGCTCCAGCGCCTCCTCTTCCACGCCGAGCGGGAGCGCTGCAAGGCCGTCGTCATGCGGGGCGGCGCCCGGCCGACGCTGCGCGACCTGGTCGGCATGGCCTCCCTCGAGACCCTCGTCGCGACCGTCGAGGGGGCCTCGCTCGCCGCCATGCTGGACGAGGGCCGTCTGGTCTCCCACTTCCAGCCGATCGTCCACTGCGACGCGCCCGAGTCGGTCTTCGGCTACGAGGCGCTCGTGCGGGGCCAGGCGGCCGACGGCTCGCTGGTGAGCCCGCTGGAGCTGTACGCGCGCGGCCGCGCCGCGAACCTCCTCTTCGCCCTCGACCGGCAGGCGCGGCTGTCGGCCGTCCGCGGCGCCGCCTCGCTGGGGCTCGCCGCGCACCTCTTCATCAACGTCAACCCGGCCACGCTCGGCGACAGCGACGCGCACCTCGGCGCCACCTGCGACGCCATCACGGAGGCGGGGCTCGCGCCGCAGCAGACAGTCTTCGAGATCGTCGAGAGCGACCGGATCGCGGACGTGCCGCGCGTCCTTCGCATGCTCGAGGACTACCGGGCGGCCGGCTTCCGGGTGGCGCTCGACGACCTCGGCGCCGGCTACAGCTCCCTGACCCTGCTCGCCCAGCTCCACCCCGACTTCGTGAAGCTCGACATGGCGCTCGTCCGGGACATCGACGCCGACCCGTATCGCGCCGAGATCGTCGCCCGGCTCCTCGACTCCGCGCGGGCGCTCGGCGCGCGCACGGTGGCCGAGGGGGTCGAGAGCGAGCGCGAGTGGCGCTGGTTCCGCGACCACGGGGCCGACCTCGCGCAAGGCTACCTCTTCGCGCGGCCGGGGCTGCCGCCGCCCGTGCCGCGCACGCCGGCCTGACCGACCCGACCCGCCTGCATCGGATCCGACCGGGGCCGCACGGCGATCGCGCGGGATCGGGTACCCGATCCGTACGGCGCGCGAGGGGAGGCTTGCGGCCGATCGGTCCGGGCGCCTCCGGGCGGCCGGCGCCCGCGCGAGCGGTGGGTCGAGGCGCTGTATAATCGGCCGCAGTCCCCCGTGCCCGATGCCGCATCGCCCGGCGCAGCCCAGGCGCACCCGAACGCTCTGACCGGGAGCCGTCGCCATGGGGTCACCGTCCTGCCGACGCGCGCTCGTCTCGTGTCTGGCGCTCCTGTCCGTCGCCGCCGCCGGCCGGGCCCATGCCGGGTCGGCCGCCGGGAATCCGCCTCCGGTCCTCACGCTCGGGATGATGGCCGAGATGCCGGGCGAGACGGTGGAGCGGCACATCGACTTCGTCCGGTACGTGGCGAGGAAGCTCTTCCCGGGCGGAGGGGCGCAGGGCGCCGTCCGGATCGCCGCGACGCCCGACGCGCTCGTCAAGCTCGTCGACGAGGGCCGCATCCACTTCTACATGGAGAGCCTCTACGCCACGTACGTGGTCAACGAGCGGACCGGCGCGCGGCTCCTCCTGCGGCGCTGGAAGAAGGGCCGGGGCGAATACCGGAGCGTCATCTTCGCGCGCCGGGACTCCGGGCTGCGCGATCTCGACAACCTGCGCGGCAAGCTCGTCGTCTTCGAGGACGCCGGCTCGACGTCCGGGTACGCCCTTCCCCGGTCGCTGCTGGTCCGCAAGGGCTTCGTCCTCGACGAAAAGCCCTCGTTCGACGCGGCGGTCGCCGCCGGGGAGATCGGCTACCTGTTCGCGCACGGCGACGAGGAGAACGTCGTCAACTGGGTGCTCCTCGGCCGTGCGGCGGCCGGCGCGCTGAGCGACGCCGGCCTCGACGCGCTCGACCCGCGGCGCCGCGCGGGTCTCGTCGTGCTGG
Source organism: Thermodesulfobacteriota bacterium (assembly GCA_036381125.1). Classification (GTDB taxonomy): domain Bacteria; phylum DASVDK01; class DASVDK01; order DASVDK01; family DASVDK01; genus DASVDK01. Next base: position 8,921 of record DASVDK010000159.1, on the reverse strand, counting down.
CCGAGACCCAGGCGGTCCCGCGGCACCTCGTCTCGGTGAGCCCCGCCGTCCCCCCGATCTGGCGACGCGCCTGAAGCGCATCCTCCTCTCCATGCACGACACCCAGGAGGGGCGGGACGTCCTCCAGCGTACGGACCAGACGACGCGGTTCGACGAGCTGCCCGGCGGGGCCGACGCCGCCTACGCGCGGATCCGCGAGCTGCTCGAACCCGGGCGCAGGTAGGCGCGCCGAACACATGGCGCCGCGCTGGCTCGGCAGCTTCCAGGCCCGCCTCGTCCTGGCGTTCGCGCTGCTCATCACCGGCATCGGCACCATCGGGCTCCTCGCCGTGGTGCGGGTCTACGAGGCCCGGGAGCGGGCGGCCTTCGAGCTGAGCGCCACGTCGATGGCCTCCATCCTCGCGGTGAGCGCGACCAACGCCGTGTACGACCTGCGCTTCGACCAGCTCAGGATCCTGCTCGAGAAGGTCCTGCAGCAGCCCTACGTGCGGTACGCCTACGTCTACGACCGCGACGGGCGGATCCTCGCCGACGGGACCTGGGCGAACCCGCACTTCAACGCCGTGCCCCACGATCCGACGCACCGCGCGGCGATCCGGGCCGAGGGACCCCTCGTGCAGTACACGCGCGGCGACCCTGCCGAGCGCATGCTCGACGCGGCCCAGCCGATCGTCGTGGCCGGCGACGTGCGCCTCGGCGGGGTGCGCCTCGGGCTCACGACCCGGCCCCTCCGGGAGGGCGTCGCCCGGGTGCGGCGACTCGCGCTCGGCTCGTGAGGCCCATCGGGGAGCTGGTGCGGGCGACGCGGCAGGTCGCGGCCGGCGACCTCGACGTGCGGATCCGCCACGCCTCCGCGGACGAGATCGGGCTCCTTGCCGAGCCGTTCAACCGGATGGCCGAACGGCTCAAGCAGCACCAGGTCGCCCTCGAGCGGAAGATCGTCGAGGCGCGGGCGCTCTACGAGATCGCCCGGGAGATGACCGCTCGGGCCGGGCTCGAGACCATCCTGCGCCGCATCGTCGAGCGGGCCAGGACCCTCCTCGACGCCGACCTCGCCGAGATCACGCTGCACGACCCGGCCGGGGAGGCGCCGGCCGTCCGCGCCCCGAGCGACGCCGACGCCGAGGCCGGGTTCGAGTCGGAGCTGTCCGCCGCGCTCGAGACGCGAGAGGCGCCGATCGGGCGGCTCTCCGTGGCCACGCGCGGGCCGCGCGAGTTCCGGGAGGAGGACCGGCAGCTCCTGCGCGCTCGCCGCCCTGGCCGCCACGGCCGTCGAGACCGCGGCCCTCGACCGGGTCGTCCGCGAGCACGCCGAGGCGCTCGAGGCCAGGATCCGGGCCCGCACGAGCGAGCTCGAGGAGGCCAACCGCGCGCTCGAGGCCGCCTCGCGGCACAAGTCGGCGTTTCTCGCCAACGTGAGCCGCGAGCTTCGCACGCCCCTGAACGCGATCATCGGCTTCACCCGCCTCGTCCTCCGGAAGGCCGGGCCCGAGATGGCCCCGCTGCAGCGGGACAACCTCCGCAAGGTCCTCGTGATTGCCGAGCACCTCCTCGGCCTCATCAACGGGCTGCTCGATCTCTCGAAGATCGAGGCGGGCCGCATGGACGTCGTGGTCGAGCGCTTCCCGATCGAGGAGGTCATCGACGAGGTCGGCGACATGCCGCTCGATCTGCAGAGCCGGCTCCTGCGCTTCCTCCAGGAGCGGGAGTTCGAGCGGGTGGGCGGCACGAAGCCGATCGCGGTCGACGTCCGCGTGATCGCGGCAACGAACCGGGACCTGGAGGCCGAGGTCCGGCAGCGCCGCTTCCGCGAGGACCTCTACTACCGCCTCAACGTCGTGCCGATCGTGCTCCCGCCGCTTCGGGCCAGGCGCGGCGACGTCCCCGCCCTCGCCCGCTTCTTCCTCGAGCGGTTCGCGCGCGAGGCCAAGACGCCGGTGCCCGCGATCGCGCCGGAGGCGATGGAGCGGCTCGTCGCCTACGACTGGCCGGGCAACGTGCGCGAGCTCGCGAACCTCATGGAACGCGCAGTCGTCCTGGGCGAGGGCGCGACGATCACCACCGCCGCCCTCCCCGACCGCCTGCTCGCGCGCCGACCGGGCGAGCCCGCCGACGGCCTCCCCTACCACGACGCGATCGACGCGTACCGCCGCCAGATCATCGCCGCGGCCCTCCAGCGGGCCGGCGGCAACCGCGCGGCCGCCGCGAGGGCCCTCGGCCTGCAGCGCACCTACCTGTCGAAGCTCATCCGCAGCCTCGGGATCCGCTGAATCCTTTCGTGCACCGGCGTACCGGAATCGATACGCCTCCCCGCCGGCCGCCGCCGCCGGACCGGCGGGGCATCGCGCACTTGGGACGGCCGAGCGGCCGGCGAGAGACCAGGCACGCTCCTTGCCGCCCTCGTAGAGCAGGCGCTGTGCCGGGAGGTGCTCGATGGTCGCTCCGGTGGAGGTCATCACGCTCGGCCGCTTCGAGGTGCGCGTCGACGACGCTCCACCGGCTGCGTCGCCTGCTTCGGCACGCCGCGGCCGTGGTGCGCCGGGACGGCCTGATCGCCCTCGACTCCAGGCTCTGCCGCGTGGACGCCTGGGCGCTCGAGGCGAAGCTCGCCGAGGCGGACGCCGCGCTGCTCGCGACCCCCGGCGTCGAGGGCCTGCACGCCGTCGGGGAGGCCCTCGCGCTCTACCGCGGCCGCTTCCTGCCGGCCGACGAGCACCCCACGAGCATCCGCCTGCGCGAGGCGCTCCACGCCCGGCTCGTCAGGGTCACGGCCGAGGCGGGCCGGCGCCACGAGGCGGCCGGGCGGTGGGAGGACGCCGTGGCCTGCTACGAGCGGGCGCTCGAGCTCGAGCCCGGCGCCGAGGACCTCTACCGGCGGCTCATGCGCGGGTACGCCCGCCTCGGGCGCCGCGCCGAGGCGCTCACGCTCTACGCGCGCTGCCGCGAGACGCTCGCGGCCCTCGTCGGCGTGCTCCCGTCCCCCGAGACCGAGGCGCTCGGCCGGACGCTCGGGGCCGCACAGGCCTGAGCGCCGCGCGGGGGCTACCGGATCGCCAGCGTGTACGGCACCCGTCCGCTCGGCGTGCCGACGGCGTCGATCCCGACCGCGTAGCGTCCGGGGTCGAGGCAGTGCCTCGCCGCTCCCGCTCGCCGGCTCCCCCGACGACGCTCCCCGGCTGATCGGCGTCTTCCCCGGCACCGATCGCGACCAGGGCCCCTGGCCCCGACTCGACCCTGCCGAGCGGCAATTCCCCTTCCGTCCGCCGGGGAGTTGTGGCAAGGTGCCCGCCCGCATGCGTCGAGCGGGCGGGCACGCCCGTCTCGCCGGTCCACTGGTCTGGGAGCGCGCGCGTGCCCGGCCGCTCGACGCGACATCAGACACCCGACCTCGAGGAGCCCGACGCCGATGACCCGCTCGACGACGCTCAGCCTGCTCGCCTGCGCTCTCGTGCTCGCCGGGTGCGCCGCGAAGCCGGCGCCCCAGGTCACCTATCCCACCCACCCGACCGCCGTCGTGAAGTCTACGTTCGTCACCTCCGGCGGCCGGCTGCCGGACATGCGCGGCACCGAGACCGTCTACACGCGCGAGGACATGCGCGCCTCGGCCCAGGAGCTGAAGTTCGAAGGGGCCGTGTCGCGATGGCTCCTGCCGAGCGGAAACCGCATGACGATCACGCGCGTGGACAAGAACCTCTCCTGGTACGTCGACCGGAAGCGGAAGACGTACGAGGAGTGCCCCCTCGGCGGCTGCGCCGACCTGCTGCTCGGGACGGCCGACGAGGAGAGCACCGACGAGCCCGAGGCGGAGGCCGGGGCGCCCGCCTGCACGACGAAGCTCGTGAGGAACGCCTTCACCGTCAAGCCGACCGGCCAGACGCGCGTCGTCAACGGATTCCAGGCCGAGGAGTACGCGGCGACCTGGACGGTCGTCAGGGAGGACCCGAAGAAGAACCGCGACACCAACACGGTCGCCTTCGCCATCTGGACGACGCCCGAGACGCCGCAGATCGCCGACGCCCTGCGGATGCAGGACGCCTTCCGCCGCGCCTACCTCGCCCGGCTCGGCATGTCCGACGTCGGCCTGTCGCGGCTCGTGTCGGCCGAGGCGTACCTGGTCCTCTCGCAGCTCATCGAGGGGGTCACCGCGGAGGACCGGCGGGCCGCCGCACGCCTTGCGCGGGAGATGGAGAAGGTGAAGGGCTTCCCCGTCTCGGTGCGGACCGTGTGGAAGGTCGAGAGCAAGGCGTGCCCGCAGGCGCGGCCCGCCGAGGCGCGGCAGGAGGCCGACGGCGTCGACGTCTCGAACGGGCTCGCCGGGCTCAAGCGGAGCCTCTTCCGGATGGCGGGCGACAAGGCGAAGGACGCCGCCGCGAAGAAGCTCGATCAGACGCCCGACAAGCCGCTCCTCGACGCGGTCTACGAGATCACCTCGATCGGGGTCGAGCCCGTGTCGGACGGCGTGTTCGAGCTGAGCCCCGAGTACAGGCTCAAGTCCCGCAAGTAGATGGGCGGCCGGCGCGCCCCGCGCCGGCCGATCCGTATCCGATCCCGCAATCGCGACCGAATCGGTGCGTCATCCGTAATCGGACCCGCCTAGGCTCGTCCGTCGACGGCTCCACGAGCCGAGGACAAGGGAGGACGATCATGTCGCGCACCGGGGTTCTGGTTGTCATGGCGGCGATGCTCGGCCTGAGCGGCTGCGGCGGCGGGGGCGGCGGAGGCGGCGGACCCTCGGGACCGCCGGCCGACGTGCAGGGCATCTGGACGATCACCGAAACGATGGGGAACAACACCTGCGGCGAGCCGGTCGGCGCGAAGGACGTCTACGACGTCTCCGTCGTGCAGGCCCCCGGGGCCTCGACGTTCGAGCTCACCGTGCTCGATGCCGCCGGCGACCCCCTCGACGGCCCCTTCATCGGCTCGATCAACGGCAACACGATCTCCTGGACCGGATCGTTCGACGAGGACGGCGGCACGACCACCGCCCAGATCACCGGCACGGTCAACGGCAACAGCCTGAGCGGCAGCTCCAACTGGAGCTGGACCGACGGCGACGACTCCTGCTCGGGAACGACGAGCTTCACGGGGACGCGTTGAGCGCCGCCCCGGCGCCACCCGCGTCGAGCGGGGCGGCACGCCTTCCGGGGCGGGGCGCTGGCGGCGCCCCGCCCCGGCCTCGATACCCCGCTGGCCGATCGCCAGCGCTCCGGGCGGGCAGACCATGACGTCGCGGGCCCCGGCAATGGTCCTTTGCGCGGCCGTCCTCGCCGCCTGCGGCGGAGGGGGCGGCGCGACCGGCGCGGCGGCACCGGTCGACGACGGACCGCTCCGCACGCCCCGCTTCGCCTACGTCGCCAACGCCGAGGACGGTACGGTCTCCCGCTTCACGATCGATGCGGACAGCGGCGAGTTGCGCCACTACGGATACGTCGTCTCCGGGGCCGGGGCGTCCGCGGTGGCCGTCCACCCGAGCGCGCGGTTCGCGTACGTGGTGAGCGCGCTCTCCGGGACCGTCGAGACCTTCGCGATCAACGCGACCGACGGCGCGCTGACGCCCGGGCCGGCCGCTGCGGCCGGCGATCGCCCCCGATCGGTCGTGATCGACCCGACGGGCACCTACCTCTACGCGCCGAACGAGAGTTCCGACACTGTCTCGGCGTACCGGATCGACCCGGCCACCGGATCGCCACCGAGGTCCAGGGCTCCCCGTTCGCCGCCGGTCACGCGCCGCAGGACATCGCCGTCGACCCCTCGGGGGCGTTCGTCTACGTCGCGAACATCAACTCGGGCGACGTGTCGGCCTACGCCATCGATTCGACGAGCGGCGCGCTCGCGGAGGTCGCCGGGTCCCCGTTCCTCGCGAGCGGCAGCCGGAACACGGGCTCTGGCGCTCGATCGGTCACGATCGATCCCTCCGGGCGGTTTGCCTACGTCGGCGACTCGTCGGCCAGGGCCATCTTCGCGTACCGGATCGGCCCCGGAGGCGGCCTGCTCGAGATCGAGGGCTCACCGCTAGCCGGCTCCGCCCAGTTCACGTCCGTCGCCGTGGAGCCGTCGGGCCGGTTCGCCTACGCTACCGACTCCGCGCGCCGCCTCTCCGTCTACCGGCGAGACGGCGCCACGGGTGCCCTGACGTTCGTCGAGGAGGCGTTGACCGGGATTCAGCCCAACGCCGTCGAGATCGACCCGACCGGGCGATTCGCCTACGTCGCGAACTACGGCCCCGGCAACGTCTCCGCCTACGCGATCGACCCCACGTCGGGCGCGCTTGCCGCGACGGGAACGGCGCCGACGGCGAGCAATCCTCGCTCCATCGCGATCGAGGCGAGCGGCAGGTTCGCGTACGTCGCGAACCAGGTGCCCGGCAACGTCTCGATCTACGAGGTGGACGGCGCAACCGGCGCTCTGGCCGAGATCGCGGGATCGCCGGTTGCCGCGGGCGCGGCGCCGCGCTTCGTCGCGACGACGGGGAGCATCGAGTAAGCGGCCGTCGACGGCGCTCCTTCCCCGGGCCCTCGTCCGCGACCGTCACGAGCGGCCAGTCCGTCATCGGTCCGCCATCACCGGGCGCGGGCGTAGCCTCGTACCTCCCGAAGCGGTACCGAGCCGGTTCGCTCTGCCGGCGGGGGCAGGGGCGGCTGCGTACGGTCGGCCTGGCCGCCCCGAGCCCGGAGGTCGGCCCCCGACGGCGCCGGCCGGGGCCGGGGCGGCCCGCTACCGGCCCGCCGCCGCCGGCTCCGCCTCCGCCTTCTTCCGGAAGACCATCTCGTCGCCCGGTCCGGCGTCGGCGACGATCGTGTCCCCCTCGCCGAATTCGCCCCTGAGGAGCGCGGTCGCGAGCGGGTCCTGGAGGTGCTTCTGGATGGCCCGCTTGAGCGGCCGCGCCCCGTAGACCGGGTCGAAGCCGACCGCGGCGAGCCTGTCGACGGCCGCCGGCGTCAGCTCGAGGCCGAGCCCCCGCTCGGCGAGCCGCTTGCGGAAGCGGTCGAGCTGGATGTCGATGATCTTCGCCAGGTGCTCCCGGCCGAGCGGGTGGAAGACGATGATGTCGTCGATCCGGTTCAGGAACTCCGGCCGGAAGTGCTGTCGCAGCGCCCCGAGGACGTTGCGCTCGATCGTCTTCGGGTCGAGGTCGCCCGACTCGGTGATCCACTGCCCGCCGATGTTCGACGTCATGATCACGACGGTGTTGCGGAAGTCCACCGTCCGCCCCTGGCCGTCGGTGAGCCGCCCGTCGTCGAGGAGCTGGAGCAGCACGTTGAAGACGTCGGGGTGCGCCTTCTCGATCTCGTCGAAGAGGATGACCGAGTAGGGCCGCCGCCGAATCGCCTCGGTGAGCTGGCCCCCCTCCTCGAAGCCGACGTAGCCCGGGGGTGCGCCGATCAGGCGCGCCACCGTGTGCTTCTCCTGGTACTCGCTCATGTCGATGCGGACCATCGCCTGCTCGTCGTCGAAGAGGAACTCGGCGAGCGCGCGGGCCAGCTCCGTCTTGCCCACGCCGGTCGGCCCCAGGAAGATGAACGAGCCGATCGGCCGGTTGGGGTCGGCGAGACCCGAGCGGGCGCGCCGCACGGCGTTGGCGACCGCCCTGACCGCGGCGTCCTGGCCGACGACCCGGCGGTGGAGCCCCTCCTCCATCCGGAGGAGCTTCTGCATCTCGCCCTCGAGCATGCGGGTCACCGGCACGCCGGTCCAGCGGGAGACGACGGCCGCCACCTCCTCGGGTCCCACCTCCTCGCGGAGCATGGAGCCGCCGTCCTTCTGCATGTCCGCGAGCCGGCGGTTCTCGGCGTCGAGCTGCTTGGCAAGCTCCGTGAGCCGGCCGTAGCGGATCTCGGCCACCTTGCCGAGGTCGCCGGCCCGCTCGGCCCGCTGCTCCTCGACCTTGGCCTCGTCGATGGCCGCCTTGATCTCGCGGATCTTCGTGATGACCGCCTTCTCGGCCTGCCAGCGGGCGGTCATCCGCGAGGCCGTTTCCTGAAGGTCGGCGATCTGCTGGTCGAGCGCCGCGAGCCGCTCGCGGCTCGCCCGGTCGGTCTCCTTGCGCAGCGCCTCGCGCTCGACCTCGAGGCGCCGGATCTGGCGCTGCACCTCGTCGATGGCGACCGGGACCGAGTCGATCTCCATGCGGACGCGCGAGGCGGCCTCGTCGATGAGGTCGATCGCCTTGTCCGGGAGGAACCGGTCGGTGATGTAGCGGTGGGACAGCGTGGCCGCCGCCACGAGGGCGGCGTCCTGGATCCGGACGCCGTGGTGCACCTCGTAGCGCTCCTTGAGGCCGCGGAGGATGGCGATCGTGTCCTCGACCGTCGGCTCCCCGACGTACACCGGCTGGAAGCGCCGCTCGAGGGCGGCGTCCTTCTCGATCCGCTTGCGGTACTCGTCGAGCGTCGTCGCCCCCACCGCGCGCAGCTCGCCGCGCGCGAGGGCCGGCTTGAGCATGTTGGACGCGTCCATGGCCCCCTCGGCCGCGCCGGCGCCGACGAGCGTGTGCAGCTCGTCGATGAAGAGGACGACCTGCCCCTCCGCCTCGGTCACCTCCTTGAGGACCGCCTTCAGCCGGTCCTCGAACTCCCCGCGGTACTTCGAGCCGGCGACCAGGGCGCCGAGGTCGAGCGCCACGACCCGCTTGTCCTTGAGCCCCTCCGGCACGTCCCCGTTGACGATCCGCTGCGCGAGGCCCTCCACGATGGCCGTCTTGCCGACGCCCGGCTCGCCGATCAGGACGGGGTTGTTCTTCGTGCGGCGCGAGAGCACCTGGATCACGCGGCGGATCTCCTCGTCGCGGCCGATCACCGGGTCGAGCTTGCCGCGGCGGGCGAGCTCGGTGAGATCGCGGCCGTAGCGCTCCAGCGCCTGGTACTTGCCTTCGGGATTCTGATCGGTCACGCGTTGCGAGCCGCGGACCGCGGTGAGCGCCG
>DASVDK010000158.1:0-3703 GCA_036381125.1 Thermodesulfobacteriota bacterium | reverse complement strand
ATGCGGATCGCGTAGGCGTACCCCTCGGCGTCGCTCGTGGCGGCGTACAGCCGCCCGCCGCCGGCCACGGCGCCGCCGGTCATGGAGTCCTCGACGCGTCGCGCCCAGTAGACGGCGCCCTTGTCGATGGCGAGCGCCTCGACGATGCGCCCCTCGGTCGTCGCGAACGCCATCGGCGGGGCCAGCAGCACCGGCGAGAGGAGGCCGCGCCCCGGATGCGCCCGCCACGCCACCTCGACGCTGTCCGGCACGCGCTCGTCGGCGTAGCCGGCGCGCCCCGGGTTCCCGAGGTACGTCGGCCACTCCAGCTCCGGGATGTGCGTGGGCGGCGGCGCGCGGCGGACCGCGCAGCCGCCGGCGGGCGCGCCGAGCGCCGCGAGCGCGAGGATGCCGGCGGCCCGCGTCAGATTGACGCTCCTCCGGGGTAGCTCTAGCTTCCTCCGCGCCGCACCGCCGGGCGCGGCCGTTCGACCGTTCATTCGCAGCGGGGGTCCATGGCAGTGGTGAGTGGCATCCGTGATCTCGGAGCCCACGTCGGCGAGACCGTCACGCTCCGCGGCTGGGTCCAGACCACGAGGACGCACGGCAAGGTCGCGTTCGTCGTGCTGCGGGATGGCACCGGGATCGTCCAAGGGGTCGTCCTCCAGAAGGAGGTCGGTCCGGAGCTGTGGGAGCGCCTCGGCGCCCTCACGCTGGAGACGAGCATCGAGCTGACGGGCACGGTCCGCGAGGAGCGGCGCGCGCCCGGCGGCTACGAGCTCGGCGTGCAGGACTTCCGCATCCTCGGGCCGAGCCACGACTACCCGATCCAGCCGAAGGAGCACGGGCCCGACTTCCTCCTCGACCACCGCCACCTCTGGCTCCGCTCGAGCCAGCAGCGCGCGATCATGCAGGTGCGCAACGAAGTCGAGAAGGCGATCGTCGACTTCTTCTACGACCGCGGCTTCGTCCGCGTCGACACCCCGATCCTGACCGGCGCCATCGGCGAGGGCGGCGCCGGCCTCTTCGAGGTCGACTACTTCGACGAAAAGGCCTACCTCGCCCAGACCGGCCAGCTCTACGGCGAGGCCGCCGCCGCCGCGCTCGGCAAGATCTACACGTTCGGTCCCACGTTCCGCGCCGAGAAGTCCAAGACCCGCCGCCATCTCACCGAGTTCTGGATGGTCGAGCCCGAGATGGCGTGGTACGACTCGAACGACAACATGCGGCTACAGGAGGACCTCGTCTCCTACCTCGTCGCCCGGGCGCTCGAACGCTGTAAGAACGAACTCGAGTACCTCGAGCGTGACATCTCCAGGCTCGAAAAGGTCACGCCACCGTTCCCGCGCCTCGAGTACAGCGACGCCGTCACGCTGCTCCAGCAGCACGGCAGCGAGATCCAGTGGGGGACCGACCTCGGCGCGCCCGACGAGACGATCCTCGGCTCGATCTACGAGAAGCCCGTCTTCGTCACGAACTACCCGAAGCAGGCCAAGGCCTTCTACATGAAGGAGAACCCGGCCGATCCGCGCACGGTCCTGTGCGACGACCTGATCGCGCCGGAGGGGTTCGGGGAAATCATCGGCGGGAGCCAACGCGAGGACGATCTCGACCGCCTCGTCGCACGCATCCAGGAGCAGGGGCTGCCGCTCGAGGCCTACTCCTGGTACCTCGACCTGCGCCGCTACGGCACGTTCGTGCACTCCGGCTTCGGGCTCGGCGTCGAGCGGGCCGTCGCCTGGATCACCGGCCGGCCGCACATCCGCGAGACGATCCCGTTCCCGCGGATGCTGTACCGGTTGTATCCCTGAGGGGGGTCCGAGGCCGCACGACGCGGGGGCGGGAGAGCGGGGGCGGGCGCCGTCGGACGCCCGCCCCTCCCGCGCGCTCAGTGCCTGCGGTCCCGGCGGTCCTCGCGCCGGTCACGCCGGTCCTCGCGACGGTCCGCGCGGTCCTCGCGCCGGTCCCGCCGATCCTCCAGCCGGTCCCGCACGTCCTCGCGCCGATCCCGGCGGTCCTCGAGCCGGTCGGCCCGGCCGCCGTCGTGGCGCCGGTCCCAAACATCCTCGCGGCGGTCGAGCCGGTCCTCCCGACGGTCCAGCTTGTCCTCCAGCCGATCCCACCGGTCCTCGAGGCGGTCGCGGACATCCTCGCGGCGGTCCCGCACGTCCTCCAGGCGATCGCGGAGCCGATGCCCGTTCGGAACCGCCTGCGCGCTGGCGCCCGGCGCCAGGGTGAGCACGAGTCCGAACGCTGCGGCCATCGTCGTCAGGCGAAGCATGGGTCCTCCTCATCAGCGGGTGATCGTGGACGCGCCCTCAGTGCCGCGTCCCGACCATGGATGACCCACACCCCGGCCGGCGTTAAAAAAGGCCGCCTGGCTTAACATCTGGCGGCCTGGCGGCGTCTAGACGCGTCTGGCACGGGGGCAGAAAGCGGGTGCGCCGGACGTCTCCTATCGCCCCCGCTCCACCTTCTTTACCTCGTCCCAGATCGCGTCTAGCTCCTCGAGCGACGCCTTTCCCATCTCCAGCCCGCGCTCGCGCGCGAGCCGCTCGACGCCCTCGAAGCGCTTCATGAACTTCGCGTTCGCCCGCTGGAGCGCGCCCATGGCGTGCGTGCCGGCGAGGCGCGTCAGGTTGACCACGGCGAAGAGCAGGTCGCCGAGCTCCTCCTCGAGCGCCGGCGACGGCTCCGCCTCCAGCGCCTCGCGCACCTCCTCCAGCTCCTCGGCCACCTTCTCGAACGCGCCGCGCGCGTCGTTCCAATCGAAGCCGACGCCGCTCACCTTCTCCTGGATGCGGTGCGCGCGCGAGAGCGGGTCGAGCCCCTTCGGCACGCTCGCCAGGATCGACGACGGCGCCGCGCCCCGCGCGGCCTCCTCCCGCGCCTTCTCCCGGGCCTTCAGCTCCTCCCACGGGACCGCGGGACCCTCGCCGTAGAGGTGCGGATGGCGACGGCGCATCTTGGCCTCCAGCGTCGCCACCACGGCCTCGGCGTCGAACGCGCCGCGCTCTTCCGCCAGCACGATCTGGAAGGCGACGTTGAGGAGCAGGTCGCCGAGCTCGGCGCGCAGCTCGGCCTCGTCGCCGGCGCTCACCGCCTCGGCGGTCTCGTGCGCCTCCTCGAGGAGGTAGGGGAGGAGCGAGGTCGGTGTCTGGGCGGCGTCCCAGGGGCAGTTCTTCCGGAGGAAACGCACGAGCTCGAGCGCGCGGTCGAGCGTCGGGTTGGCTTGCGGGGTACTCATGGGGGGCCTATACTAAACGTCTTTTGTGACCTATGTCAAATCCTTTGGAATCGCGAGCTTGGATCGACGTCGACCTCGACGCGGTCCGGCACAACTTCACCGCGGTGCGCCGGCTGGCCGGGCCGGACCGGGCCGTGATCGCGGTCGTCAAGGCCGATGCCTACGGGCTGGGCGCGGAGCGCGTCGTGCGCGCGCTCGAGCCGCTCGATCCGTGGGGGTACGGCGTGGCCGCGGTGGCGGAGGGGACGGCGCTGCGCGCGTACGGTGTCCGCCGTCCGATCCTGCTGACGGCGCCGGCGCCGCCGCAGTGCATCGAGGAGGCGGCGGCGGCGCGGCTCACGCTGAGCGTCTCCGATCTGCACACGCTGGACCTCTGGGCGCGGGCGGCCGAGCGGCGCGGCGAGCCGCTGGATTTCCACGTCGAGATCGACACCGGCATGGGGCGCGCGGGCTTCGACTGGCGCACCACGGCCGACT
>DASVDK010000157.1:0-4729 GCA_036381125.1 Thermodesulfobacteriota bacterium | reverse complement strand
TCAAGTCGGCGACCTACCGCGGCCGGCCCGACGGGACGATCTTCTACGAGTGGGACGAGGCGGCCGGTCGTTCCTCGGCGCCGGGACGCCGCCGGTCATCCCGTCGTGGGGCAACATCATGGCCGAGGGGCGGGCCTACGTGCAGCTCGCCTTCTGGATCGTCCTCTTCCCGGGCCTCTTCCTCGCCCTCACGGTGCTCTCCGTGAACCTGATCGGCGATGGGCTCCGGGACCGGCTCAAGGTACGATAGTCGTGTTGACGGGCGGCTTCGCTTCGCGGGCCGCCGGGTACAACCGGGAAAGGGAGCCATGCGAATCAATCGCGATCGACTCGAGTCGACCATTCACGAGCTCGGCGCCATCGGCGGCACGCCGAACGGCGGTCTCACGCGCGTCGCCCTCACCGAGGAGGACCGGCTCGCCCGCGACCGGATGGTGGCGTGGATGCGCGAGGCCGGCTGCCGCGTCACGGTCGACCAGATGGGGAACATCTTCGGCGAGCGGCCGGGGGCGCCGGGCGAGCCGCGGGCCGTCATGATCGGCTCCCACATCGACTCGGTGCCGACCGGCGGCAAGTACGACGGCCAGCTCGGCGTCCTCTGCGGCCTCGAGGTGCTCCGCTCGCTCAACGACCACAAGGTCGCCACGAAGCACCCGGTCACGCTCGTCGTCTTCACGAACGAGGAGGGCGCGCGCTTCCAGCCGGCCATGATCGCCTCGGGGGTCATGGCGGGGAAGATCGACCTCCAGTACGCCTACAACGTCCGGGACAAGGACGGCATCCGCCTCCTCGACGCCCTCGAGGCGATCGGCTACACCGGCCCGGAGCCGTGCGCGCCGAAGCCGATGCGCGCCTACCTCGAGCTGCACATCGAGCAGGGGCCGGTCCTCGAGGAAGCCGGGGAGTCGGTGGGCGTGGTCGAGGGGATCGTCGCGATCTCCTGGTCGCGCGTGACGCTGCGGGGCGTGCAGGCGCACGCCGGGCCGACCCCCATGAACCGGCGCAAGGACGCCCTGGTCGCGGCGGCCGAGATCATCGCCGGGGTGCGGCGGCTCGCCGGAGAGATCGGCGGCGGCTGCGTGACGACGATCGGCTCGCTCGACGTGCGCCCGAACATCACCAACGCCATCCCCGGCGAGGTCCGCTTCTCGATCGACGTCCGCCACCCCGAGGACGCCGCCATCGACCGCGCCCTGCCGCGCATCGACGAGATCGTGCGGGAGGCCTCGGCCCGCGAAGGCGTGCGGGCGGAGGTGGACCACTACTGGCGAGTGCCCCGGACGGACTTCGCCGCCGACGTGGTCGCGGCCGTCGAGCGGGGCGCGCAGGCGGTGGCCCGCGGCCGCTACCGGCGGATGCTCTCCGGCGCCGGCCACGACGCGCAGTACATGGCATCCATCGGCCCGACCGGCATGATCTTCGTCCCCTCCCGCGGGGGCCTCAGCCACTGCGAGGAGGAGTTCACGCCGATGGACGACATCGAGCCCGGCGCGAACACGCTCCTGCTGGCGGCGGTGGAGCTGGCGGGGCGGGCCTGACGGCTCGGCCCTACGGGGAGGTCCGCGCCTCGCTCGGGGCCCGCTCGGCCAGGAAGGCGGCCTCCGCCTCGGCCGCCACCCGCCCGTAGTCGTCCTGGTAGCGCCGCGAGAAGTGGAACGGGACGAAGCGGCGCGCCCCCGCGCGGGCCGCGAGCGCGCCGGCCTGTCGCGCCGTCAGGTGGTGCGCGACGTCGGCCGTCTCGGCGTGCTCGTGGAGGAAGACCGACTCGCAGAAGAAGAGGTCGGCGTCGCGCGCGAGGTCGAGGACGCGCCGGACGTTCGACTCGGCGAACCGGAAGTCGGTCGCGTAGGCGATCCGCTCCCCCTCGATCACGTCGAGGAGCCCGTCCGGCGCGTCCGGCGGGAGCCCCTCGCCGCGGGCGAGGCGCCGGTCGGCCTGCGCCTTGAGGTGTCGCACCCAGGCGCCGGGCGGCCGATCCTGCCGGGCGAGCACCTCGGCGACGACGCGGCTGCGCGGCGGGATGACCGCCGCGTAGGCGAGCGAGACGATGCCGTGCGTGAGCGGGGCGAAGCGCACCTCGAACCCCGCCTCCTCGAGCGCGAGGCCCGGGCGCGCCGGCCGCGCGGGCTGCGGCTCCGGGACGAACTGCCGCATGCAGTGGAAGCGCGTCACCCGGCGCGCCGCGGACCGCTCGATGGCGTCGAGCCACGCGTCGTCGGCCCACCGCGCGCTGTCCGGCTTCGCCGGCCCCCCCTCGACGATCGGCTCCTCGACCTCGAAGACGAGCGGCAGCGTGCCCACCTTGTTCCAGGTGTAGCCGGCGAGCCGGCTCGCGAGCACCTCGGTGATGCCGGGCGGGCCGAAGACCCGGATCGTCTTGTCCACCGGCAGGTTCGTCCGCATGAGGTGGTCGAAACCGATGACGTGGTCGATGTGGGCGTGGGAGAGGAAGAGGTCGGTGACCGCCACGACGTCGGCGTGCGGCAGGTGCCGGTTCTCCCCGCAGTCGAACTGCAGGAGCCCCTTGCGCCCCTCCACGCGGACGAGGAGCCCCGCGTCGCCGGTCTGGCCGTTCAGGAGGGTCGCGTCCATCCGCATGGGTGCATACTAGCGGCCCGCGGGGAGGCGGCGCCACCGGCCGTCGGTCGCCCCTCGGGGACGACCGGCTCGAACCGGGTCGCGCGAGCCGATCGGTCGCGCGCGAACGGCACGATCAGGGTGCGAACCACCTGACGGCGAGGACGCCGAGCACCACGAGGACCAGGAGGGCGACCGTCGCGACCTCGAGGTACCGATCGAGCCACCGTTTGACCGTGGGGCCGAAGAGGCGGATCGCCCCGCCCACGAGGAAGAACCGGCCGGACCGGCCGAGGACCGACGCCGCCACGAGCGTCGGGAGCGGCACCTCGAAGACGCCCGCGGCGATCGTGAAGACCTTGTACGGGATCGGCGTGAAGGCGGCCGCGAGGATCGCGAGGAAGGCGTTCCCCTGGTAGTAGCCCCTGACCAGCCCGAACTCGCGCTCGTAGCCGAGCGTCTCGATGATCCGGCGGCCGACGAGGTCGTACGCCTCGAGGCCGATCCACCAGCCGGCGACTCCGCCCAGTACCGACGCGACCGAGCAGACGAACGCGTACCACAGGGCACGACGCGGCATCGCCACGGAGAGCGCGATGAGGAGGACGTCGGGGGGAATGGGGAAGAACGACGACTCGACGAACGCCAGCGCCGCCAGGGCCCAGGTGCCGTAGGCCGAATCGGCCCACTGCTCCGTCCACCGGTAGAGCCGGCGAAGGGGCGACCGCTGGCCGGCCGGTACCGCGTCCGTGGGGGTCGTGGTCATGGCGCGGGGAGCCTAGCACGGCAGCCTGCGGGGAGCCAGTGCGACCAGGTCATCCCGTCGAGCGAGCGAAAGCCTCGTAGCCCTCTGCCGGTGATCGCCTCCGTGATCGGCCGGAGTCGTCGACTCCGGGGCGGGCGAAGGACGCGACGCGGGTGTCGTCGTACGGGACAGGCGGTTACGTGTTCACGCGCTCCGGGACGAACCGGCGGCGGACGCGCAAACCCGACATGCCGGCGGCGAGACCTGATGCCGAATCAGGTTCGGCCTTGCCAACCTCATGCGAGCCCCCACCGCCGCCTGAAGGTCCACTCGGTCGCGAGGAGCGTCACGATCAGGGCGAAGACGGCCCAGGTCTGCCAGAGCGGCGTCCGCCGCTCCTCGCTCACCCGGTACTCGGCCCGCTGGGGAAAGGCCGCGACGAGGTCCGCGGCGGAGAGGCGCCGCGCCTCGGCGAGCGAGAAGAACCGCCCCCCGCTGACCTTCGCGACCTCCGCGAGGTAGCCCTCGCCGGGCGCCGCGTCCTCGAACTCGAGCGAGACGGGGCGAGCCGGAAGCTCGCCTCGGCGCGGGCCGGCGGCCGGGCGGTGGCCGCCCCGGCGCCCGCGCCGAGCTGGGCGTCGCCGCCTCCCCGCCCCTCGCCGCCCGCCGCGGCGCCGCGGCGGCCGGTGCGCGCTTCGGCCCGCACGGTGTAGAGCCCGACCTCGCCAGGCTTGACCGACGCCACGAACTCGCCGGGATGGTCGCCCGGCCGCACGCTCACCGCCTGGGAGGCGCCGCCCGGTCCGGTGACGCGCAGCGTCACGTTGGCGTCGGGCGCGGGGCTGAAGTCGTCGTTGAGCGCCCGGACGACGACCCTCGCCTCGTCCCCCGGCTGGTAGACCTCCTTGTCCAGCCAGACGGAGAGCGGCGCGAAGAGCGGGTCGTCGATCAGCCAGCGGACCATCTGGCTCACGAAGCGCAGGTAGTGCCGGTTCGCCTGGCCTCGGCCCACGCTCTCGAAGTTCCAGCGCCAGAACGCGTCGCTCGCGAAGGCGAGCGTCCGACCCTTGCCGTGACGCCCGACGGCGATGAGCGGCGTCCCCCCGCCGCCGTCGCGCGGCGCGGTGGCGAGGACGACCGCGTCGGGCTTCGGGCGGCCGAGGACGTTCACGCCGTCGAGGGCCGGCATCGCGCGCCAGATCGCCTCGTTCCGCTCGCCCGACGCGGCCACCTGCATGAGCGGGTGGCGCCGGCCGGCCTCGGTGAGCGCCACCGGCCTCGGCGCGGGGTCGTAGCGGTCGCCGCCCGGCGCCGCGAGCGTCACCGGCAGGAGCGGCTCGATGGGCGTGCCGGCGTAGCCGCCGAGGTCGAACGACGTCCGCCCCCCGAACATGGCGAAGGCGCCGC
>DASVDK010000156.1:0-6984 GCA_036381125.1 Thermodesulfobacteriota bacterium | reverse complement strand
CGCGCATGGCCGCGGATGATCGCCCACGCGGCCTGGCGGGAGAGACCCTGGCCGCCGCGGCCGAGGAAGCAGAGCGTCTCCGGGCGGGGGCGCGGCACGCGGCGCCGGCCGGCCGCCTCGCCGCCCACCACCGCCGGGGCGCGCCGCCTGCGGCGAGGCCTGGCCCGCGCGAGGAGGGCCGGCCGGCCGCGGTCGAGGTAGGCGCGGAGCGCCGCCTCGGCGGAGCGACCGAAGGGTACGAGACGCTCCTTGCTCCCCTTGCCGAGGGGCCGGACGATCCGGTGCGCCAGGTCGACGCGCAGGATCGGCAGCGCCACCAGCTCGGAGACCCGCAGGCCGGACGCGTAGAGCAGCTCGAGCATCGCGCGGTCGCGCAGGGCGATGGGGTCGTCGCCGCTCGGCGCCTCGAGGAGCCGGCGCACCTCGGCCGCCGTGAGGCTGCGCGGCAGCGTCCGGCCCTGCCGCGGCGGCGCCAGGTCGGCGGTGGGATCGATCCCGAGCGTCCCCTCCCGGCGGAGGAAGGCCACGAACCCGCGGACCGCCGACATCTGGCGGGCCACGCTGCGGGCCGACAGCCCGCGAGCCGACTGCGCCTTCAGGAAGGCGAGCACGTCGGTCCGGTCGAGGTCCGAGGGTGGCGGCGGTTCCTTGCACCCCCGCGCGGCGGCCGCCGCGTCGAGGAACGAGAGGAGGTCCCGGCTGTACGCCTCGAGGGTGTGCCGGGCGAGGCCGCGCTCCACGGTCAGGTGGGTCAGATACCGGTCCAGGGCCGCCTCGGCACCGCGCATGGCCGACGATTCTATCATCCGCCGCTCCGCCGATCGCTCTCCCTGCAGGCGTTGGCCGATGGAGGGAGAGGTCGGCCGCGGGGTACGGGACTTGCACTTCTCCGGTTGCCAAGGAGGTGCCATGCCCTTTCCTCGCTTCGGAGGCGGGCGTGCGATCGCGACGCTCGCGCTGGCATGCGCCGTCCTCTCAGCCTCCGTGCCGTTGGCCGGCGCCGGCGAGCCGCCCGCGGCGCCAGGCCCGGCGTCGCCCGCGCCGGACGCGGACGCCCTCAAGGCGGAGGCGGCGCGGCTCGTCCGGCAAGGCGACATCGCCTCGGCCCGCGAGCGCTACCGGCGCGCCCTCCGGATCGCGCCGGGCGACGTCGAGGCGCTGTTCGGCTACGCGCGGACGTCGGCCTGGCTCGGGGAGTACGGCGAGGCCGAGCGCGCCTACCGCGAAGGGCTCGCCCGCGCCCCGCGGCCGTCGGTCGAGGGGCTCCTCGGCCTGGCCGACGTGCTCGCCTGGCAGGGGCGGTACGACGCCGCGCTCGCGCGCGTGGCGGAGGCCGAGGCGGTGGCGCCCGACGACCCGGAGGTGTGGCGTCGCCGCGGCCGCTTCAACCAGTGGCGCGGCAAGCGCGACGAGGCGCGCGCCGCCTACACCCGGACGCTCACGCTCGTGCCGGGCGACCCGGAGGCGACCCGGGCCCTCGCCGAGATCGCCGCCATGACCAGCTCGACGCTCGACCTCGAGTACCGGCGCGAGGAGCTGTCGTCGGCCAAGGCGGGCCGGCTCGGGACGTCGGACACGAACACCGCCACGCTCGGCTACTCGTACAGAGGGTTCGAGCGCCTGACGCTCGGCGGGCGGGTCACCTACTCCGACAAGTTCGGCGACAGCGAGGTCGACGCCGACGACCTCCAGATCGGCGCGGAGGCCGCCTGGCGCTTCCTGCCGCGCACGACGCTTCGCGTCGACCTGGCGCTCGGCCCGGATGCCGACGTGCTGCCGGCCTTCGAGGGGGAGATCGAGCTCCTGCAGGGCCTCTCCCTCGGCCGCGCCGGCAGCGCCGTGCTCGGCGCCGGCTACCGGTACCTCGACTTCAACCGGAACGTCCGCCTCGCCGACGACGGCACGGTTGCCGGCGTCGACCCGCGCACCAGGGTGCACATCGTCACCCCCTCGATCGCCTGGTACGCCCCCTGGCCGGTCGTCCTGCTGGTCCGCTACTACTACTCCGCGAGCGACTTCGAGTCGATCCCCCCGATCGGCGCCTTCCCGGGTCTCGCGGGCGGCACGGACGACACCTCCTCGATCCTCGTGCGGACGACGTTCTTCCCCGAGGCACGGCTGTCGCCGTTCTTCGCGTACGCCCGCGGCGTCGAGTCGTTCGCCACCGCCGCGCAACTGCGGGGCCTCACGACCGACACCTACGCGGGCGGCGCGACGCTCAGGCTCGGGCCCCACTTCGGGCTGCGGCTCGCCGTGGAGTACCAGGACTCCGGCCGCGACACGGCCGGCGGCGCGGTCAACCAGACCAACGTCATCGTCGGGACGTTCGTCTCGTGGTAAGCCTCGTCGGGCTCACCTCGCTGCTCGCCGCCGTGGTCGCACTCCTCGCCGCGACCGTCCTCGGCCTGCGGAGCCTGCGCGAGGCACGCGAGCGGCGCGGCATCGAGCGCAGGGCGACGCTCCTGCCCGCCGTGCGCGCGCTGCTCGCCGACCCGAACACCACGCCCGACGACCTCGCCGCCTTCTGGCGCCGGTCGGGCGCGCCCGAGTCGGTGGCCAGCCTGCTGCTCGACGAGGTCCGCGCCCTGGGGCCGGGGCCGCGCGCCGTGGTGACGGGCGCCTTCGAGGCGGTCGGCCGGGTCGACCGCGACCTCGCCGCCCTGCGCTCGCGCCGATGGTGGGTCCGGGCGGCGGCGGCGGACCGCCTGCGCCGCCTCGCCGTGCCGCGCGCCGCGGAGCCGCTCCTCGAACGCCTGCGCGACCGGCACGAGGAGGTACGCCTCGTGGCGGCGCGGGCCCTGGCGGATCTCGGGGACGCGCGCGTCGTCCGCCCGCTCCTCGCCTCGCTGTCCGGCTCCTCGCGCTGGGCGGCCATCCAGGCGGCCGCCATCCTCACGACGCTCGGGCCCGCCGCGGCCGACACGCTGACCGCCGTGCTCCGCGAGGAGGCAACCCACGCCGGCGGCGACCCGCGGCGACTGCGCCTGCTGCTCGACGGCCTGGCCGAGGCGGGCAACCGCGACGCCGCGGGCACCGTGGCGGCGTTCCTCTCGCACCGCGACCCGGACATTCGCGCCCGCGCGGCGCGCGTCCTCGGCCGCCTCGGGGCGCCGGGCGCGGCTCGCGTGCTGCGGCAGGCGCTCGACGATCCGGCGTGGCCCGTGCGGGCCCAGGCGGCCGCCGCCCTGCTCGAGGCACCGCTCGACGCCGGCACCCTCGACGCCCTCGCTCTTCGCCTCTCCGACTCGGCCTACTGGGTGCGGCTGAACGCCGCCGAGACGCTCGGGTACCACGCCGACCGCCGGGCGCGGCAGCGGCTCGCCGCGGCGCTGAGATCGCCCGATCCGTTCGCCTGCCAGGCGGCGCTCCGGGTCCTCGGCGCCTCGGCCGGGCTGCCGCGGGCCGCCGCGGCCGGCGAGTGAGCCGCTCCGTGTCCGACCTCTCCGCCCTGCTCGAGCGCGTCGTGACCGGCTGGAGCTACGGGGTCCTGGTCTACTTCGTGGCGCTCCACGCCATCTACCTCGTCATGTGGGCGCTCTCGCTGCGCACGGTGGTCGCGTACATCCGCGGCCGCCGCTTCCGGGACATCCTGGCGCTCTACCAGTCCCGCCTCACGCCGCCGGTCTCGGTCATCGTCCCGGCTTTCAACGAGGCGCCCAACATCGTGGCGAGCGTCCGCTCGCTCACCCGGCTCTCGTACCCCGAGTACGAGGTCATCGTGGTGAACGACGGCTCCACCGACGATACGCTCGAACGGCTCGTCGCCGCCTTCGACCTCAAGCCGGTCCCCCTGACGAGCCGCCGGGAGCTGCGCACGCGGCCGGTTCGGGCGGTCTACCAGGCGGCCGGCCCGGTCTCCCTGCTGGTGGTGGACAAGGCCAACGGCGGCAAGGCCGACGCCCTCAACGCCGGCATCAACGCGTCGCGCTACCCCCTCTTCTGCGCGACCGACGCCGACAGCGTCCTCGAGGACGACGCCCTCCTCAAGGTCGTGGCCCCCTTCCTCGAGCACCCGGACGAGATGATGGCCGTCGGCGGCATCGTCCGCATCGCCAACGGCTCGACCATCGTCGACGGCCGCGTCGCGCGCGTCGGGCTGCCGCGCGAGCCGCTCGCCATGTTCCAGATCGTCGAGTACCTGCGGACCTTCCTCACCGGCCGCATGGGGTGGAGCGCGCTGCGGAGCCTCCTCATCATCTCCGGCGCCTTCGGGCTCTTCCGGAAGGCGGCCGTCGTCGCGGCGGGCGGGTACCGTACCGACACCGTCGGCGAGGACATGGAGCTGGTCGTGCGAATCCACCGGACGCTGCGCGAGCGGCGGATCCCCTATCGGATGGTCTTCATCCCCGACCCGATCTGCTGGACGGAGGCCCCCACGACCCTGGCCGGTCTCGAGCGGCAGCGCAACCGCTGGCAACGCGGGCTCATCGAGAGCCTGGTGGCGCACCGGCGGATGTTCGCCAACCCGCGCTACGGCGTGATCGGCCTGTTCGCCATGCCCTACTTCGTGCTCTTCGAGATGCTCGGCCCGGCCGTCGAGCTGTCCGGATACGTGATGGTGGCGGTCGCGGCGGCGGCCGGTCTGGTGGACGCCTACTTCCTGCTGCTCTTCTTCGCGGTCGCCTTCCTGACCGGCGTCTTCCTCTCGATCGCCTCGGTGCTCCTCGAGGAGATGGCCTTCCACCGCTACCGGGGCCTGCGCGCCCTCCTCCGGATCCTCGGCTACGGCCTCCTCGAGCCGGTCTGCTACCGCCAGCTCATGGCGGTCTGGCGGACCCTCGGGATCGTCGACTACCTGCGGCGGCGGAACGACTGGGGGGAGCAGAGCCGGCGCGGCTTCGTCTGGCGCGAGGGGCCGCGTGCACCGTAGCGGGAATGTGGGCCGCGCAAGCGGCCCCGGGCCGCGGCCCGAGCGCCGTGACGCCGGCCCTTCGGAGGCACGCCCGAACAGGGGCGATGGGACGCCCGCGAAGCGGGGTCCGGGCGCGCCCGGCGCGCCGGCAGAGCGGGCCGTGGGCGGCACGCCGGCACAGGGGCCGATCCATCGGCCCACACGGGGTCACGACCTGACCCCAACTCGTGGAAAACGGAAAGGCCTGACCCCGGGAGGGACCGATCAGAGGTCCTTGAAGGTCTTCCAGGCCCGGAACTTCTCGGGCGTGCGGCTGGGGTGGCTCGCGAACGCCTTGCTGATCTCCAGCATGGCGTCCATGAGCTTCTCCTTCTTGGCGTGCCCCTCGGTCATCCGCTCGGCCATCTTGAGCTGCGCGTCGCGGAGCCCCGCGAGCTTCTCCCACTGCGAGAGGAGCTCGTCGACGAGCCGGGCGTCCTCGTCGGCCAGCCCGTGGCGGCGGCAGATGTCGTCGATGGCGGCGCCGAGCACGTAGTGGACGAACGTGATGGTGGACGGGCCCTCGCCTCGCATGCCGCGATTATAGCGCCCCGCGGCCCCGGGCCCCGGCCTCAGCGGACCTCGACCGCCGGCGGGCCGGGGCGGACCTCGCCGATCACCCACCCGCGGCTTCCCTCGGCCTCCAGGCGCTCGAGGAGGAGCCCGGTCCGATCGGGGGGGATGGCGACGAGGAGGCCGCCCGAGGTCTCACTGTCGAAGAGGAGGTCGGCCGTGAGACGCTCGACATCGGCGCCGAGCTCGACCGGGACCGGCGCCTCGGGTCCCGTGAGGAAGGCCCGGTTGCGCTTCGCGCCGCCGCTGAGGAGGCCCCGCCTGGCGTAGTCGCGCGCGCCGGGTAGGAGCGGCACGGCGGCCGCATCGATGAGGAAGCGAACGCTGCCGCCGCGCAGCATCTCGGCGGCATGGCCGAGCAGGCCGAAGCCGGTGATGTCGGTCGCCGCACTGGCGCCGCCGGCCACCATCGCCTTCGACGCCCCCTGGTTGAGGGCCATCATGCTGGCGATGGCCGCCTCGAGGTCCTCGGGCTTCGCCTTCTCGAACTTGCCGGCCGTGGCAACCACGCCGGTGCCGAGCGGCTTGGTGAGGACGAGGCGGTCGCCCGGCGCGGCGCCGCCCTTGGTCCTCACCTGCGCCGGGTCGACGAGACCGGTCACGCAGAGGCCGTACTTCGGCTCCTTGTCGACAACGGTGTGCCCGCCCGCGACGATTCCCCCCGCCTCGGCGACCTTGTCGGCGCCCCCCTGGAAGATCCGGGTGATCACCTCGGGCGGCAGCTCCGCGGGGAAGCCGGCGATGTTGAGGGCGAGGATCACGCGCCCCCCCTTCGCGAAGACGTCGCTCATCGCGTTGGCCGCGGCGATGGCGCCGAACGCGTAGGGGTCGTCCACGACCGGCGGGAAGAAGTCGACCGTCTGCACCAGCGCCACGCCGGGCGCGATGCGGTAGATCGCCGCGTCATCGGCCGGGTTGAGCCCCACCAGGAGGTCCGGGTGGGTGTAGGCCGTGAGCGGCGCCAGGACTCGGGCCAGGTCCGCCGGACCCAGCTTGGACGCTCACCCGGCGCAGGCAGCGTACTCGGTGAGCCGGATTCTGGACTTCCCGAAGAGAGGCATGGGCGTATGGTAGCGCGGCCGCCGGGCGCCGTCGGAGACGTGCGCCACCCCGGGGCCGGCCCCTGGAAAACGGAAAGACCTGACCCCATGGAAAATGGAAAGACCTGACCCCCGTCAGGCGCCGGTGATGGCGGCGCGGAGCGCCGTGCGGATGTCCTCGAGCTTCGAGGGCGAGGTGATCTTGTGGCCGAAGATGTCGGTCACGTAGAAGACGTCCTCGGCGCGGTCCCCCTTGGTCGTGATCTTGGCGAGGGCGATGGTGAGCCCGGTCGCGGCCAGGGCGTTGGTGATCGAGTAGAGGAGGCCGATCCGGTCCTGCGCGTAGACGTCGATGACGGTGTGGGTGTCCGATGCCTCGTTGTCGATCTCGACGTGCGTCGCGACCTTGGGGCGGGGGCGGCCGCCGAGGACGGAGGGGCGCTGGCGCCGCGCCACGAGGTCGGCCACCCGGAGCCGGCC
>DASVDK010000155.1:0-4553 GCA_036381125.1 Thermodesulfobacteriota bacterium | reverse complement strand
GAGCCTCGTCCGGATCGCGGCGGTCGGCGTGACGACGGTCCTGTTCGTCCTGCTCATGGAGCACGTCGGCATGATCGTCGGCACCGGCCTCTTCCTGTTCGTCATGCTGCGGCTCGTCGAGCGCTACTCCTTCCGGCGCAGCCTCGGCGTGGCGGTCGGCGGAGCCGCCGGCACGTACCTCCTGTTCGTCCACTGGCTCCGCGTGCCGTTCCCGGCCGGGCCGTTCGGCTTCTAGCGAGGGCACCATGGAGCTGCTGGACAACCTGCTCCTCGGGTTCGGCGTCGCCCTCACGCCGTTCAACGTCTTCATGGCGGTCGCCGGCGTGTTCGTCGGGACGCTCATCGGCGCGCTCCCCGGCATCGGACCGGTCTCGGGCGTGGCGCTCCTCCTGCCGCTCACCTTCGGGATGTCGCCCACGTCCGCCGTGATCATGCTCGCCGGGATCTACTACGGGTCGATGTACGGCGGGACGATCACCTCGGTCCTCATCAACACGCCGGGGGAGTCGACGTCGGTCGTCACCTGCCTCGACGGCTACCAGATGGCGCTCAGGGGGCGCGCCGGCCCGGCGCTCGGCATCGCGGCCGTCGGCTCCTTCATCGCCGGCTCCTTCGGCGTCCTCATGCTCATGTTCATGGCGCCGGCCCTCGCCAACTGGGCGCTCAGCTTCGGGCCGCCCGAGACCTTCGCCCTCATGTTCCTCGGCCTCACCACCGTCACGGGGCTGACCGGGGAGCACGCCCTCAAGGGCTACATCAGCATGGTGCTCGGGCTCATGCTGGCGATGATGGGGCTCGACATCATCTCGGGCGACGCGCGCTACACGTTCGGCTACCCGGAGCTGCTCGACGGGGTCGAGTTCCTGCCGGTCGCGATCGGCCTCTTCGGCCTCGGCGAGGTGCTCGTCGGCGCCGAGCAGGCGACCGATGCGCGCATCCTCGAGGGACGCTACGGGTTCCGGGACGTCTGGCCGCGGGCGGCCGACTGGGTGCGCAGCCGCATGGCGATCGTCCGGGGCTCGCTCCTCGGCTTCTTCATCGGCATCCTGCCGGGGGCCGGGGCGACCATCGCGTCGTTCCTCGCCTACACGCTCGAGTACAGGTGCTCGCGGCACCCGGAGGAGTTCGGCAAGGGGGCCATCGAAGGGGTGGCGGGGCCCGAGTCGGCCAACAACGCCGCGTCGGCCGGCGCGCTCGTGCCGATGCTGACGCTCGGGATCCCCGGCTCCGGCACCACGGCCGTCCTGCTCGGCGGGCTCATCATGTGGGGCCTGCAGCCGGGGCCGCTCCTCTTCGTGAAGAACCCCGACTTCGTCTGGGGCCTGATCGCCTCCATGTGGATCGGCAACGCGGTCCTGCTGGTCCTGAACGTCGCGTTCATCCCGATCTTCGTCCGCGCCCTCAAGGTCCCGTACCCGATCCTCATGGCGTTCGTCATCGTCTTCTGCATCACCGGCGCCTACGCCCTCAACAACCGCGTGTGGGACATCGGCGTCATGCTCGTGTTCGGCGCCCTGGGCTATCTGATGAAGAAGCTGTACTATTCCCCGGCGGCCCTGGTCCTGGCGCTGGTGCTCGGCCCCCTCGCGGAGCGGGCCCTGCGCCAGTCGCTCATCCTGTCCGACCGGGGCGTGATGATCTTCTTCGCGCGGCCCATTTCGGCTGCGCTCATGACGCTCGGGCTCGCAGCCATCGCGGTCCCGGTGGTCCGCACCCTCTGGCGGGCGGCCCGCCGGCGGCAGCACCCCGCGACGGCGTGAGGCCCGAGGCGTCTCGCCGGAGGTTGCTCGACGTTGACGACACTGGCCAACGGCCCCCTCACCGGTCTCCGGGTGGTCGACCTCTCCAGGATCCTGGCCGGGCCCTTCTGCACGATGCAGCTCGGCGACATGGGCGCGGACGTCGTCAAGATCGAGGCCCCCGGCTCGGGAGACGACACGCGCCACTGGGGCCCGCCGTTCGAGAACGGCGAGAGCGCCTACTACCTGGCGGTCAACCGCAACAAGCGGAGCCTCACGCTGAACCTCAAGCACCCGGAGGGGCTCGCGATCCTCCGGCGTCTCGTCGAGCGCGCCGATGTCCTGGTGGAGAACTTCCGGCCCGGGACGCTCGCGCGGCTCGGCCTCACCGACGAGGCGGTCTTCGCCCTGAACCCGCGCATCGTCTACTGCTCGGTCTCCGGCTTCGGCCAGACCGGCCCCGACAGCCGCCGCCCCGGCTTCGACGTCGTGATCCAGGGGGAGTCGGGGCTCCAGAGCCTCACCGGGTTCCCCGACGGCCCGCCGACGAAGGTCGGCGTGCCGATGGCCGACCTCGTCGCGAGCCTCATGGCCGTGCAGGGGATCCTCCTCGCGCTGGTCGCGCGCCAGACGACCGGCCGCGGCCAGCGCATCGACTGCTCGATGCAGGACGCCGTGGCGGCGCTCCTCTCGTTCCAGGCCGGCAGCTACTTCATGACCGGCCGCACCCCGGGGCGCAAGGGGAACCAGCACCCCACCATCGCGCCCTACGAGACCTACCGGACCCGTGACGGCTACGTGAACGTGGCGGCCGGCAACGACGCGCTCTTCGCGCGCTTCTGCGAGGCGATCGGCGAGCCGGCGCTCGCGAAGGACCCCCGGTTCGCCGCGAGCGCCGGGCGCGTCGAGAACCGTCCCGCCCTCAACGCCGTGCTCGAGCCGATCCTCGCGAAGGGGACGACGCGGGAGTGGATCGAGCGGCTCGACCGGGTGGGGGTCCCGGTGGGGGCCATCAAGGACGTCGCGCAGGTCGTCGCCGACCCGCACGTCCTCGCCCGGGACATGGTCGTGCCGCTGCCGCATCCCAGGGTGCCCGGCCTCAAGGTCATGGGCATCCCCATCAAGCTCGCCGACACACCGGGCCGCATCCGCCGGCCGCCGCCCCTGCTCGGCGAGCACACCGACGAGGTCCTCGCCGAGCTGGGGTGGTCGGCGGCCGACGTCGCCCGCCTCCGGGCGGCGGGCGCCATCTGATCGGGAACGCGCCGAGGCCCGACCCCGTCCGGCGGGGATCGGAGACGTTGACGGGAGAGGGGATGAGCCGCGACCTCGAGGACCTCGTCCGGGCTGCGCTCGACGGCGGCGGCCGCGACGGCGACGCCTGGGGGCGGGCGGTCGACGCGCTCTGCGGGGCGGGCGACGCGGCCCGACTCGACCGCGCCCTGGCGCTCGCCGCCGACGCGCGCGAGGCCGCCCGAGCCCTCGCCTGCGACGCGCTCGGTCGGCTCGGCGCCGCCTCCGGCGCCGCGCGAGAGCGCGTGATCCCGGCCCTCATCGAGGCGCTCGACGACGAGGCCCCCCTCGTGCGCGCCGCAGCCGTCGCGGCCCTCTCGCGTCTGAGGGACGCGCGGGCGATCGGGCCGCTCGCCGGCCGGCGGGCCGACCCGGACGCCGAGGTGCGCCACGCCGTGGCGTGCGGGCTCGGCGGCTTCGACGACCCGCTGGCCGTCGACGCGCTGGTCGATCTCACGCGCGACGCGAGCCCGGCCGTGCGCGACTGGGCCACGTTCGCCCTGGGCACCCTCACGGCGGTGACGACGCCGGCCGTCGTGGAGGCGCTCGTCGGCCGCCTCGACGACCCCGACGAGCAGACGCGCGAGGAGGCGATCGTGGGGCTCGTCGCGCGCCGCGCGGACGAGCGCGTCGTGGCGGCGCTGGCCGCCGCGCTCGATGCGGCCCGGCCGATCGGGCGAGGTCCGCTCGAGGCCGCGGCCCGACTCGGCGACCCGCGCCTCCTGCCGGCGCTCCTGCGCGCGACGCCCGCGTCCGACCCGGAGCGCCTGCTGCTCGAGCACGCCATCTACGCCTGCTCGCCCGAGGAGGAGGAGGGTGGAGCCGGCGTCTCGTGACGGTGGGCCGACGGCCCCGCGCCGGCCCGGCTAGTCGCGCCGCGCCAGTCCCTGGGTGGCCCGGTCCGAAACCGTGATGTCGGTCGCCGTCGGCAGGGTCAACACGTTGCCCATCGGCCGGAGGCGGCGCCGGCAGCCGTCGCAGCGTTCCGCGCCGACCTGCACCGGCCTCGCGCACCAGGGGCAGGGCCGCTCCTTGCGGCCGCCTCTCCACAGGTTCCGCATCGGTGGACCTCCTCGCGGCGACTTCTACGCGCCCGCGGGCGGCTCGTCAAGTGCATCGCGTGTGATCGCGCGCACCTCCCATCCCTGGCGCTCGTAGAGCGACGCCACCCGCTCGAGCGTGTCGATCTCGGCGACCGGCTTGTCGTCGCGCAGCCGCACGATGCGCGGGAAGCGCAGCGCGTAGCCGCTGCCGTGGCGGTCGCTGCGCTGGATCGTGTCGAACGCCACCTCGAGCACGACCGTCGGCTCGACCACGCGCAGCGCCCCGCGGTCCTCGACCGTGGTCGCCAGGAAGTGCGCCGTCAGCGACGCGATCTCCGCGTCGGTCAGCCCGCTGTACGCCTTGCCGATGGGGACGAGCCGATCGCCGTCTCGCACGGCGAACGTGTAGTCCGAGAGGACGCCGGCCCGCTTGCCGTGACCGTACTCGACCGCGACGACGACGACGTCGAGCGTGGCC
>DASVDK010000154.1:0-51598 GCA_036381125.1 Thermodesulfobacteriota bacterium | reverse complement strand
CCGCACGTCGCGCAGGGTGACGATCCCCACCGGTGCGCCGTCGGCGTCGATCACGACGATCGAGCCGACCCCGGCAGCGGCCATGACTCCCGCCGCCTCGCCGATCGGCAGGTTCCGCCCGCAGGTCACGGGGGGGCGCTTCACGAGGTCGCGCGCCCGGAACCGGAAGAGCGGCCATTCGTTCTGGAAGGCTGCCTCGACCATCGACGCACCGCCCGCTCACGAGCGTACCATCACCGCCCCTCGCCGGTCGTGCCCGATTGGAGGCAAGCTGGCACGCCGGTTGCGAAACGTCGTCGGGTGCCGGGCGACCCCGGCCGAGGCCACCAGCAAGGGGGCCCATCGTGGCCGAGATTCGCGTCCAGCGCAGGCGACGCCCGGGAGCCTGGATCTGGGTCCTCGCGGCCCTGGTCGCGTTGATCCTGGTCTTCCTCGTCGCCTTCCCGGACGAGGGGGACCGCACCGCCGACGAGCCGGGCAGGGCCCCGGCGCGGTCCGGGGCGGCTCCGGCTCCCGGAGGCCCCGCCGCGCCGCCGGCGCGCTAGGGCAGGAGAGGCCGTCATGGGATACGACCCGGATGCCACGCCCGAGGGGATGACCCCCCTTTCGGCGCTCGAGGACTACGAGGTCGCCGACGGCTCGGTGGACATCCGCGGCTTCACCGTGGAGGACGACCGTGGAGCGCTGCTCGGCGAGGTGACGGACCTCCTCGTCGACCCGCTGCGCGAGGTGGTCCGCTTCGTCGAGGTCCGGCTCGTCGCGTCCGGCGATCCGGGCCGTCGGGGTCCAGGCGTCGCCCGGATCCCGGTCGAGTCCATCACGGTCGACGAGGCGGCCAGGCGGGTTCGGCTCGAGCGAGGCGTGGAGCCCGGAGCGCCGCCGCCCACGGAGGAGCCGGGCCGCCCCGCGCGCCCCGGACGCGGCCTCGTCATCGCCCCCGGCGAGGGGGGCGACGTCGTCGGTCGCACCGGCCCACCGGCCCCTCCACCCGGAGCGGAGGAGAAACCTCCCGAGCCCGGCCGCCGCAAGCCCCGCCCGCAGCCGATCGTCCGCGGCCCGGCCGTGCAGGGGACCGGGGAGGCGAGCCGGGAGCGACACGAGTCGACCGAGGCCGGCCGCGGGGGGGCGCGCACCGTGGAGGGGTCCGGGTCGCAGGGCCCGGACAGGAAGGAACGACGTTAGGACGAGCCGCGCTTCCGCCGCGATTCCAGAAGATCCGTACCCCGAGGCCCTCCGGGCGTCGCTGCCCCACGGCTTGACACGTTCCTGCCGATCCGATTAGAGTCCCAGATCAGCCGCCCGATAGAATACAGTTCTATATACAGGAATACAGTTTTACATACTCCGAGGCACCGATGTGCGTGCGGTCCCGTGCGCCGCCGGAGGCCCGGACAGGGGCACGGAGGTTGGGATGGCCGATCTCACCGAGCAGCAGAAGCAAGAGTACTGGCGATACAACATTCGTCTCACCACGATCCTTCTCGTCATCTGGTTCGTCGTCGCCTACCTCATCTCGGGTCTCTGGGCCGGTGCACTCAATCGGTACTCCTTCCTCGGGTTCCCGCTCGGCTACTACATGGCCGCGCAGGGGGCGCTCATCGTCTTCGTCGTGGAGATCGCGGTCTACGCGCGTCTCATGAACAAGAAGGACCGGGAGATGGGCATCTACGAGGAGAAGCGGCCATGAACCTCCGGAAGATCTTCGCGCTCTACACGGTCGCGTTCATCGGCGTCACCGTCCTGATCGGCCTCCTCGAGCGGTTCGCCGGCCTGCCGAACCGGTGGATCGGCTGGCTCTTCATGGCCCTCTCGCTCGGGATCTACATCGTCATCGGGATCATCACGCGGACGAGCGAGGCGGATCAGTACTACGTGGCCGGGCGGGGCGTGCCGGCCGTCTTCAACGGCATGGCGACCGGGTCGGACTGGATGTCGGCGGCCTCCTTCATCTCGATGGCGGGGTCGCTCTCGGTGCAGGGCTTCTCGGGCCTTGCCTACGTCATGGGCTGGACCGGCGGCTATCTGCTGCTCGCCGTCCTCCTCGGTCCCTACCTGCGCCAGTTCGGCGCCTACACGATCCCGGACTTCCTGTCCGCGCGGTACGGCGGGGCCACGCCGCGGGTGATCGGGGTCGTGGCCGCCATCGCCTGCTCCTTCACCTACCTGATCGCGCAGGTCACGGGCGTCGGCATCATCGTCTCCCGCTTCATCGGCCTCGACTTCAACATCGGCGTCTTCGTCGGCCTGATCGGCGTGCTCTTCTGCTCGGTCCTCGGCGGAATGCGGTCGGTGACGTGGACGCAGGTCGCCCAGTACATCATCCTGATCATCTCGTACCTGGTGCCGGTCGTGTACCTGTCGTACACGCTCTTCGGCGTCCCCTTCCCGCAGCTCACCTACGGCCGAGTCCTCCAGAGCAACAACACCCGGGCCATCCAGGTGACGGCGGACCCGACGGAGAAGCAGACCCGGGCGCTCTGGCAGGCGGAGGCGGACGCCGCGGCCGCCAGGTTGAGCGACCCGAGCCTCTCGGAGAGCGAGAAGACCGCGATCGCGGCGCAGCGCCGGCTCGCCCTCCAGCAGGCCAAGGCCCCGGCGCCGAGCGAGACGGCCACGCTCGGCAACTACCTCACGGTGCCGTCCGGGACCGGCATGTGGAACTTCCTCGCGCTCACCCTCTGCCTCATGGTGGGTACGGCGGGGCTTCCCCACATCCTCACCCGGTACTACACGACGCCCTCGGTGCGCGAGGCGCGCACCTCGGTCGCCTGGTCGCTCTTCTTCATCTTCCTCCTCTACTTCACGGCGCCCGCGTATGCCGCCTTCGCGCGGTTCGAGGTGTACGACAAGCTCGTCGGCCGGAGCATCTCCGAGATCCCGAGGTGGGTGAGCCTCTGGCAGCCGGCGGGGCTCTTCGACATCGTCGACAAGGCGGGCGACGGGATCATCAACTTCGCCGACTTCGTCGTGAAGAGCAGCGACTTCGTCGTGCTCGCGACGCCGGAGATCGCGGGGCTGCCGTTCGTCATCACCGGCCTCGTCATGGCCGGCGGTCTCGCCGCGGCGCTCTCCACGGCGGACGGCCTGCTGCTCACGATCGCCAACGCGTTCTCGCACGACCTCTACTACAACGTCATCGACCGGAACGCGTCGCTGGTGAAGCGCCTCACGATCACCAAGGTCCTCCTCATCGTCACCGCGCTCATCTCGGCGTGGGTCGCGACGTTCCGCGTGGCCATCATCGTCGAGCTGGTGGCGTGGGCGTTCAGCCTCGCGGCGGCCTCGTTCTTCCCGGCGCTCGTCATGGGCATCTGGTGGAAGCGGGCCAACAAGCCGGGCGCCGTCGCCGGAATGCTCGTCGGCCTCGGCGTCACGCTGTACTACATGATCGGCAGCCGGTTCTACGGCGTGTCCTGGTTCGGCACGGCGACGATCGCCTCGGCCATCTTCGGCATGCCGCTCGGCTTCCTCACCATCTGGATCGTCTCGCTCCTGACGCCGGCGCCGTCGAAGGAGCTGCAGGACTTCGTCGTCAGCGTCCGCTACCCGAAGTCGGGGCAGGCCGTCGAGCCCACGAAGGGCTTCGGCAAGACGGCCCCGGCTCACTGAGGCGCCGGACCGCGGCCGGGGGCCCCACGGCCCCCGGCCGGGTCGTTGTCCATGGCTCAGGCCCTCTACACGCTCCTCGTGTTCCTCAAGTTCCTCGCGTTCATGGGGATCGTCTACCTCGGGCTCCACATGCTCGCGGCGCGGCTCGTCACGAGGCCGGACAGCAAGGTCCTCGGCTTCTTCGCCCTCGTCACGTCGCCGCTCACCGGCGCGGTCCGCCGTTTCGTCCCGCCCGGGACGCCGGAGCCCAGGCTGCGGGCGCTCACCATGGGCGTTCTCGTCGCCGGCTGGCTCCTCTTCACGGCGCTCGCCGTCCCGCTCACGCCGCGATGAAGCCGATCCTCCTTCTCGCCGGCGTCAACCTCGGCGCCGTCGTCCTCCTGGTGCTCCTCGTCGCCTCCGCGCTCGTCGGCTCTCTCGCGCCCGTCCCCTACCGCATCGCCCTCGTCGGGCTCCTCGTCGGCTACCTCGTCCTCTGGGTCAGGCTCGAGCGCGACCTCGGCCGCGGGCGCCACCTGCTGCTCCGCGCCGTCCGGGCCGTCGCCGCGCTCGCCATCGCCCTCGTGGCTACGCCCATGGTCGTCCTCACGCCGGTCTTCTCGATCGAGGCGCAGCTCCCCGAGTCCGCCGGGTTCGACCGCGTCTCCGCGCGCTCGATGGTGGTCGTGCGCGTCGCGAGCGACGCGCTCGTGACCTCGAACGTGCTGGCCGGGGGGGCGGCGATCGCGGTCGGGGTGGTGGCGCGGTGGCGCCGGCGCTCGCCGCCGGCGCCCGGTCCCGACGCGGCCTGACCTCACCCCTCGCCGGCGGTGTGTCCCAGGACCCGGGCCACGGCGTCGAGCGTGGACGCGCCGGCGCCCGCGTCGGCGAGGTCGAGGAAGCGCGCGAGCGCGGCCGAGGCGAGCGGCAGGGGGAGCCCGAGGTCGAGCCCGCGCTCGAGGACCAGGCCGAGGTCCTTGCTGAGGATCGGCAGCACGTCCTGGCGGTCCGGCTTGCCGGCGGCGGCCGCCGCGCCGAACGTCCGGAGCACCCACGAGTCCCCCGATCCGTGCGTGAGGACCTCGAGGAGCACGCCCTGGTCGAGGCCCATCCGGTCGGCCAGCGCGAACGCCTCGCCGACCGCCGCGGCGCCGACGCCGACGAGGAGCTGGTTCACGAGCTTCACGGCCTGGCCGTCGCCGGGGCGCGGGCCCACCTGGTAGAGCTTGCGGCAGAGCACGGCGAGGAGCGGGCGGACCCGCTCGACGCCCGACGCCTCGCCTCCGATGATGGCGGCCAGGGAGCCGGCATCCGCGGCGCCCGGCCCCCCGGACACCGGCGCGTCCACGTAGGCGATCCCGCGGCTGCGGCAAGCCTCGGCGAACCGCCGGGCCGCCTCGGGGCCGACCGTGCTCATGACCACGACCACCGACTCGGGTGCGAGCCCGGCGAGGAGCCCCCTGGGGCCCTCGAGGACCGCGCTCACCTGCCCGGCATCGATCACCATGACGATCGCCGCGGCCGCCCCCTCGGCGGCCGCCGCGGGCGTGTCCGCGCCCTCGGCTCCCGCCTCGACCGCTTCGGCGACCGCCTCCGGCCGCACGTCGAACACGGCAACCTCGTGCCCCGCGGCCAGGAGCCGGCGCACCATCGGCGCCCCCATGGCGCCGAGCCCCACGAACGCCACGCGCATCGTCTGCGCCTCCACCGGAGCAGGGACGGGGTCCCGCGCTCCGTGCCTTGACACCCGTTCGACGACCAGCCTACGATCCTGGAATGGCCAGCCGCTTCGTGGACGTCCTCGACACCAACGCGGCGGAGCGCCGCCGCCTCGTCGCCCTCGTCGAAGGACTGTCGCAGTCGGCGGCCGATTGGCGCCCCGGACCGGACGACTGGTCGATCGGCGAGGTGGCCCACCACGTGATCCTCGCCGAGGAGTCCATGCGCACCGCCGTCGAGCGCTCCGTGGCGCGCCACGCCGCCGGGAAGCGCTTCGAGCCGATGCCGGACGCCGAGCGGGCGCTCCCCTTTGCCGAGCTGGCCGCTCGGCGTGGTACGCCGGCGACCGCGCCCCTCAGGCACCCCGAGATCGTCACCCCGACGCGGGGCCGCGCGGTGGGTGACCTCGTGCTCGAGCTGGAGCGGGGCGCCGCCGTGTCACGGGCCGCCTTCGAGGCGCTCGATCCGGACCTCCTGCGCCGGCTCACCTGCCCCCATCCGCTCTTCGGCGTGCTCACGCTGTATCAGTGGGTCGAGCTCGTGGGGTCGCACGACCGGACCCACGCCGACCAGATCGCCCAGGTGAGACGCCGGCCCGGCTTCCCCGGGTAGCCTACCTCTCGGGCGGTCGCGAATCGGCCCAGGTTTCCGCGTACCGCCCGGGCACCGCTCTGCCGGAACTCCGGGCCAGACCGGGTCCCGGTGGAGTGAGGCACGGCGCGGGTCGGCTGCCCCCCATGGAGAACGAGCGGGATCAGGCCCCAACGTTTTCCGTCCTCCTGTCTGGAAAATGGAAAGACCTGACCCCGTGGAAAATGGAAAGACCTGACCCCATGGAAAACGAGTGGGGTCAGACCCCAACGTTTTCCAGTTTTCGCGTGCCGCCCGGGCCCCGCTTGGCGGGGGCGCGTCCGCGCTACCTGCGCTACCTGCCTGCGCGGGCGAGCGCGGCGAGGAGCACGCGGCGGGTCCCCGCGTCGAGAAGCGCCTCGGCACAGGCCGCCGCGGTCGCTCCCGTCGTCACCACGTCGTCGACGAGGAGCGCCGTGCCGGTCACCGGATGCCGGACCGCGAACGCGCCCCGGACGTTCGCCCGGCGGCCCGCGGCGTCCCGTGCGGTCTGGGGCGGGGTGTCGCGTTGCCGGACCAGGGCGCCGGCCGCGACCGGCGCGCCGAGGGCGCGAGCCACCGGCAGGGCGAGCCGGGCGGCCTGGTTGAAGCCGCGGTCGACCTGCCGCGCGAGGTGGAGGGGGACCGGCACGACGACCAGGTCGCGCTCGCTCGCGAGCGCCGGCAGCGCCTCGGGGAGCGCGCGGGCCAGGCGTCGGCCGAGCGAGCCGGCCAGGTCCCCTCTGCCGGCGTACTTGAACAGGTGGACCGCCGTGCGCAGCGGCCCGTCGAACGGCCCGGCCGCGCCGGCCGCGGCGAGGGGCGCCGGCGGCGGGAGTATGGGGCCCGCCGGCCCGATCGCGCGGAGGCAGGCGGGGCAGAGGGCCTCGTCCTGCGGGGGGCCGCTCAGGCCCTCGCCGCAGAGGGCGCAGGCGCGGGGAAGGAGGAAGTCGAGCAGCCCGACGAGGAGATCGGTCGCCATGACGCACTCCGCCGCCGACCGGCGGCGGGACGGGCGACCGGTACGCGCCGCTCAGTGTAGCAGCGCTCAGTAGCCCCGTTCGGGATCGACCCGGTTGCGGAGCGGCTGGCCCGCGCGCCAGCGCGCGACGTTGTCGAGGAAGACGTCGAGGACCCGCTGCCAGTAGTCGACCGGCATGCCCGAGATGTGCGGCGTGACGAGGACGTTCTCGAGATCCCAGAACGGGCTCCCGGGGGGCAGCGGCTCCTCGTCGAACACGTCGAGGGCCGCTCCGCCGAGGCGCCCCTCGCGCAGCGCGGCGACGAGCGC
Source organism: Thermodesulfobacteriota bacterium (assembly GCA_036381125.1). GTDB lineage: Bacteria > DASVDK01 > DASVDK01 > DASVDK01 > DASVDK01 > DASVDK01. The sequence continues at coordinate 44,391 of DASVDK010000154.1, read as the reverse complement.
CGCCTCGTCGACGACGCTGCCGCGGGCCACGTTCACCAGGCAGGCGGTCGGCTTCATGGCCGCGAGTTCCGCCGCGCCGATCATCCGCGTCGTCTCGCTCGTCGTCGGGACGACGAGCACCACGAAGTCGCACTCGGGGAGCATCTCGAGGAGGCCGTCCGGGCCGTAGACCCGCTCCACGCCGTCGACCGGCGCCGGCGTGCGCCTGACGCCGAGCACGCGCATGCCGAGGCTCGCCCCCTGCCGGGCGATGGCGCCGCCGATGGCACCGAGCCCGACCACGCCGAGCGTGGCGCCGGCGAGCGGACGCACCAGCGCAGGCCGCCAGCGCCGCGCCTGCTGATCGCGGACGAGCGCCGGCAGCCGCCACCGGAGGGCCAGCATCACCGCCGCCGCGTACTCCGCCATCACGTCGCCGTGGATCCCCCGCGTGTTCGTGACGACGACGTCGCGCCGCAACTGCGGCGCCGCGAGCACCTGCTCGGCCCCGGCGCTCGTGAGCTGGATCCACCGGAGCCGCTTCGCCTGCGCGAGGTACTCGGTGGGGAAGCGGAAGGTGAGGAGGACGTCGGCGTCGCCGATGTGCTCGCGGAGGAGCGCCTCGTCGTAGCCGGCGACCACGGTCAGCTCGGGGGCGCGTTCGGCGAGGGCGGAGCGGTACTGCTTCGCCATGCGGTTGTAGACGAGGACCTTCATCGTGCTCGGCGGGCGCGCAGCAGGCTCCTGCCGGTCATCGCCGCCGGGGCCTCGATGCCGGCCAGGTCGAGGATCGTCGGCGCCACGTCGGCCAGCGCCCCCTCGTCGAGCCGCGCGCCGCGGCGGCGCTCGTCCACCAGGACGAGCGGGACCGGGTTCGTGGTGTGCGCCGTGTGCGGCTGGCCGGTCTCGTAGTCGATCATCTGCTCGGCGTTGCCGTGGTCGGCGGTGACGAGCACCCGGCCCCCTCGTCTCAGCATGGCGGGGATCAGCCGCCCGAGGGCGGCGTCGATCGCCTCGATCGCCCGGATGGTCGCCTCGAGGTTGCCGGTGTGCCCGACCATGTCGGCGTTGGCGTAGTTGCAGACGACGAGGCCGTAGTCGTTGCGGGCGATGCGCGCGATCGCCTCGTCGGTGATCCCGACCGCGCTCATCTCGGGCTTGAGGTCGTACGTGGCCACGGAGCGGTCGGACGGGACGAGGCAGCGCTCCTCGCCCGGCAGCGGCGTCTCCTCGCCGCAGGAGAAGAAGTAGGTCACGTGCGCGTACTTCTCGGTCTCGGCGATCCGAAGCTGCGGCCGGGCGAGCCGGCTCACGATCTCGCCGAGGTGCTCGCGCGTCGTCTGGGGCGGGAAGGCGACGGCGACGCCCAGCTCGTCGAACGTGGCGTCGTACTGCGTCATGCCGACGAAGGCCGAGAGCCTCGGGACCCGCCCGCGATCGAAGCCGTCGAAGTCGGGGTCGACGAGCGCGCGCGTGAGCTGCCGCGCCCGGTCGGGGCGGAAGTTGAAGAAGACGACGGCGTCGCCGTCGAGGATCGGCCGCGCCCCCTCCACGTCGACCGGCTCGACGAACTCGTCGGTGACGCCGGCGTCGTAGGCGGCGGTGATCGCCTGCTCGGCGGAGGCGACGCGCGGCGCCTCGGCCAGGACCACGGCCTGCCAGGCGCGGGCGACCCGCTCCCAGCGCTTGTCGCGGTCCATGGCGTAGTAGCGTCCCGAGACGCTGGCCACGCGCGCCGGCCACCCCTTCGCGCGGATCTCCGCCTCGAGCGCGCGGACGTAGCCGAGGGCCGACTTCGGCGGCACGTCGCGGCCGTCGAGGAAGGCGTGCACCTGGATGCGGTCCAACCCGCGTCGCACCGCCAGGTCGATCACGGCGAGCGCGTGCGCCTGGAGGCTGTGCACGCCGCCGTCGGAGACGAGCCCCATCACGTGGAGCGTCCCGCCGGCCGCCTTCGCGGCGTCGACGGCGCCGACGAGCGCCCGGTTCGAGAAGAAGCTGCCGTCGTCGATCGCGGCGCCGATGCGGACGATGTCCTGGTAGACGACGCGGCCGGCGCCGAGCGTCGTGTGCCCGACCTCGGAGTTGCCCATCTGGCCGGCCGGAAGCCCCACGGCAAGCCCGCTCGCCTCGAGCCGCGTATGCGGGTAGCGGGCGAGCAGGTCGTCCCAGACGGGCGTGCGGGCGAGGGCGATGGCGTTGTGGTCCCGGCGCGGGTTGATCCCGAAGCCGTCGAGCACGATGAGGAGCGTCGGCGCCGTGATGTCGGACATGGCGACGATTGTAGCCGGTTCCCGGTGGGGTCAGGCCTCTACCTTTGAGCTTTTCCACCGGTACGGGATCGGGGCCGTCGGGTTCTCGTCCCCGGTCGCGTGCCTCAGATGTCGTGGTACACGCGCGAGGGGAGCGCGCTGACCGAGGTCCGGGCCAGCTCGAGCTCGGCGCGCCCGCGCATCTCGAGGCTGTCCCAGGAGCCGCAGGAGGGACAGCGGGCCGCCCAGACGGGCGATTCGGCGAGGCACCGCCCGCACACGTACGGGATCTCCAGGCGACCACCCAGGTTCAACGCGCGCTTGAACTCCTCGACCGACTCCGCGAACCGCTCCCGACGACGGTGGGCCTCGGCGAGGAGGACGTGGAGGTCGTGGGTGTCGACGCCCGCGGCCTCGACGTAGCGCAGCGCGTCGAGCGCCTCCTCCACCATCTCGAGCCGGAGGCAGAGCCGACCGTAGAAGAGGCGCAGGCGGAGGTCGTCGGGCGACTCCGCCACGGCCTGGCGGTAAAGGGCGAGGATCTTCCCCGGGTCGGCCTCGGCGAGGTACATCTCCTCGAGGCGCGCGAGGAAGACCACGTCGCCCGACTGCTTGAAGGCGCCGTGCCAGACCTCGGCCGCCCCCTCGCTGTCGCCCTGCGCGTAGAGGAGGTCGCCCAGCGCCACCTGACCCGGGCGGAAGCTCGGGTCGGCCTTCACGATCTCCCGCAGGAGCTTCTCGGCTCGCTCCTGCTGTCCCTGCTCCATCAGCGAGCGGGCCAGCTCGTACTTGAGGCCGAGGAGCATCGCCTGCTGGCCGGCCGACGAGCGGTCGTTCTGCGAGAGCCTGGCGAGGTCGCGCTGCACGCGGTGCGCCTTCTCCCAGTCCTTGAGCTCCACGTACAGCTCGCGCAGCTCCCTGAGCGCCGTGCGGTTGGTGGCGTCCAGCTCGAGGACCTGCTCGAGGACCTGCGCCCCGCCCCGGACGTCGCCGGAGGCGCGCAGGTAGTGGGCGAGCTTGAAGCGCGCCTCGAGGTTCTGCTCGTCGACGAGCCGCGCCCGTTGCAGCATCTGCACCGCGGTGGCGAAGTCGTCGTCCTGCGCGGCGAGGTCGGCGAGCCGGATGTACACGTTCGGCTTGGTGGGGTCCTTCTCGAGCGACTGGGTGAGGAGCGCCCGGGCCTTGTCGTGGTTGCCGAGGAGGATGTGGTGCAACCCCTGGTGGTAGAGGTCGCGCGACACCTCGATCCGCTTGCTGCGCCTCGCCTCGCGCAGATGGCGCAGCGCCCGCCGCGCCTCGCGCAGGAAGCCGATCACGAGGGCGACGACGAGGCCGACGGCGAAGGCGCCCGCGACGAGGTCGGTGACGGAGGCGGTCACCGAGCGCCCCGGCCAGTACACGAACTCGACGACGGCGGTGTTGAGCGTGTCGAGCCGGACGTAGGCCGCGACCGCCAGGACGATGCCGAGGATGGTCCAGAACCGCCGGAAGAACATGCCGGGCTCCCTGGTTACTTGTGGTACGGCTCGCCGCGGAGGATCGTCTCGGCCCGGTAGATCTGCTCGAGGAGGACGAGCCGGGCCATCTCGTGCGTCAACGTCATCGCCGACAGGGACAGGACCAGGTGGGCCCGCTTCCTGACCGCGTCGGCGAGTCCCAGCGGCCCACCGATGACGAAGGCCAGCTCCTTCACGCCCTCGTCCCGCCGCCGTCCGATATACGCGGCCAGCCCGGTGGAGTCAAGGGCCTGGCCGCCCGGATCGAGCGCCACGAGGTGCGCCCCGGCCGGCAGCGCGGCCAGCAGGCGCGCCCCCTCGTCGGCCAGGATGCGTCGGGGGTCGGCCCTGGCGGTGATCGGGCTCTCCTTGACGGCGCGGGTCTCGACCGGCCCGTAGCGGCCGGCCTGTCGCGCGTAGTGCTCGATGCCCTCGGCCAGGAAGGCCGACCGGGTCTTGCCGACCCAGAGGACCGTGATCCTCACGAGTCGGCGCCCGGCCGGCGCTCCGCGTCGGAGCAGCCGAGCGCCGGCCGGCCCCTCGCCGCCGCCCGGGCCGTCACGCGGCGGTCGGTGCGGCCGGCGCCGCCCGGCCGGCGGCTAGGCGAACCGGGCGCCCCGTCCGTAGTCGGCTGCGGACTGCAGGTGGGCGGGCAGCGGAACGCGCTCGGCGTCCGCCCAGAGCGCATCGAGGTCGTAGTACGCCCGGACCGGCTCGTAGAACACGTGGACCACGAAGCTGTCGTAGTCCATGAGCACCCACTGTCCCGCATCCGCACCTTCGACGGCCAGCGGGCGAACGCCCTCCGCCTTGAGGGTCGTCTGGATGGCCTCGGCGATCGTCTGGACCTGGCGGTCGGACCGACCGTGGCAGATGAGGAAGTAGTCGGTGTAGGACGTGAGGGCGCGGACATCGAGGACCGCGAGGCCCTCGGCCTTCTTGTCGAAGGCGATCTCGGCCGCGCGGATGACCCTGGCTAGCGTATCGGTCAATCGAACCTCGCGGGACCTCCCCTGTAGAGTCCCTGACTCCGGATGTACCGCTCGACCGCCCGGGGGACCAGGAACGCTGGCGAGCGGCCTGCCTGCACCGTCTCCCGGATCTGCGTCGACGAGATCTCCATCGGCGTCACGGACACGAACCTGAGCGTGACGCCGCTCTCGTGGCGATACCCCGAAATGGCGGGATCGTACCAGAAGCGCCTGGCTGCGGCAAGCGGGACGGTGTTCTCGAGCGGCTGCGGAACGTACCCGGGCCGCGTCATGACAGCGTGGTCGCAGGCCGCCAGCAGCGCCTCGTACTCGTACCAGGTGGCGATGGACAGGTACGAGTCGAGGCCCATGACGAAGGTCGGCCTGAGCCCTTCGGCAAGGTAGCTGCGGACCGTATCGAGGGTATAGGAAGGGCCCGGTCGGTCGAGTTCGCGCAGGTCGACCCGGAAGCGGCGCTCGCCCCGGATCGCCGCCTGGAGCATGCGCACGCGGTGCTCGGCGGGGGTGACCGGCTCGCCGAGCTTGTGCGGCGGCACCCGGGCGGGGACGAACCGGATCTCCGGGAGGTCGAGCGCCTCGGCCACCTCCAGGGCGGCCCGGAGGTGGCCGAGGTGGATCGGGTCGAAGGTGCCCCCGAGGAATCCGAACCTGGGCGGCTCGCCGCTCACCCTCGGAGCTGCCCCTGGCCCCGGACGACGAACTTGGTCGTCGTGAGCTCCTCGAGCCCCATGGGACCGAACGCGTGCAGCTTGCTCGTGCTGATGCCGATCTCGGCGCCGAGCCCCAGCTCGAAGCCGTCGGCGAGGCGGGTCGACGCGTTGTGGAGCACGGTGGACGACTGGACCTCCCGCAGGAAGCGCTCGGCCGCCGCGGCGTCCTCCGTGACGATCGACTCGGTGTGGTTCGAGCCGTAGCGGGCGATGTGGGCCATGGCGGCATCGAGACCGTCGACCACCGCGACGTTGGCCACGAGGTCGAGGTACTCCTCGCCGAAGTCGGCCTCGGTCGCCCGCTCGATGCCGGGCGCGAGCGAGGCCGCGCGCGCGTCGCCCTTGAGCCGCACCCCCTTCGCACGGAGCGCGGCCGCGAGGCGGGGAACGGCCCTCGGCGCGATCTCGGCGTGCACGAGGAGCGTCTCCATCGCGTTGCAGGTCGAGGGGCGCTGCGCCTTGGCGTTCACCACGATCGCCTCGGCCGTGTCGAGGTTCGCCGCGCGGTCCACGTAGACGTGGCAGACCCCCTTGTAGTGCTTGAGGACCGGGATGCGGGAGCGCTCGGCCACGAAGCGGATGAGCCCCTCGCCGCCCCGGGGGATGACGAGGTCGATGTCCTCGTCGAGCGTGAGCAGCTCCTCGGTGGCCGTGCGGTCGGCGGTGGCGATGACCTGCACGGCGCCGGCCGGAACCCCCGCGCCGGCGAAGGCCTCCTCGAGGAGCCGTCCGATGGCCGCGTTCGACCGCCGCGCCTCGGAGCCCCCCTTGAGCAGGGCGGCGTTGCCCGCCTTCACGCAGAGCGCCGCGGCGTCGGCGGTGACGTTGGGGCGCGCCTCGTAGATGATGGCGATGACGCCGAGGGGGATCCGGACGCGCGCCACCTCGAGCCCCGTCGGCCGGCGCCATCGCTTCACCGTCTCGCCGACCGGGTCGGGCAGCGCCGCGACCTCGCGCAGGCCGGCCGCCATCTGGGCGATCCGCGCGTCGGTCAGCGTCAGGCGGTCTACCATCGGGGCCGCGAGCCCGGCGGCCTTCGCCGCCGCCACGTCCTCGGCGTTGGCGGCCGCGAGCGCCTCCCGGCCGGCCGCGGACTCTAGGCGGTCGGCGGCCGCGAGGAGGGCCGCGTTCTTGGCGGCGGTCGGCAGCGCCGAAAGCCGGCGGGCCGCCTCGCGCGCGGCCCGCGCCATGGCGCGGACCTCGGCGCGGAGGTCGTCCCCGGGCTCCCTGGCGGCGGTCCTGGTGGTCATGGCCGGTGCCTCCGGATGGAATTCCCAATGATAGCCCGCGGCGGGACGCGGTGGCGGTCGAGATGCCTGACCGCGCGGCTCAGCCGCGTCCGAGGTAGTCGCGGAGCTGGAGGATCCGCAGGCCCGGGATCCGCGGGAGATCGCGGTCGTTCGTCAGATACGTCGCGGCTCCAAGGGGCCGCGGACGCCGGGCCGGCGCTACTTCACCCGTCCCGGCATGGCGAGGTCGCCCGACGCCACGTCGAAGACCTGCTCGACGCAGAGGAGCGGAGCGTGGACGCTCTCGTTCACGCGCAGCCCGCTCGTCACGCCGTCGAACGCGACCCCGACGAGTTCGCGCGCGCGACGGAACGGCACGCGCACCTCGACCCGGCTCTCCGCGAGCGTCGGCGAGTAGCCGGGGCTGTCGATCAGGATGGGAAGCCCCGGCCACGTGGCGGGGAGCTTCGGCGCGGCGCCCGGGGGGATGTCCTTGACCTTGAGGCCGCCCTTGCACGTCTCCTGGTCGGGGACGAGCACGACCCAGTGCGTGTGCCAGAGGTCGCCGTCGTTGTCGCGGCTGCCGTCGCCGTTCTCGTCGAAGAGCGGGGTGTCGTCGAAGTCGGGGTGCGACGTGACGGCGAGGGCGAGGACGCCCTGCGCGGCGTCGAAGCCTACCGCGGCGCTGTCGAGCTTCGTCGGCCAGACGTAGGAGAAGACCCGGGCGCCGGCGAGCTGCCCGGTGCGAGCCGGCCTGCTCTCCCCCGCCCGCCCGCTCACGGCCATGCGGAAGACGAGCCAGCGATCCTCCGCCGTGACCGTTGCGTGGACCACGTCGAACGCCGGCTCGGCGTTGCCGGCCTCGGCGGTGATGTCGTGTGCGACGGCCGGCGACGCCGCGAGCCCCAGCGCGAGGACGAGCGCCGGTGGTGCGAGACGAAGCGAGCGAGTCATGAGGTGCCCTCCTTGCCACGTGCGTACGCGACGAAACGCTGCCAGTTGTCGGCGCCGAGCCGTGCATCGGCGCTCTCGAAGTCGCGACAGTCGAGCCTGAGGTCGAGGTCCCCGAACGGGGCGTCGACGTAATCGCAGTGATGGGGGGCGCCGGGGTCGTCGTGGACGTTCGGCCGGAAGTATCGGCACCCCACGCACATGCGCTGGATCGGGATGGCGCCGCGCTCCTGAAGGCCCCGAATGATCGTGCCGACCAGGCGCAGCAGGACGGCCTGCTCCGCCGGGGACATCTCCTCCAGGGCCTCGAGCAGGGCGTCCGGCCACTCGGCGCTCGCCTGCGCCTCGCGGCGTCCGGCCGGCGTGAGATGGATCGCGATCGCCCGGCCGTCGTCGGGGGCGGGGCGCTTCTCGACGAGCCCTTTGCGCGCCAGCGCGGCGACCGCGGCGCTGGCGGTCGCCGGGGTGACGGCCAGTTCGTCGGCCACGACGGTGAGCCGGATCGGGCCGCGGGCGCGCACGAGCGCGAGCACCTGAGCCTGCGTGGGGGTGAGGCCGCGAGCGGCGCCGTGTGTCCAGGCCTGGCCCCGCAGGGCGACGCCGATCCTGGCGAGGCCCGCGGCGAGTCGCTGGGACACTGCCCCGGGCGAGCCTGCTGAGGGGGAGCGGCGATTCATATTTAGCACTTCTAAATAATCGCCTCCCCCCCTGTCAAGCGGTGCGTACGGGGCGGCGACGCGGGGAGCGCCCGCCCTCGCCGGCCCCGTGCGGCGGAGCCGGGCGAGAATCCCGCCCGGCCCTCGGCCCCCCAGGGTCGGGCTTCGACGTCTTCCGGATTGCAGGTCAGCAGGGGTGGAAACGGAAAGGGCCGACTTCCGGGCCTTCAGGATGGGGACGATCACGCCGACGTTGACGAGGCTGTGGCACTGCGTGAGGTCGATCGTCGCCGAGTTCGCGCGCCTCCATGCGTGCGACGGTCGGCTCGACCCGACGTACTGCGACGCCATGTCGCACGCGCTGGCCGCCTACCTGGCCCGGCGCTACGGCCGGCGAACGGGAAGCGCCGTCCGGCGAGCCATCGCGATCCTCGCGACCGAGCGCGTCACCGTCGCCGAACTCGCCCTTCGAGTCGGCTTCTCGAGCCCGAGCCACTTCGCGCGGACCTTCCGCCGGGTGACCGGCGTGACCCCCTCGCGGTACGTGCGGGTGAGGGCGGAGGCTGGCGGGTAGCGGGCGGTCGCCGCCGCCCGCGGTGTCTGGGTCGCGGCCCGACCGCGTGCGGTCCGGCGCCGCAGGTTCGGGACCCGAGGCCGCGAGGGGAGGTGGTATGCTTCGAGGCATGACCGGGCAGGCCTCCGCGGAGGCGCCGATCATCAGCATCGCGGGCGAGCGCGTGGCGCTCGGGCCGCTACGCCGCGACCTCCTGCCGCTCTACGAGCGGTGGGTCAACGACTTCGAGGTGACGCGGTCGACCGACATGGGCATGCGGCCGCGCGTCCGCGAGTTCGAGGATCGGTTCTACGACCGCGTGGCGACGAGCGAGCGCGACGTGGTCTTCACGATCTACGAGCGCCCGGGACTCCGCCCCATCGGCCTCACCGGTCTCCACGACGTGGACCAGGCCAACCGGCGCGCGGACTTCGGGATCCTCATCGGCGAGAAGGCGTCGTGGGGAAAGGGGTACGGGACGGAGGCCACCCGACTCGTGCTCGAGTACGCCTTCGTGGCGCTCGGCCTCCACAACGTGATGCTGCGCGTCTACGCCTTCAACGAGCGGGGGATCCGCGCCTACGAGCGGGCCGGCTTCCGGGTGATCGGCCGGCGCCGGGAGTGCAAGCGGCTCGGCAGCCACCTCTACGACGAGATCTACATGGACTGCGTCGCCACCGAGTTCCAGGCGACGGTGCTGACGAGGCTCCTGCCCGCCCCGCGCGGGCGGTAGGCGGCGAGGCCCCCTCGACAACCAGTCTCCGCCTCGTCCCGAGATCAGAGCACCACGAGGTCGTCCCGGTGGACCACCTCGTCGAGCGACTTGTAGCCGAGCCGGGCCTCGATCTCGGTCGTCTTCGCGCGGAGGATCTTCTCGACGTCGTGGGCGGGGTAGTTGACCAGGCCGCGCGCCACCTCGCGGCCCGAGGCGTCCACGAGGCGGACCGAGTCGCCCGCCTCGAAGCGGCCGGAGACCGCGATGACGCCCGAGGGGAGAAGGCTCTTGCCCTTGCGCACGATGGCGGCGACGGCGCCGTCGTCGAGCGTGAGCGTGCCGGACGGGGTGAGGCCGAAGGCGATCCAGTGCTTCCGCGAGGCGAGCCGTTCCTCGCGCGGCCGGAAGAAGGTCCCGAGCGGCTCGCCGGCGACGACGCGCACGAGCACGTCGTCCGTGCGCCCGTTCGCGATGATCGTGGGGACGCCGAAGAGGGCGGCCTTGCGGGCCGCCTCGAGCTTGGTCGCCATGCCGCCCGAGCCGAGGGCGCCGGCGCCTCCGGCCTTCGCGCGCAGGGCGTCGTCCACCTCGCGGATCTCGGGGAGGAGGCGGGCCGTCGGCTCCTTTCGCGGGTCGGCGTCGTAGAGGCCGTCGATGTCCGAGAGGATCACGAGGAGGTCGGCTTCGACGACGTTGGTGACCAGCGCCGAGAGGGTGTCGTTGTCGCCGAAGCGGATCTCGTCGACCGTGACCGTGTCGTTCTCGTTGACGACCGGGACGACGCCGGCGTCGAGCAGGGCGCGCAGCGTGTTGCGGGCGTTCAGGAAGCGGCGCCGCGAGGCGAGGTCGTCGGCCGCGAGGAGGATCTGCCCCACCCGGCGGCCGTGCGGCGCGAAGGCCTCCTCGTAGGCGCGCATGAGGCCGCTCTGCCCGACCGCGGCGCAGGCCTGCTTCATCGGGATCGCCCTCGGCCGCTCCTTGAGGCCGAGCACGTGCATTCCGCAGGCGATCGCGGCCGAGGAGACGATCACGGTCTCCCGCCCGCTGGCGGCGAGCGCCTGCACCTGCGAGGCGAGGCGGGCGAAGTAGGGGAGGTCGAGGCCGGCCCCCTTCGCCGTCGGGCCGCCCGTGAGGACGCTCGTCCCGAGCTTGACGACGAGGCGCCGGGCCCGGGTGACCGGCTCCCGGCCGGCCGCCGCGGCCATTACGGCTGCCACGTCACGCGCTCCCCCGACGCGCGGCGCCGGGCTTCGCGGGCCTCCTCCGCGGCGAAGAGCCGCCGCGCCACGGCGCCGAGCAGGGCGTCGAGCCCCTGCCGCGTCGCCGCGGAGATGGGGACCACCTCGTAGCCCCGCGCCTCGAGCGCCGCCCGGACGGCGGGGAGGTTGGCCTGCGCCTCGGTCACGTCGAGCTTCGTCGGCACGGCGATCTGCGGCTTGGCGGCGAGCGCCGGATCGAACTTCGCCAGCTCGGCGTTCAACGCGTCGAACCGCGCGAGGCAGGTCTCGGCGGACGGCTCGGCGAGGTCGACCAGGTGGAGGAGCAGGCGGCAGCGCTCGACGTGCTTGAGGAAGCGCAGCCCGAGCCCCGCGCCCTCGGCCGCGCCCTCGATGAGGCCGGGGATGTCGGCCGCGACGAACGTGCGGTCGCCCACGCGGACGACCCCGAGGTGCGGCACGAGGGTCGTGAAGGGGTAGTCGGCGACCTTCGGCCGGGCGGCCGAGACGGCCGAGATGAGGGTCGACTTGCCGGCGTTCGGGAAGCCGACGAGCCCCACGTCGGCGAGCAGGCGCAGCTCGAGCCGGAGCCGCCGCTCCTCGCCCGGCTCGCCCGGCTGGGCGAAGCGGGGCGCCTGCCGGCGCGCCGACTTGAAGTGGGTGTTGCCCTTGCCGCCGCGTCCACCGCGCGCCGCCACCCAGCGCATGCCGGGCGCGTCGAGGTCGGCGAGGACGGCGCCGTCCTCCGGGTCGCGGACCAGCGTGCCGACCGGAACGCGGACGACGAGGTCCTCGGCGCTGCGGCCCGCCATCTCGCCGCCGCGCCCCCGTTCGCCGTCGGCGGCCCTGTAGCTCTGCTGGTACTGGAGGTCGAGGAGCGTCGTCTTGTCGGGGTCGGCCTCGAACACGACGTCGCCGCCGCGGCCGCCGTCGCCGCCGTCCGGGCCCCCCTTCGGCGCGTTGGCCTCGCGGCGGAACGAGACCGCCCCGGCGCCTCCCGCGCCGGACCGGACCGTGACGGTGACCTCGTCGACGAACTTCATGGACGCCCCTCGAGCGACCGGGGCGAGGTGGGGGAGGGGTGCGGGGTCCGCGAGGGCCGCCGGCGCCCGGCCCGGACCCCGCCCGTCGCGAAGCCCTAGGCCCCGGCGGCCGGGGCCTGCGGGATGACGGAGACCTTCTTGCGGTCCCTGCCGGCCCGCTGGAAGGCGACGTGCCCGTCGACCAGCGCGAAGATCGTGTAGTCGCGACCGAGGCCGACGTTGAGCCCCGGATGGATCCTGGTGCCGCGCTGCCGGACGATGATGTTGCCGGCCTGTACGAACTCGCCGCCGAACTTCTTGACGCCGAGGCGCTTGCCGATCGAGTCGCGCCCGTTGCGGCTGCTGCCGACGCCCTTCTTGTGAGCCATGGTGCGGTTACGCTCCCTGGATGGCCGTGATCCGCACGGCGGTGTAGTACTGTCGGTGGCCGCGGAACTTGGAGAAGCCCTTGCGGCGCTTCTTCCTGCCGACGAGGATCTTCCTGGCGCGGTCCTGCTCGACGATCTCGGCCGAGACGCTGGCGCCGGGCACGGTGGGGGTGCCGACCGTGACGGCGTCCCCTTCGCCGACCATGAGGACCTCGGAGAGCGTGACGGCGTCGCCGACGTTGCCCGGAAGCTTCTCGAGGCGCACGACCTCGCCCTGGGCGACCCGGTACTGCTTGCCGCCGCTCCTGATGACCGCGTACATGTCCGTACGTCTCCGTCTCGCTGTCGGGCGGGCCGGCTGTCCGCGCGCCGCCGAAGGCGGCAAGGCGCGACTCGGCCCGACGATGCCCCGAAGAGTCTCGAGAGAAAAACCTCGAAAGTCTAGCGGCGTCCAGTACGACCGTCAAGCCGCTCAGGAGGGTCGCACCGGACGCGCGGCAGGGCGGGGCGACTGCGAAACGACGGTTGACACGGCCGTGACGCCGTGCGAGCATTGCGACTGACGGAACGTGATTCTGCTGGACAGAATCCCCTCTTGGCGGGCAACGTGAGCCGGGCAGACGTCGAGATCAGCGAGGTGGGGCCGAGAGACGGCCTCCAGTACGTGGGCAGCGTCGTCCCGACGGCGGTCAAGACGGCCTGGATCGCGGCCGAGGCCGCGGCGGGCGTGCGCGAGATCGAGGTGTGCTCCTTCGTGCCGCCGAGGGTCGTCCCGCAGTTCGCGGATGCGGATGCGGTGGCGACCGAGGCGCTCCGCATCCCCGGCCTCACCGTGGCGGCCCTGGTACCGAACCTCAAGGGGGCCGAGCGGGCGGTGGCGGCGGGCGTCCACAAGCTCACCCTGACGATCTCGGTAAGCCGCAGCCACAGCCTGGCGAACGTTCGCAAGGCGCCGGACGAGCAGGTCGACGAGTTGCGGCGGATCGTGGCGCTGCGGGACAGCCTCCCGCCGGCGCGCCGTCCGCGCGTGTCCGTGGGGCTCTCCACCGTCTTCGGGTGCAGCTACGAGGGGGCGGTCGACGAGCGCGAGGTCTTGCGGCTGGCCGCGGCGGCCGCGGAGGCCGGCGCCGACGACGTGAGCCTCGCGGACACTGTCGGCTACGCCAACCCGGCCCAGGTGCGCCGCGTGGTGCGCGCGGTGCGCGCGGTCGTCGGCGACCGGCTCACGGCGCTGCACCTCCACGACACGCGCGGGCTCGGCCTCGCGAACGTCCTCGCGGGGCTCGACGAGGGGATCCGCGAGTTCGACAGCTCCCTCGCCGGGCTCGGCGGGTGCCCCTTCGCGCCCGGGGCGTCGGGCAACGTCGCCACGGAGGACCTGGTCTTCATGCTCGAGGCGATGGGCCTGCGCACGGGCGTGGACCTGGACGCCCTCCTCGAGGCCCGCCGCGTCCTCGAGCGCGCCGTCCCGGCGAACGCCCTCTTCGGCCACATCGCGAAGGTCGGCGCCCCTAAGGGGTTCGCGCCGCGCGCCGCGGCGGGCGGGACGACGTGAGCCGCGTGGACGGGCCGCGCTTGCCGCTCGCCGGCATCCGCGTCGTCGAGTTCGCCCACATGATCATGGGGCCGAGCTGCGGTCTCATCCTCGCGGACCTCGGCGCCGACGTGATCAAGATCGAGCCTCCCGCCGGCGACAACACGCGGCGCCTCGCCGGGTCCGGAGCGGGCTTCTTCCCGACGTACAACCGCAACAAGCGGAGCGTCGCGGTCGACCTCAAGCGCCCCGACGGCATCCGCCTGGTCCGGCGCCTCGTCGATTCCGCGGACGTGGTGATCGAGAACTTCCGGCCGGGGGCGATGGCGCGCCTCGGCCTCGGCTACCGCGACCTCGCCGCGAGCAACCCGCGCCTCGTCTACTGCTCCCTGAAGGGCTTCCTCGCCGGCCCCTACGAGCAGCGCACCGCCCTCGACGAGGTCGTGCAGATGATGGGCGGCCTCGCCTACATGACCGGGCCGCCGGGCCGGCCGCTCCGGGCCGGGGCCTCGGTGAACGACATCATGGGCGGGATGTTCGCGGCGATCGCCGTCCTCGCCGCGCTGCGCGAGCGGGACGCGACCGGCCGGGGGCAGGAGGTGAAGAGCGCGCTCTTCGAGAACACCGCCTTCCTGGTCGCGCAGCACATGGTCCAGTTCGCCGTCACCGGCGTGCCGGCCGCGCCGATGCCGAACCGGCTCTCCGCCTGGGCCGTCTACGACGTCTTCGACACCGCCGACGGCCAGCAGGTCTTCGTGGGGGTGGTCACCGACACGCAGTGGCGGCAGTTCTGCGAGGCCTTCGACCTCCCCGACCTCGCCGCGGACCCGGACCTCGCGACGAATCCGCAGCGCGTCGCTCGCCGCGACCGGTTCCTGCCGCGCCTGGCCGAGACGTTCGGTCGCCTGACGAAGGCGGAGCTGATGCGCCGCTGCGAGCGGGCGGGGTTGCCGTTCGCCCCGATCACCAGGCCCGAGGAGCTCTTCGACGACCCGCACCTCAACCAGCCCGGCGGGATGGTCGAGGTGACGCTCGCCGACGGCCGGGCGACCCGCGTGCCGGCCCTTCCGGTCGAGATGGACGGCCGGCGGTTCGGACGGCGGCTCGACGTGCCGCGCGTGGGCGAGCACAGCCGCGAGGTCGCCGCCGAGCTGGGGTACGCACCGGACGAGGTGGCCCGACTCGTGGAGACGGGCGTCGTCGGCCTCGACCGGGGGCGGGGCGAGGTGCCCTGACGGTCCCTCGCCCCGACACACGCACGACCAGGGAGGAGCCCATGAAGCGAACGCTTGCGGCGATAGGCGCCGCGACCCTCACCGTCCTGACCCTCGCCGCGTCCCCGGCTCCGGCCGCCGCACGCGAGCTCGTGATGGCGACCGTGTCGCTGACGAGCGACGACTTCCAGCTCGCCACGGCCTGGTCCAATATCCTCAGGCGCTCGGGCCTCGGGCACACGATCACGCCGGTCGAGACCGGAACCGTTCGCGGGATGCGGAGCCTCGCGCAGGGCAAGGTCGACATCACCGTGATCGGCGCGCCGCACTACCTCGATGCCCTCGGCCGCACCGGCAGCTACAAGGAGGACCCTCCCGAGCTGTCCGCCCGCTACAAGGACATGCGGGTGCTCTTCGCCATGGACAGCGGCATGGCGCAGTACGTGGTGCGGGCCGACAGCGGCATCCGGCGCTTCGCGGACCTGAAGGGCAAGACGGTCGCCATCGGCCGCCCCGGCGGCAACGCGGGTCACGTCTCCACGCGCCTCCTGCGCGTGCACGGTCTCGACGCCGAGAAGGGTGACGTTCGGCTCCAGTACCTGGACTACGGTGCGGCCCTCGATCAGCTCGGCAACGGCCAGATCGACGCGACCCTCGTCTGGGGCGGCATCCCGCAGGCCGCCCTCGACAACGCGTCCCGGTCGCACAGGCTCCGCTTCATCTCCCCGGACGCCGGGTCCCTCGAGCCCTTCCGCGCCGCCGTCACCAACGGCGCGAACTACGTCTACCGGACGGTTCCGGCCCGGACGCTCGCCGAGGCGTACGGCGGCCGCATCGAGGCCGACGACCCGGTCCGGTTCTGGACCTTTCCGTTCATGATCATGGTCCGCAAGGACATGCCCGAGGACGTCGCGTACGGCATCACGAAGGTCTTCTGGGAGAACGTGGAGGAGGTGCGCAAGGCCAGCGCGGCGCTGCGCACCCTCGACATCGAGAACGCGCTCGAGGGCCTCTCGGCCGAACTCCACCCCGGCGCGGCGAGGTACTTCAAGGAGAAGAAGGTCATCTGACGCGGGGCCGGCGCCGCCACGCGGATCCGCGGGAGGAGCGCGATGAACGAGACGACCCCATCCCGTGCCCGCGGCGGCGCCGGCTCCCACCCGCTCGACGCCGCCGCGCGAGGCGTCGGTCGCGCCTGCTGCGCGGCCGTCTCCCTCTTCGTCGTCTGGACGACGCTCGCCGGCCGCTATCCCAACTGGATCCAGTACGAGGTCGTCCTGGCGCTCGTCCTCGGGGCGGTCTTCGCCCTCAGCCCCGGTCCCCTGCGGCGCGCGTCGCCCGCCCTCGACGTCGCCCTCTCGGCGGTGCTCGCCGCGGCGGGCGTGATCACCGCCCTCTACATGATCGAGCACCACCACGAGATCGCCGCCTTGCGCGAGGGGATCCCGAACGCCGCCGACCTCGCCGTGTACGTGGTCGGCACGCTCGTCGTGCTCGAGGCGGCGAGGCGTGCCGAGGGGTTCCTCCTGCTCTCGGTCGTCCTCCTGGGCATCGCCTACCTCCTCGCCGGCCCGATCCTGCCCGGGATACTGGGGCATCGGGGCCTCGGGCTGGCCGAGGTCGCCGAGCTGGCGTACAGCCAGTCGGGCATCTTCGGCGTCGCGCTCGGCTCGGTCGTCGAGATCGTGTACGTCTTCGTGATCTTCGGCGTGGCGCTCCGGATCGTCGGCGCCGGGGAGTTCTTCGACTGGATCGCCGGGTGGCTCACGATGGGGCGCCGCTCGGGCTCGGCGCAGTGCGCCATCGTCGCCTCCGCCCTTTTCGGCTCGATCAACGGCTCGGCTCCCGCGAACGTCGTCGCCAACGGGGCGATCACGATCAACATGATGCACGGCGCCGGCTTCAGCCGGGCCTATGCCGGGGCCGTCGAGGCGTCGTCGTCCGTCGTCGGTCAGATCATGCCCCCGGTGATGGGGGTCGGCGCGTTCATCATGGCGGAGATCACCGGCGTCCCCTACGGCAACATCATGCTCGCCGCGATCGCGCCGTCGCTCCTCTTCCTCCTCAGCCTGTCGGTCGCGACGGCGCTCGAGGCGGGGAAGCTCGGTCTTGCCCCCGCTCCGGTGAGGCGCGAGCGCTGGACGCGGGCGCGCACGGCGCAGGCGACCACCATCGTCGCCTCGTTCGCCGTGCTGCTCGGCATGCTCTTCGCGGGGTACTCGGTGGACCTCTGCGGGCTCGGGGCGGTGATCGCCGTCGTCACCGTCGCGATGCTGTTTCCGGAGACGCGGCTCCGCCCACGGGCGCTGATCGAGGTGCTCGTGGAGGGGGGCCGGGAGGGGATCGCCGTGGCGGCCGCCTGCGCCGCCATCGGCATCGTGATCGGCGCCGTGTCGGCCACGGGGCTCGGCGTCAAGCTCGGCCAGGCGATCCTCGACCTCGGGCAGAACAACCTTCCGCTGGCGCTCGTCGCGGCCGCCGCCTGCTCGCTCCTCCTCGGCATGGGGCTGCCGACGGCGGCGTCGTACCTGCTCGTGATCTTCGTGGCCGGGCCGGCCATGATCGAACTCGGCCTGCCGGTCCTGACGGCCCACCTCTTCGTCTTCTACTTCGCCGTCATGTCGGCCATCACGCCGCCGGTCGCCCTCGCGGTGTTCGCCGCCGCGGCCATCGCGCAGGAGCCGGTGATCCGGATCGGCCTGATCGCCGTGCGTCTTTGCCTCGTGGCGTTCGTCTTCCCGTTCCTGTGGGTCTACCAGCCCGACCTCCTCCTCCAGGATCTCTCGGGCCCGCACCTCGCGAGGGCGGCTCTCGGCCTCGCCGTGCTCGCCGGCGCCGTGATCATGCTGGCGGCCGTCCAGACCGGGTACTTTCGGGGCCGGCTGTCCCGGTTCGAGCGGGGCTTGCTCGCCGCCGCGTCGGCGCTAGTCTTCGTGCCTGGTGCCCTCACGACGACGATCGGCGCGGTCGCCGGAGCGGCGATCCTGGGCCGACGCTGGTACGTCCGGGGCCGGAGCCTCACCGCGATGAGCGGTCTCGATCGGATGACGACCCCATGAGCCTCTACCCGCCGCCGCGCATCATCGAGGCCGAGCCGTTCGCGCGCCTCCCGGACCGGTTCCGCGTCCGCGGGCGCCGTTGCGCCTGGGCCGACGCCAACAAGTCGGGCGCGGAGCTGCACTCGTTCATCGAGGGGCCCGCGTTCGACCGCGCGGGCCGCCTCTACCTCACCGACATCCCCTGGGGGCGGATCTTCCGCGTCTCGCCGGAGGGCGAGTTCGACCTGGTCGCCGAGTACGACGGGGAGCCGAACGGCATCGCCATCCACCGTGACGGCCGGATCCTCGTCGCCGACTACAAGCAGGGGATCCTCTGTCTCGACCCCGATCGGGGGGTGCTCACGCCGCTCGTGGAGCGCTGGCGCGTGGAGCGCTTCAAGGGCCCGAACGACCTCGTCTTCGCGTCGAACGGGGACCTCTTCTTCACCGACCAGGGCCTGACCGGGCTCCACGATCCTACGGGACGCGTCTTCCGCCTCTCGTCCGCCGGTCGTCTCGACTGCCTGATCGACACCGTCCCGAGCCCGAACGGCATCGTGCTCAACCACGACGAGTCGGCCGTCTACGTCGCGGTGACCCGGGCCAACGCCGTCTGGCGGCTGCCGCTCCTGCCGGACGGCTCCACGGCGAAGGTCGGCCTCTTCGTGCAGCTCTCGGGCGGGCTCTCGGGACCGGACGGCCTCGCCCTCACGGAGGACGGCGGGCTCTGCGTGGCCCACGCCGGCAACGGCTGCGTCTGGCTCTTCGACCGCCTCGGCCACCCGGCCTACCGGGTCGTCGTGCCCGAGGGGCTCACGACGACGAACGTCGCCTTCGGCGGGCCCGAGCACCGGACCCTCTTCGTCACGGAGTCCGAGACAGGGACGGTCTACCGGGCCGATCTCCCGGTGGCGGGCCGCCGGCTCTTCTCCCATGCGTGAGGAGCGGCCCGGCGTCGAGGCGGTGGAGCGCGCGCTGGCCGTCCTCGAGGCGTTCGCCCCCGGCGACGCCCGCCTCTCGCTGGCCCAGCTCGCGGAGCGGACCGGGCTCTACAAGAGCACGATCCTGCGGCTATCGGCGTCGCTCGAGCGCTTCGGGTACCTGCGGCGCGACGGCGAGGGCTACTTCAGGCTCGGGCCCACCCTCTGGCGGCTCGGCGCGCTGTACCAGCGGTCCTTCGACCTGGCCGACGTCGTGCGGCCGATGCTGGCCCGGCTGGTCGCCGAGCTCGGGCAGACGGCGGCGTTCTACGTGCGCGACGGCGACCGGCGCATCTGCCTCTTCCGGAACAACTCCCCGAGCCCCACGCGCCACCACGTCGAGGAGGGGGCCTCGCTCCCCGTCGACCAGGGGGCGAGCGGCCGGATCCTGCTGGCGTTCGGCGGGGCGCCGGGCGCCCGCTACGACGAGATCCGGCGCAAGGGGGTGTACACGTCGTACGGCGAGCGCGATCCGGACGCGGCGGCCGTCGCCGCGCCGGTCTTCGACGCGGCGGGCGGGCTCGTGGGGGCGATCAGCGTCTCGGGCCTTCGCACGCACTTCGACGAGCCGTTCGTCCGGCGGGCGACGGCGCGCGTCACCGCCGCGGCGAGGGACCTGACGGCCGCGCTCGGAGGGCGGCATCGAGCCGATCGGTGACCGCGCGGAGCCGGTCGCCAGGGCCGGCCTAGACCGCGGCCCTCGAGTCCAGCCGCTCGGCCCGTCTGAGCCAGGGGCGGTCGAGCCGCCGGCGGAATCGCGGCGACTGGCTGATCGTCGATCGCAGCTCCTCGACCGCCTTGCGCGCCCCCGCCCGGTCGCCGAGCGAGAGCCGCAGGGCCGCGAGCCGATAGAGCCCCTCGGCCGAGGAGGCGTTGATGGCGAGGTGCTCCTCGAGCGCCGCCTCGGCCTCGGGCCCGCGTCCCAGGGCGGCCAGCGCCTCTCCGAGCCTGAGGAGGACCTCGCCGTACCGGTGCGTCCGGTCGATCCGGGCCGAGGCCTCGAGGGCCGGCACCGCGCCCGCGGCATCGCCGGCGCGCAGGCGGGCGAGCCCGAGCAGGAACTGGGCGCCGGGCGAGTCGGGCGCCTTGCGCACCGCAGCCTCGAGGTGCGCCGCCGCCTCCCGCGGCCGCCCCGCCTCCACCAGCAGCTCGCCGAGCTCCATGCGGTCGTCGGCGTTCTCCGGGTTGAGGGCCACGAGCGCGTCGAGCTGCCGGATCCGGGCGCCGCGGCGCAAGAGCCGCGCCGGGTTCGGGATCCGGTCGCGGAAGACCCACAGGAGGATGGCCGCCGCGACGAGGTACGGGTACTCGAGGACCGCCCGCCAGACGACGCCGAAGAGCAGCCAGTAGAGGAAGAATTCCACACTCAGGGGGTACCGAGCGCCGCGGCGCGTGTCAAGGCGGCGTAGCGTGCGCTAGCATGGGGGGATCATGGTCATCCAGGACGCCGTGGCGCTCGTCGCCGACGACCTCAAGGCGGTGGAGCGCGCCTTCAAGGACCACCTCAAGTCCGGCGTCCCGCTCATCGAGCAGATCGGCTCCTATCTCCTCGGCTCCGGCGGGAAGCGCTTCCGTCCCCTCGTCCTCCTCCTGACGGCGCGCGCGTTCGGGCCGCTCGAGGGCCGGCGGCGGGAGCGCGCCATCCTCCTCGCCTCGGTCGTCGAGTTCATCCACACGGCGACCCTCCTGCACGACGACGTCGTCGACAACGCCGACCTCAGGCGCGGCAGCGCCTCGGCCAACGCGGTCTGGGGCAACGAGGCGTCGGTGCTCGTCGGCGACTACATCTTCTCGAAGTCGTTCCGCCTCATGGTGGACGACGGCGACATCCGCATCCTCAAGGTCCTCTCCGACGCGACGACGCAGATGGCCGAGGGGGAGGTCGCGCAGCTCCTGCACACCGCCGACGTGGACCTCACCGAGGAGCAGTACATCTCGGTCGTCATCGGCAAGACCGCCATCCTGCTCGCCGCCGCGTGCCAGACCGGCGCCATCCTGGCCGGCGCCCCCGGGCCTGCCGAGCGCGCCGCGGCCGCGTTCGGCCTCAAGGTCGGCATCGCCTTCCAGCTCATGGACGACTGCCTCGACTACGTCTCGCGGCAGGCGGACCTCGGCAAGCAGGTGGGCAAGGACCTCCAGGAGGGCATGATCACCCTCCCCCTCCTGCACACCCTCCGCTCCTGCACCCCGGCCGAGCGGGAGCGGGTGGCCGCCATCCTCGAGGCCGACGAGGTGGGGGACGCGGAGGTCCACGAGGTGATCGACCTGGTCCTGCGCCACGGCGGCCACACCTACACCCGCCAGCGGGCCGAGGCGTTCGTCGCCGAGGCGCGCGCCCAGCTCGCGGAACTGCCGGCCTCGCCGGCCAGAGACGCCCTCCACGCCCTCGCGGACTACGTGATCACGCGAGATCGGTAGAGCCATCAACATATCGGATTTGCTTCGGTAATTCGCCTCAGGCATCGACAGCGGTCGCTCCTCGATCGAGATTTCGATTGACTGCCAGGGCGGTCTGGCCATAGCTTCCATAGGCATCACTCGATCCGTCTCTTCGGAAGGAGACCTCGGTGATGCCGCTGCCCGCCTGCCGCCGCCCCGTCGTCGTCCTCCTCGCCCTGCTCCTCGTCACCCTCGCCGTCACACCGCTCGCCGCCCAGCCCATGCCCGGTGCGTCGCGCGCCGTGTGGCTCGGCACCTCGGCCGGCCTGGTCGGCCTCGACGCCGCCGACGCGACCGTGCTGCTCGAGGTGGCGGAGCCGGCCGGGGTGGCGGCCGTCGCGCCCGACGAGCGGCGCGGCGTGGTGTGGGCCTACGTGCCCGGCGCCCTGCGCGCCTGGCGCTGGGACGGCACGGGGGCCGCCGACCTGCCGGCTCCGGCGTTCGGCTCGGGGGCGGTGGGGCTGGCGGTGGAACCGGCCACGGGGGCCGTCTGGCTCGCCGTCGACACGCTGCTCGAGCGGCGCGACGCCGCCGGCACGGTGGTCGTCTCGGCGGCGCTGCCGGCCGCGGTGCGGGCGGTGGCGCTCGACGCCCCGCAGGATCGGATCTGGGTGGGGACCGCCTCGTCGCTCACGGCCTACGACGCGACCGGCCAGGTGACACTGACCCTGTCGACGGACGGCGAGGCGGTCGAGCAGCTCGTCTTCGACCCGGCGACCGGCCATCTCTGGGCGGCGACCCACAGCCGGGTGTACCGCTGGGACGGCGCCGGCCAGCCCCTGGGGAGCTGGCCTTTGCCGACGTTCCTGCGGGGAACGCCGATGTTCGCGGTTCCCGACGGGGCAGGGGGGGCCTGGCTCGCGATCCCCCAGGTCCTGGCCCGGGTGAGCGGCGCGGGACAGCTCCTCGCCCTGCGGTTCTTCGGGTCCGGATCGGCCATCACGGGGCTCGCGGCCGACCCGGTGGACCACTCGGTGTGGGTGGGGCACGCCGCGGGGGTCCAGCACGTGGGTCCCGGCGGGCAGTGGCTCGAGACGGTGTCGCTGTGGGCCGGGCAGGCGTTGCGGGCGCTGGCCGTCGCCGAGGACCGGACGGCGCCGACGCTCGCGTTCGCCGCGCCGGCCGACGGCGCCGCGGTGCCCACCGGAACCCCCACGCTGGCGCTCACCTGGGAGGACCTCGGCGCCGGGGTCGACCCCGACACGCTGGCGATCACGCTCGACGGGGCGCCGCTCGCCGTGACGTGCGAGCCGGCGACCGCGACCGGGGTGAGCTGCACGCCGGCGGTCGTGCTGGCCGATGGGCCGCACGCGCTCGAGGCGACCGTTGCCGACCGCGCGGGCAACGCCTCGGCGCCGGCCTCGGTGACCGTCACGGTGGACACCGTCGCGCCGGTCGTGACCCTGACCGCCCCCACGGACGGGCTCGTGACCAACGCGCCCGCGCAGGTGGTGGCCGGATCGGTGAGCGAGCCGGCCACGGTGATCGTGCGGGTGAACGGCGAGGGGGCCGCCACGCCGACGCTCGGCCCCGACCTCACCTTCGCGACCGCGCCGCTCACGCTCGCGGAGGGGGCGAACCTGATCGAGGTCGTCGCCCTCGACGCGGCCGGGAACCCGGGGACGGCGAGCGTCACCGTCACGCTCGACACCGTTGCGCCCGGCGCGCCCGCCTCGGGGACGATCACGGTGAGCGAGCCGGAGGACGGCGCGGTCACGGTCGCCGGCGCGGCCGGGACCGTCGAGGCCGGTGCGCGCGTCACGGTGACCAACCTCCGCACGGGGCAGGCGGTCACGGTCGTGGCGGCCGCCGACGGCAGCTTCGCGGCGACGCTGGCGGCCCAGGCCGGCGACCCGCTGGCGATCGTCGTGACCGACGCGGCCGACAACACGAGCGACCCGGTCGAGACCACCGTGCCGTCCAGCCTGCCGCCCGACCCGGCCGCCGTCGCCCCGCCGCTCGACCCGACCGGGGTGACGAGCCTGGCCGACGCCACCGCCTTCCTCTACACCGGGCCCAATCCCATCCAGACCGGTGTCGCGCCCGGCACGATCGAGCCGGCCCGCGCGGCGGTGATCCGCGGCCGGGTGCTCACGCGCGAGGGCGCGCCCTTCGCCGGCGCCACCGTGACGGTGCTCGGGCGCCCCGAGTTCGGCCAGACGCTGAGCCGGGCCGACGGGATGTTCGACCTCGCGGTCAACGGCGGCGGCCCGCTCACGCTCGACTACCAGCACCCGAACACCCTGCCGGCGCAGCGCACCGTGACGGTCCCCTGGCAGGACTTCGTCGTGGTCGACGACGTGCGCCTGGTGCCGCTCGATCCCGTCACGACGGTGATGACGGCGGGGGCGCCGGTGATGCAGGTGCACCGGGCGGCGCCGGTGAGCGATGCCGACGGGACGCGACGGGCGACGGTGCTCGTGCCGGCCGGCACGACGGCGGCGATGGTGCTGCCCGACGGCACGACCCAGCCGCTCGGCACCCTGACGGTCCGGGCGACCGAGTACACCGTGGGGCCGAACGGCCCCGAGGCAATGCCGGCCGAGCTGCCGCCCACGGTGGGCTACACGTACGCCGTCGAGTTCAGCGTTGACGAGGCGCGCGCGGCCGGCGCCTCGCGCGTCACCTTCAGCCAGCCGGTCATCCAGTACCTGGAGAACTTCCTCGGCTTCCCGGTCGGGACGCCGGTGCCGGTGGGGGCGTACGACCGGGCGCGAGCCGCCTGGGTTCCGGAGCCCAACGGGCGCGTCATCCAGATTGTCGCGATCACCGACGGCGTGGCCGAGATCGACACCGACGGCAACGGCGTCGCGGACGACGGCGCGGCGCTCGGCGTGACGCTGGCCGAGCGGCAGCAGTTGGCGACGCTCTACGCGGCGGGGCAGAGCCTGTGGCGGGTGCCGATCGCGCACTTCACGCCGTGGGACAGCAACTGGGGGATAGGCTGCGATCCCGGCGCGAGTGACTGCACCCGCCACCGCGAAGAGATCCGCCCGCCGCACTCCGGAGGAGTGCCCATCGCGGCAGTCGCGCTCGATCATCGAGTGCCAGACGCAGGTCCTGGGCGAGACGCTGCCGGTGACCGGGACCGGCCTGAACCTCAACTACCGGAGCGATCGGGTGCCGGGCCGCCTGACGGCGCGCACGGTCGAGATCCCGCTCACCGGCGCGTCGGTGCCCCGGGGGCTGATGGGCATCGAGCTCGAGCTCACCATCGCCGGGCAGCGGGTGCGGCGGCTGTTCGACCCGTTGGCCAACCAGCGCACCACCTTCACCTGGGACGGCCAAGACGCCTACGGCCGCCCCCTGCAGGGCCAGCAGACGCTGTTCATCCGCATCGGCTACGTCTACCCGGCCGTCTACCTCGAGCCGGGCGACCTGGCCGCCACCTTCGGCTACAACGGCGGCGGCCTGATCACCGGCAGCCAGGGGCGTCAGGCAGTGACCATCTGGCGCGACCTCCGGGTGCCGCTGGGGGCGTGGGACGCACGGGGGCAGGGCCTCGGCGGCTGGACGCTCGACGTGCACCACGCCTACGACCCGCTCGGCCGGGTCCTGTATCTCGGCACCGGCGACCGCCGCACGACCCAGCACGTCGAGCGCGTGATCGACACTGCCGCGGTGTTGGCCAACGGCATGTCCGGCGTCGCCGTCGGGGCCGACGGCAGTGTGTACATCGCCACACCGAGCGCACACCGCGTGTGGCGGCTCGCCCCCGACGGTCAGCTCACGGCGGTGGCGGGCACTGGCGTCGCCGGCTTCAGCGGCGATGGCGGCCCGGCCGTCGCGGCGATGCTCAACGCGCCGCACGGCGTGGCCGTCGGGCCGGACGGCAGCCTCTACCTCGCCGACACGCACAACCACCGGATCCGCCGCATCGATCGCGACGGGATCATCCGGACGGTGGTCGGCACGGGCGTCGAGGCCTACGGCGGCGACGGTGGGCCGGCCACCCAGGCGCAGATCGGTCGGGTGCCGAGCCTGGCCGTGGCGGCCGACGGCACGCTGTATCTGGCGGACCTGTTCAACCACCGGGTGCGGCGGGTCGGGCCCGACGGCGTGATCACAACCCTCGCCGGCACGGGGCTCGCCGGATACACCGGCGATGGGATTCCAGCGGCGCAGACACGACTGTGGCATCCGGAGGGGGTCGGCGTGGGGCCCGACGGCTCGGTCTACATCGCCGACGCCTCGAACCGGCGCATCCGTCGCGTCGGCATCGACGGCCTCATCACGACCGTGGCGGGCGGGGGGATTCAGACGGCCGACGGCGTGCCGGCGACTCTGGCGCGAATCACCTATCCCCATAGTGTGGTGGTCCTGCCCGACCAGAGCCTCATCTTCGTGGACTCGTCGGAGCACCTCGTGCGCCGGGTCGATGCGAGAGGGATCATCACCACCGTGGCGGGGACGCGCAGCGCCGGGTTCGGGGGCGACGGCGGCCCGGCCACGGACGCCACCCTCAACACGCCGACCGACCTGGCGGCCGCGCCGGATGGCAGCCTCTACATCGCCGACACGTCCAACCGCCGCGTCCGGCGGATCGGGCCGCCGCTGCCCGGCTTCGATGGCGACGAGCTGGCGGTGGCGAGCGCGGACGGCGAGGCGCTGTACGTGTTCGACGCGCAGGGGCGCCATCTGCGTACCCTCGACGTGCGCACCCGGGCGGTCCAGTACAGCTTCGGGTACGACGCCGCCGGCCGGTTGCAAACGATCACCGATGTGGCCGGTCGCGTCACGCAGATCGAGCGGGACGCGGCCGGCCCGCCGGCCGCCATCGTGGCGCCCGGCGGGCAGCGGACGACCCTCAGCGTGGATGCCCAGGGCTACCTGGCGAGCGTCACCAACCCGGCCGGCGAGACCGTGGGCCTCGTGCACGACGCCCAGGGCCTGCTCCGGACGCTGACCACGCCCCGGCAGGACACCGCACACTTCGCCTACGACGACCTCGGCCGCCTCGTCGAGGACGAGGACGCCGCCGGGGGGGTGGCCACGCTGGCGCGCGGGGAGGCCGACACCAGCTACACGGTGACCGTGACCACGGCGCCGGCGCCCGGCGAGAGCCGGACGACGCGCTACCACGTCGAGCGCCTGCCGACCGGGGCCGAGCGCTGGGAGACGACCGAGCCGAGTGGCGTCAAGACGACCGAGGTGCGGGGCCCCGGCAGCAGCCGCACGCTGACCGCGCCGGATGGGACCGTGACGACCCTCGTGCCGGGCCCCGATCCGCGCTTCGGCATGCAGGCGCCGGTCGCCCAGAGTCTCACCACCCGGCTGCCCAGTGGGCTCACGCGCACCGTGACGGCGGCGCGCAGTGTTACGCTGGCCGATCCGTTCGATCCGTTGAGCGCCACCACGCAGATCGACACGGTCACGCTCAACGGCCGAACGTACACGGCCACCTACGACGCCGTGACCCGGACGCTCCTCACGCGCACCCCGGCGGGCCGCGAGACGGTGACGACGCTCGACGCCCTGGGGCGCGTGGTGCAGGTCGACCGGCCCGGGCTCGCGCCCGTGAGCCTGGCGTACGACGCGCGCGGGCGGCTCGAGATGGTGACTGAGGGCACCGGGCCGACCGCGCGGGTGACGACCTTCGGGTACGACGGGCTCGATCGGCTGATCAGCCTCCGGGACCCGGCGGGCCGGATGACCGGCTTCGCCTACGACCTGGCCGACCGGGTGACCGCGCAGACGCGGCCCGACAGCGCCGTGATCGGCCTCGGCTACGACGCCAACGGCAACGTCACGGCGGTCGTGCCTCCCGGCCGGCCGGCGCACGCCTTCACCTACACGCCGGTCGACCTCGAGGCGAGCTACACGCCCCCCGCGGTGCCCGACGTGGCCGACCCGGCGACCACCTACACCTACAACCTCGACAAGCAGCCGACCCTCGTCACGCGACCCGACGGGCAGACGCTCACGTTCGGCTACGACTCGGGCGGGCGGCTTCGGACGATCACCCAGCCGCGCGGCACGACCACGCTGGCCTACGAGCCGGGCACCGGGCGGCTGGCCGGGGTGACCGCGCCCGACGGCGGCACGCTCGCCTACACCTACGACGGGTCGCTCCTGACGAGCGTGACGTGGGGGAGCGGGCCGGTCACCGGGAGCGTGGCGTGGACCTACGACGCCGACTTCCGGGTCGCGACCGAGGCGGTGAACGGCGCCCAGAGCGTCACCTACACCTACGACCCCGACAGCCTGGTCACGGGCGTGGGGGCGCTCACCCTCGCGCGCGATCCCCAGACCGGGTTCCTCACCGGGGCCACCCTGGGGGCGGTGACTGACAGCCGGACCTACACGCCGTTCGGCGAGCCCGAGACCTATCGGGCGGACGCGAACGGGGCGCCGGTGCTCGAGGTCGCGTACCTGCGCGACGCGCTCGGGCGGATTGTCGAGCAGACGGAGACCCTCGAGGGCGTGACAACGGTGACCGGCTACCGGTACGACGCCGCGGGCCGGCTCGACCAGGTGACGGTCGACGGGGTCGTGACGGCGACGTACACCTACGACGCCAATGGCAACCGCCTGAGCGCGACGACGCCCAGTGGGACCGAGACCGGCACGTACGACGAGCAGGACCGGTTGCTGACGTACGGCGGCGCGACGTACACCTACACGGCCAACGGGGAGCTACGGACGAAGACGGATGCGTCGGGGACGACAACATACACGTACGACCTCCTGGGGAATCTGACCCGGGTGGACCTGCCCGACGGCCGGGTGCTCGAGTACCTGATCGACGGGCAGAACCGGCGGATCGGGAAGACGGTGGATGGGATGCTCGTCCAGGGCTGGCTGTACCGCGACCAGCTCAAGCCGGTGGCCGAGCTGGATGGCAGCGGGCAGGTGGTGGCCCGGTTCGTCTATGGGTCCAACCCCCTGGTGCCCGACTACGTCGTCAAGGGCGGGGCGACGTACCGGCTCTTGACCGACCACCTGGGCAGCCTGCGGCTCGTGGTGGACACGGCGACGGGGGCCGTGGTCCAGCGGCGGGACTACGACGCGTGGGGCAATGTACTCCTCGACACGAACCCCGGGTTCCAGCCCTTCGGGTTCGCTGGGGGGCTCGAGGACCCGGACACGGGGCTCGTGCGGTTCGGGGTGCGGGACTATGATCCCCGGATCGGGCGGTGGACGGCCAAGGACGCTATCCGATTCGCAGCTAACGACACGAATCTCTATCGGTACGCGTTGGCCGACCCGACCAACCTTCGCGATCCGCTAGGGCTTTGGACGGTTGGGATCGGACTGAGTGGAATCATCGGTGCAGGTGCGGGCTACACGGAAAGTAAAGTGTTCGTATTCGATAGTCGAGGTAACTATGGCACAGTCTATTCCCGAGGAGCAGGCGGTTATGGCGGAATTGGGACGTCGCTTGGGCTGACGTTTCAGTGGACAAGCGCCGATACGATCTGCGAGCTATCGGGGATGAGCGTCCAGATTGGGAGCTCCGTGAGCCCTGGCCTGATATCTGTAGGCGGCGAGCTCGTGATTCAGGATGCGGCGAGGCCTTACGGAGGGTTTGATATCAATGTCGGATTCGGGCCGAACCTGACCCCAGTCGAGACTCATGGAGTCGTCCTGCAAGCGGAGGTCAATGGCTGGGGAAACCTTTGGAACGATCTCGCATCTTTGAAGCAGGTCGCCTACTGAGGAGCGCATGTCTGAGGAGTGTATGTTCGATACGGAGATCGTCGAGTCGACCGGCAACCGGCTTATTCGGAGAGGGCTCACGACGATCGCCATCTTGACCCTGGCGGCCAGTGGGATCCTCATCGTCGCCGGAGTCGCCTTCGGGGAATTGTCGGGAACAGTCCTCAGCATTGCGGGAAGTGCCGCGGCCCTGTTCGTGCTCAGGAGTCTTGCGAGGGTCACGGCTGTTTGCCGTGATGGTGTCCGGATACGGGTGGGCCGGAACGAGGAATTCATCCCTGCTTCCGATATCCGATACGTTTTCAAGACTCCTCGGTACAGCTGGTCTGGCAGATTCGGCCTCTACATCGCGGTTCGCCGGAAGGCGCGTTGGCCCAGGGGATACCTGGTCGTGCACGAGCACGGCAGCGGCCTGATGGAACAGCTTGATGCGTGGGGTATTCCGCAGAAGAATCGGGACTAACTTATGCGAACGGTGGACACGGTGGGTCGCGTTGCTGTTTTCCCTGGCCACAGCAACGCCCTGATCTCGGACAGTTGAAGACATCTCGGTACCGGTGGCTTGCGTCCAGACCGATACCTGCACTTGCGTCTCTTTACCGTACCGCGTTTCTCACGGAACGTCCGATCGAGCCAGGGCCGGTCGAAGCGGCCGGCGCGGATGGCGCGCGTGATCTCGTCCTCGGCGGCGGCCTTCGCGCGGACCTGCTCGAGGAGAGCCACCGAGACAGCCTGCGGGGAGGCCACGAGGCCGTCCTCGTCGCCGACGACGATGTCGCCGGGGTTGACGACGAGGCCGCCGATCGAGACCGGCACGTTGATCTCGCCGGGACCGTCCTTATAGGGGCCGCGATGCGTGGCGCCGCGGGCGAAGCAGGGGAAGTCGGAGGCGGCGAGCACGGCGACGTCACGTACGGCGCCGTCGATGACGAGGCCGGCGAGGCCGCGGCTGATGGCGTACATCTGCATCAGCTCGCCGACGAGCGCCTGGTGCAGCTCGCCGCCGCCGTCGACGACGAGCACGTCGCCGGGCCGCGCCAGGTCGAGCGCCTTGTGGACCATCAGGTTGTCGCCGGGTCGGGTCTTCACGGTGAAGGCGGTGCCGGCGAGTCGGCCGCCGCGATGGAAGGGGCGCAGGCCGACGGTCCCGCAGAGGCGGTTCATGCTGTCGCTGATGTGGGCGGTCGCCACGGAGCGGAACCGCTCCACGAGGTCGGCGGGCGCCTGCGCCGCCGCGGGCTCGATGCGGAAGCCGAGCATGGTCATCGATTCCCCCCTGGTGGTCGCGCTGATTGTAGTCCCCGCCGGCCGACCGGCTGGCATTTTCCCGGCCCGGGCGACATAACAGGGACATGGATGCCGACGCCCCGGTCCTGATCGACGGCGAGTCGCTGACCCTGGAGGGAGTGGCGGCGGTTGCGGGGGGCGCGCCCGCGGCGCTTGCCCCTCAGGTCCGGCCCCGCCTCGAGGCCTCCCGCGCCGCGGTCGTCCGTTGCCTGGAAGGGGACCGGCCGGTCTACGGGGTGAACACGGGCTTCGGGGCGATGGCGGAGGTGCGGATCCCGCCGCACGAGATCGCCCACCTCCAGAGGAACCTCGTGGTGAGCCACGCCTGCGGCGTGGGCCCGCCGTTCCCGACACCGGTCGTGCGGGCGATGACGCTGCTCAGGGCCAATACGCTGGCGCGAGGGCACTCGGGGGTGCGGCCGGAGGTGGTGGAGGCGCTGGCGGCGCTGCTGAACGCGGGGGTGCATCCGGTGGTCCCGTCGCAGGGCTCGGTCGGCGCGTCGGGCGACCTGGCGCCGCTCGCGCACCTGGCGGCGGTGCTGATCGGCCTCGGCGAGGCGGAGTACAGGGGCGTGGTGCAGCCGGCGGCCGATGCGCTCCTCGGGGCGGGGTTGGGGCCGATCGTCCTCGAGGCGAAGGAGGGCCTGGCCCTGATCAACGGGACGCAGGCGATGACGGCCGTCGGCGCGCTCGCCCTGACCGACGCGTCCCGGCTGCTCACGGCGGCGGACGTGGTGGGGGCCATGACGCTCGAGGCGCTCATGGGGACGCCCCGCGCCTTCGACGCGCGCGTGCAGGCGGTCCGCCCGCACCCGGGGCAGGCGGCCTCGGCGGAGAACCTTCGCCGCCTCCTGGCCGACAGCCCGATCTACGAATCGCACCGCGACTGCGGCCGGGTGCAGGACGCCTACTCGCTCCGCTGCATGCCGCAGGTCCACGGCGCGGGGCGCGACGCGGCGGAACACGCCCGGCGGGTCCTCGCGATCGAGGTCAACAGCGCCACCGACAACCCGCTGGTCTTCCCGGAAGACGGGGCGGAGCCGTTCGTCGGCGCGGGCACGCCCCGCGGCCCGCAGACAGGAGGCGGCCCGTCCGAGGAATTCATCAGCGCGGGTAACTTCCACGGCCAGCCGGTCGCCGCGGCGCTCGACGCCCTCAAGATCGGGCTTGTCGCCGTCGCCTCGATCAGCGAGCGGCGGACGGCGCGCCTGGTGGACCCGGCGCTCTCGGGGCTGCCGCCGTTCCTCGTCGAGCGGAGCGGCCTCAACTCGGGCTTCATGATCCCGCACGTGGTGGCCGCCTCGCTGGTCTCGGAGGCGAAGGCGCTGGCGGCTCCGGCGTCGGTCGACTCGATCCCGACCTCGGCGAACAAGGAGGACCACGTCTCGATGGGCCTCCACGCGGCCCGGCAGGCGGCGCAGATCGTGGACCTCCTGGCCCAGGTGCTCGCGATCGAGGCGCTGGCCGCGGCGCAGGGGCTCGACTTCCGGCGGCCGCTCCGTGCGGGGCGGGGGGCGGCGGCGGCGCACGAGCGCCTGCGCGAGGCGATCCCCCGCCTCGACGGCGACCGGCTCATGGGGGCGGACCTGGCCGTGGCGAAGCGGCTCGTGCTGTCGGGCGCGCTCGCGGAGGCGGCAGGCGACGCCCTCGGGGTTCGGCTCTGGTGACGGGAGGGTGACCATGACCGACGGACCGGTGATGGTCCGTGCGCCGCGCGGCCGGGAGCGCTCCTGCAAGGGCTGGGGGCAGGAGGCGGCGCTGCGGATGCTCATGAACAACCTCGACCCCGAGGTGGCCGAGCGCCCCCAGGACCTGGTCGTCTACGGCGGGTCGGGCAAGGCGGCGCGCGACTGGCCGGCCTTCCACCGGATCGTCGACTCGCTGCGCGCGCTCGGCGACGACGAGACGCTGCTCGTGCAGTCGGGCAAGCCGGTGGGGGTCTTCCGGACGCACGAGGACGCGCCGCGGGTGCTCATCGCCAACGCGCTCCTGGTCCCGAAGTGGGGAACCTGGGACGAGTTCCGGCGGCTCGACGCCCTGGGCCTCACGATGTTCGGGCAGATGACGGCAGGGTCGTGGATCTACATCGGCACCCAGGGGATCCTCCAGGGGACCTACGAGACCTTCGCGGCCGCGGCGCGCGCCCACTTCCCCGGGAGCGACGGCCTGCGGGGCCGGCTGGTGGTCACGGCGGGCCTGGGGGGCATGGGAGGGGCCCAGCCGCTGGCCGCGGTCATGGCGGGCGGCGTGGCGATCGTCGTGGAGGTCGACCCGGCGCGGATCGAGAGGCGCCTCGCGACGCGATACGTCGACGAGCAGGCGGCCGACCTCGACGACGCGCTCGCCCGGGCGGCGCGTTACCGGAAGGCGGGCGAGGCGCGCTCGATCGCGCTGCAGGGCAACGCGGCCGACGTGATGCCGGAGCTGGTGCGGCGCGGCGTCGTGCCGGACCTCGTCACCGACCAGACGGCGGCGCACGACCTCCTCACCGGCTACGTCCCGTCGGGCCTGACGGTGGCGGAGGCGGCGCGCCTCCGGGTGGAGCATCCGCACGACTACGTCGAGCGGGCGCGGCAGTCGGTGGTGCGGCACGTGCGCGCGCTGCTCGACCTCAAGCGGGCGGGGGCCCACGTCTTCGACTACGGCAACAACCTGCGGGCCGAGGCGGAGCAGGGGGGCGTCGAGCACGCCTTCGACATCCCAGGCTTCGTGCCGGCCTACGTCCGGCCGCTCTTCTGCGAGGGGAAGGGACCCTTCCGGTGGGTGGCGCTCTCGGGCGACCCCGAGGACATCGCCGCGACCGATCGCGCGCTTGCGGCAGCCTTCCCCGAGGACCGGGACCTCGCGCGGTGGCTCGCGATGGCGGGGGAGCGGGTGGCGTTCCAGGGGCTTCCGGCGCGCATCTGCTGGCTCGGTTACGGGGCGCGCGCGAAGGCGGGGGCGATCTTCAACGACCTGGTCGCGAAGGGGACGGTGAAGGCCCCGATCGTCATCGGCCGCGACCACCTGGACGCCGGGAGCGTCGCCTCGCCGAACCGCGAGACGGAGGCGATGGCCGACGGCTCCGACGCGATCGCCGACTGGCCGGTGCTGAACGCGCTCCTCAACACCGCCTGCGGCGCGACCTGGGTGTCGGTGCACCACGGCGGCGGGGTGGGGATCGGCTACTCGCTGCACGCCGGGATGGTCGTCGTGGCGGACGGAACGCCGGCGGCCGCCCGCCGGCTCGAGCGGGTGCTGACGGCCGACCCGGGCACGGGGGTGGTGCGGCACGCGGACGCCGGCTACGACCGGGCGAGAGAGGTGGCGCGCGAGCGGGGCGTGAGGATCCCCGGCCTCACCTGGCCCTGAGCCGCGGCGCTCAGCTCGTCGCCCGCGCGTAGGCGGCGAGGACGTCGTGCATCGTGACGATCCCGACGAGGCGCGTGGGGTCGTCGCGGCGTACGACCGGCAGCCGGCGGACCCCCTTCTCGGCCAGGCGCACGACGACGGCGTCGAGCGTCTCGTCGGGGAAGGCGGTCATCACGGGGCGGCGGGCCGCGAGGTCGGCGAGGGTGAGCCGGCCCTCGCCGCGCGCCTCGGCCCGGGCGATCTCGCCGGCCGTGACGAGGCCGACGAGGCGCCGGTCGCCGTCGACGACGGGGAAGCCCGAGTGCAGGAGGAGCGGCAGGAGGGGCGAGGCCTCGGCGACCGTGAAGTCCGCCGGCAGCGACTCCACGTCGGTCGTCATGGCGCGCTCGACGGTCACGCGGGCGAGCCGGTCGTCGGTCGGCGACGGCAGGCGGACGCCGTTCTGGGCGAGGAGCGCCTCGTAGATCGGCACCGGCGCGAGCCGCTGCGCGATCGTGTACGCGACCGTGTTGGCGAGCATGAGCGGCAGGATGATCGTGTAGGTGTTCGTCAGCTCGAAGATGATGAGCACCGACGTGATCGGCGCCCGGATGAGCGCCGCGAAGAACGCCCCCATCCCGACCAGCGCGTAGGCGCCGGGACCTGCCGACGCGCCGGCCGATGCCATGTTCACGAGCGTGCCGACGGCGCCCCCCACCATGGCCCCCATGAAGAGCGAGGGGGCGAAGATCCCTCCGGGCCCGCCGCTCGAGTAGCTGAAGATGGTGGCGAGCGGCTTGGCCGCGGCGAGGAGCAGCAGGAGGCCGAGCGGCAAGGCGCCGGCGAGCGCCGCCTCGAGCGTCCGGTAGCCGCCGCCGAGAACGTGGGGCGTCGCGAGGGCGAGGAGGCCCACGGCGAGCCCTCCCAGCGCGGGGTTGAGCGGCGCCGGCAGCGGCGACCGCATGACGACGCCCCGCAGGGCGAGGAGGCCCCGCGCGAAGGCGAACGCGAGCAGCGCGGCCGCGGCGCCGACGATCGCGTAGGCCGGCAGCTCCCACACGTGGAGCAGCTGGTACGGCGGGACGTGGAAGATCGCCTCGCTGCCGAGGAGGGCGCGACGGACCACCGACGCGACGACGGCCGCGACGATCGTGGCGCCGAGGATGCGGGCGTTCAGGTCGCCGACGATCTCCTCGAGCGTGAAGGTGACGGCGGCAATGGGGGTGTTGAACGCGGCGGCGATACCTGCCGCGGCGCCGACGACCGCGAGGTCGCGCCGGCGGGAGGCCCGCCCGGGGAGCGAGCCGCCGACGGCGGACCCGAGGCCGGCGGCAATCTGGACGGTCGGTCCCTCGCGGCCGAGCGAGCCGCCCGAGCCGATGGCGACGGCGCAGGCGACGAGCTTGCCGAGCGCGACGCGAAGCGGGATGCGCCCCCCCGCCCGGGCGAGGGCGACCTTCACCTGTGGGATGCCGGAGCCCTCCGCCTCGGGCACGACGTAGCGGACGAGGAGTCCCGCGGCGAGGCCGCCGGCTGCGGGCGCGAGGACGACGGCCGCGATGCGGATCGGCCCCTCGAGCCCGGCGCCGCCCGTGTGCATCAGGCGCTCGACGAGGTGGATCAGGACGACCAGGAGGACGGCCGCGCCGCCCGCGATGACGCCGACCGCGATCGTCAGGAGCCAGCCCAGACGGGGGCCGAGGACGCGGACCAGCAGGCGGACGCGTGTGGTGAGACCGTGAACTCTCGACATGCCGGGCTCGCAGGCTAGCGCGACTCGCGCCTTGACGCTGCGCGCGTGCGATGGCTAGATTGCTCCCCGTTCCGGGGAGGGTCAATCATGCTCAGCACGGTCGTGCGGTGTCGGATGCTCGTCCTGGTCGTGCTCCTCGTCACGCTTCCGGTCCTCGTCGCCGCCCCGGCGGCGCAGGCGGCGTTCGCCCCCACCGCGGCGGTCGACGCGGCCGGCCGCGCGGTCGACCGCGACGAGGACCTCCGCGCGATCCGCAGCGCCCTCGAGCGGCGTCAGGTCGAGCAGCGCCTGGTGGACCTCGGCATCGACCCGGAGGAGGCGAAGGCCAAAATCGAGGCGTTGTCCGACGAGGAGATCCACGCGGCGGCCGACCAGGTGCGCGCCCTCGTGCCGGGCGGCGACGGCCTCGGCCTCGTGATCGGCGTCCTCATCGTGGTCCTGCTCGTCGTCGTGATCCTCAAGCTGCTCGACAAGGAGATCATCATCCGATGAGATACTGGCCGGCCCTCGCCCTCGCCGCGGCGCTCGCGGCCGCGGGGTGCGGCCCCCGCCGTACGCCGCCGCCGGTGCCGACGACCGCGGTCACGGTGGACGGCGTGCCGTTCGTCGCGCAGCGCGGCCGCGACTGCGGCCCGGCCGCCCTCGCGATGGTGCTCGGGTTCTTCGGGCGGCCGCAGTCGCTCGAGGACCTCACGGCGCGCCTCTACCGCGACGAACTCGAGGGGACGCTCACCCTCGACCTCCTCCTCGAGGCGCGCAGGCAGGGGCTCGACGCGCGGCAGGTGCGAGGCGACCTCGAATCGCTCCGGGCGACGCTCGCCGACGGCCGCCCGCTCCTGGTGTTCCTCGACGTGGGGCGTGTCGCCTGGGCGCCCCGCTGGCACTTCGCCGTGGCGATCGGCCTCACGCCGGAGGGGGTCGTGCTCCACTCGGGCGACCGGCCGGGACTCGTCATGCCGATCGACCGGTTCATGGCCGCCTGGGCGCGGACCGACCACTGGGCCCTCGACGTGAGGAGCCCGGCGTGACGGGCCGGCCGCCGGCAGCCGCCCTCCTCCTCGTGATCGCCCTGGGCGGCTGCGCCACCCCGGCCGTGGTCGTGCCGACCGACCCGCTGTCGCCGGAGGAGCACGTCCGTCTCGGCGCGGTCTACGAGCGCGACGGCGAGCTGGACCTGGCCGCCCGCTCGTACGAGGCGGCGCTCAGGCGCGACGGGCAGCACGTGGCCGCGCTGGTCGGCCTCGGCAACCTGGCCGCGGCGCGGGGGGACCTCGCGGAGGCCGAGCGGCGCTACCGCCGGGCGCTGGCCATCGACCCGGAGACGGGCGACGCGCTCAACAACCTCGCCTGGGTCTACCTGCAGCGCAAGGAGCGCTACGAAGAGGCCGCGGCCCTGGCGGCGCGGGCCCTGGAGGCGGAGCCGGCCCGCACGGCGTACTACGCGGACACGCTCGGCATCGCGCTCACGCGGGCCGGGCGGCCGGCCGAGGGGCTCGAGGCGCTCGAGCGCGCCCTGGCCGCGACGCCGGCCGGCAACCGCCCGCTGCGGGTCGAGATCCTCGGTCACATGGCGGAGACGTATCGCGCCCTCGGCCGCGAGGCCGAGGCGCGCGCGGCCGAGGAGGACGCGCGCCGTGCCTCACCCCGCCGGGATCGGCCCTAGGGCCGCGCCGCGGCGGGGGCGGCGGCCGGCGCCTGGGCGGCGGCCGGGTCGGGCCTGACGATGACCCGGGTGAACCGGCCGGGGTGGATGTGCTTCTGCGCGACGCGGAGCACGTCGTCCGCCGTCACGGCGTTCACCTTGGACGCGTACCGCCGGTACTCGTCGTAGCCGAGCCCGTACAGCTCG
Source organism: Thermodesulfobacteriota bacterium (assembly GCA_036381125.1). Classification (GTDB taxonomy): domain Bacteria; phylum DASVDK01; class DASVDK01; order DASVDK01; family DASVDK01; genus DASVDK01. The sequence continues at coordinate 7,147 of DASVDK010000154.1, read as the reverse complement.
TTGAGGGCGAGGTTCAGCGCCACGGCCGAGCCGCGCTGCAGGTCGATCTCGAACGAGCCGATGAGGTAGCGCTTCGCCCGCTGGAGTTCCTCGGGCGAGACCTTCTCGGTGCGGATCCTCGTGAGTTCCCGCTCGAGGCCCGCGATGGCCGCCGGGACCTTGTCGGGCGCGGTCCCCATGTACACCCCGAACGCCCCGGGCTCGAGCCCCTCCGACGAGAACGACGTGAGCGCGTAGGCCAGGCTCTCCTTGTCCCGAAGCTCGAAGAAGAGTCGCCCACCCTGGCCGGACAGCACCGCGTTCATGACCTGAAGGGCGTACTTGTCCGGGTCGTCGAACGTGGTGCCGATGTTGCCCATGACGATCTGCGCCTGGGCCTTGGGCTTGTGCTCCTCGATGGTCGTCGGGCCGTGGGGCGCCTGCGGCGCCGGGTCGGGGAGCGTCGTCGCCTTGCGCGGCCACCCGCCGAACTCCTCCTCGATGCGGGCGACGATGTTCGGCGTCGAGACGTCGCCCACGACGGCGAGGACGGCGTTGTTGGGCACGGCATAGGCGGCGTAGAAGTTCACGAGGTCCTGGCGCGTGAGCGCCTTGACCGAGGTCTCCGTGCCGAGCGTGTTGAGGCCGTAGGGGTGGTCCGGGAAGAGCGCCCTGTTGAACAGCTTGAAGGCGTAGGACGACGGGTTGTCCTCCTGCGCCTTGATCGCCGCGAGGACGTCCCGCCGCCGCTTGGCGATCTCGGTCTCGGGGAACGAGGGGTTCAGCGCCACGTCCGCGAAGAGGTCGAGCCCCTCGTCCAGGTACTTCGAGAGCACGGTGGCCGAGACGCCGAAGGTGTTCTTGCCCGAGTCGCCGTCGATGGCGCCGGCGATCGACTCGATCTCACGGGCGATCTCGAGGGCGCTGCGGTTGGTCGTCCCCTTGGTCAGCATGCCGGCGAGGAAGTTGTTGAGGCCGGCCGTCTGCTCGGTCTCGAACCGGAGGCCGCCGAGGAAGACGAGCCGCATCGAGACGATCGGTACGGCGTGCGCCTCCTTCACCAGGACGGTGAGGCCGTTGTCGAGGACCACCTTCGTGACCTCGCCGTCGCCGGCCGGCGCCCCCGCGCGGGCCGCCGCCTGCTCGGCGGCCGTGTAGGCCTCGCGCGCGATCCGGCCGATGTCGTCCGCGGTGGCGCGGTCCTTCTCGGCCTCCGGCAGGAGGAGCGCCGCCGAGAGCCCCTCGTGCGTGAGGTAGGTGCGCGCGACGCGGCGCACGTCCTCGGCCGTGACCTGGGCCACCCGGTCGAGGTAGGTCTTCTGGTAGCCGATGTCGCCGATGACGGTCTGGAAGTAGCCGAGGTTGCGCGCCTGGCCCTCGACCGTCTCGCGGGTGTAGACGAACTCGCTCTCGATGTTGGTCTTCGCCTTGCGCAGCTCGAAGGGGGTCACGAGGTCGTGCCGCAGCCGGAAGGCCTCGGCGAGCGCGGCCCGGGCCGCGTCCTGGACCTTGTCGGCGTCGAGCGTCATTCCGATCGAGAAGAGGCCGGGGTCCTCGGGGGTGTAGGCGTACGCGTAGATGGACTGGACGAGCTCCCGCTCGACCTTCACCTCCTGGTAGAGCCGGGAGGATTCGCCCTGGCCGAGGATCTGGGCGAGCACGTCGAGGGCGAAGACGTCGTCGCTCTTCACGCTCGGGATGTGCCAGCCGAAGTTGAGGTACGTGCGGTTCACCGGCCGGGACAGCACGGTCCCGCGGTACGCCGTCTGCCGCGGCTCGACCGGCTTGTCGCGCGCGGGGAGCGGCGCCGCCTGGAACCCGCCGAAGGCCTTCTCGATCTCCGGGCGGAGCGTCGCCGGGTCGAAGTCCCCCACGACGACGAGGGTCATGTTGTTCGGCTTGTACCACTTCTTGTAGAACGCGTAGATCGCGTCACGCGGGTAGTTGGCGACGACGTTCGAGTAGCCGATGACCGGGCGGCCGTACGGGTGCTTCTCGAAGACCGCGCCGAAGAGGGCGTTGCCCACCTGGCGCTCGGGGCTGTCCTCGGCCCGCAGGATCTCCTCGAGGACGACGCGGCGCTCGCGCGCGTACTCGTCGGGGTCGAACGTGGAGTGCTGCATGGCGTCGGCCAGGACGTCGAGCGCCGTGCCCGCGTACCGCGATGCGATGACGATGTGGTAGACGGTGTGGTCGAACGTCGTGAAGGCGTTGATCTCGCCCCCGGCGCCCTCGATCTCCTGGGCGATCCGGCCGACCGGACGCGTGGTCGTCCCCTTGAAGAGCATGTGCTCGATGACGTGGGCGATCCCCGCCTCGCTGTCGGTCTCGTCCGTCGAGCCGACCTTCACCCAGACGTTGAAGGCGACGACCGGCGCGGCGCTGTTGCGCTGCAGGATCACCGTCATGCCGTTGGCCAGCGTGTACACGATGGGATCGCTCACGTCCTCACGTCCTCCTGGCTGTGGTGCGGGCAGGGGAGGCTTGGCGGCAGAGGATGCAGCCGGCTCGGCGGCCTCGGTGGGCGCCCAGCGGAGCGCGAGAGGCGCGAGGAGACCGGCCAGCGCGACCGACAGGGCAGTGACACGCGAAGACACGCTCACGGACGTACGAGCCTCCAGGAATGCCGGGAAAAGGGCGTAGCGTGGCACGGGGCCGCGCGACCTGTCAAGATGGGGTCCGAAGCCCCGGTCCGGCGGTCCAGGTGCCTGACCCGACAATGGACGCGGCGGCCGTCTCCGCTATTCGGCGGATCGCTTGACACGGGCAGGCGCTCGGCGTAGAAGGCGCCGATGAGCCAGGACCGCCACGCGGCGCTCGACGCCGCAGCCCGCGCCCGCAGCGCCGCCGCGGCCCGCGCGGCCCTTCGAGCCGGCCGGGCGGTGGTCGGCACCGGCCTGCGCGCCCTCGTCGGCGCCGGCCGTCTCCTCGAGTTCGACGACCGGCTCCTCGTCGTCGTCGGCGCGGGGTGCTTCCTCGTCTTCCTGGTCCTGGCGCTCCTCGGCCAGGGGCTCTTCGCCTACGACGAGACCGGCGGCACGACGGTCACCTGGGCAGGAGCCAACCTCTCGGTGGTCGCCTCGCTGCTGGCCATCGCCCTGTCGGTCTTCTTCATCGTCGTCCAGCTCTTCATCCAGAACTTCACGCCGCGCGTGGGCGAGCTCATCATGGAGATCGGCGTCTTCAAGGCCGCACTCGCCACGGGCGGCCTCGCCATGGTCCTCAACCTGGTCATCATGCTCAACGCGAGCGCGGTCGCTCGCCGCACGCACTTCCTGAACTTCACCATCCTCGAGACCGCCTTTGCCATCGTCGTCCTCTTCGCGCTCCTCCTGCGCGTGCGCAAGCTCGTCAACCCGCGCGCCGTCATCGAGGACCTGGTGAGGAGCGTGACCCTCGAGGACCTGCTCGCCTCGGCGCGCCAGCGCCGCCGGCTCCCGGGGAGCGCCGGGCCGGTCGGCGGCCGCGAGCCGAGGGGCTGACGGGGGCCCGCGCCGCCGCGTTACCCTTCCTTCATGTCCGCCGAGCCCGTCCCCTTCCTGGCCGAGCTGGCCACGGCGATCGACGCGCTCCGCGTGGACCTCGCCCTCGGCGACTCCGAGGCGCAGGCCGACCTCGACCTCGAGGCGCGCGCCACGCACGAGGCCGACCCGCTCGCGCCCTTCCTCCGCGACCTCCGCCGGACGCCCCGCATGGACGCGCGGACCGAACGGCGGCTCGCCCGCCGGGCCGCGGCGGCACGTCGCCTCGCGCGCCGCCTTGCCGCGAGGCGGGGGAAGGACCCGGCGCGGGCCCGCCGCCTGGCGGCCGCGGAGCGGGCGCGCCGGGAGGCGGAGGGGCGCCTGGCCGCCGGTCACCTGCGGCTCGCGGTCTTCCTCGCCAGGCGCTACGCGGGGCGCGGCGTGCCGATGGCCGACCTGATCCAGGAGGCGAGCCTCGCCCTGCTCCGCGCCGCCCGCCGGTACGACTACCGATCCGGGGCGCGCTTTGCGACCTACGCGACGCCGTTCGTGCGCCAGGCGCTCGCCCGGTCGGTGCGCGCCCATCGGGGTGTGCTCACGCTCCCGGTCCGCCTCGTGGACGCGCTGCCCCGCCTCGTCCGGGCGCGCAGCCGCCTCGAGGCCCGCCTCGGCCGGGAGCCGTACGCCGAGGAGATCGCTCGCCTGGCGCGTCTGCGCCAGGACCGCGCCGAGGCGCTCGTGGCCGGCCTGCGCCGGCCCGTTCCGCTCGACGCGCCGGCCGAGGAAGGGAGCCGGGACACGATCGGCGATCGCCTCCCGCTACCGGATCCCGAGACCCCCTACGACCTCGTGGCGGCCCGCGAGGAGACGGCGCGCCTCGAGCAGGCCCTCGCCTCGCTGCCTCCCCGCGAGGCCCTGGTCCTGCGGCTCCGCTACGGGCTCGGGGAGGCCGAGCCGGCGACGCTCGAAGAGGTCGGGACGCGGCTCGGCGTCAGCAAGGAGCGGGCCCGGCAGATCGAGGAGCGGGCGCGCCGCCGACTGCGGCAGGCGCTCGACGGCGCCCGGCGCGGGAGGCTCCCGACGACGCTCCGGGGGGCTTGACGTTCCCGCAAGGCGTGGCATGTCGGTCCCGTGGGGTCCCTGGCGGTCCTCGGAGGGACCGCCGGACCGTCGACATCACGGCAAGAAGGAGGTGGTGTGGATGGGAACCCTTGTGCGAATGGACCCGTTCCGTGAGTTCTCGGCGATCCAGCGGCAGATGTCTCGGCTCTTCGACGAGGTATTCGGCCGGGGCGGGGGCGCGGCCCTCCAGGACCTGAGCACGGCGAGCGCCTTCACGCCCCCCGTCGACCTGTGGGAGGCGCCGGACGCCTACTACCTGCGCGCGGAAGTCCCGGGCGTGACGAAGGACGACCTCCAGATCGAGGTGTCCGACGGCGCGCTCGTGATCCGCGGCGAGCGGAAGGTCGGTGACCGGCTGAAGAGCGAGCAGTGGCTCCGTCAGGAGGGAGCGTACGGGACCTTCTACCGGGCCGTGACGCTGCCGGGAGCGATCGACGTCGAAAAGATCCAGGCCCGCGTGCAGCATGGCGTCCTCGAGGTGATCGTGCCGAAGGCCGAGGAGGCCCGCACGCGCGTCATCCCGATCGCCGCGTAGGATCGACGCGGCGGGTGTCCGTCGAGGCGCCGGCCGGGTACGGCCGGCGCCTTTTTTTGCGCCGGCCGCCCGCCGGTGCGGAGTTGCCACGGCCCGGGCCGAGCGGCTACCATTCTCCTGTCGGTCACGATGGCCGGCCGTTCGTCTCGTCGTCCGGCTCCCGGACCGCGGACGGCGGTGCTGGAGGGCCCGGGTGGTCTGGCTCGCGGCGATCCTCATCGTGGTGGCGGGGGCGCTCTGGGTGGCGATCCGGAGCGGGCTCGTCCATCGCATCCGCCTCGCGCGCGCCGCCCGCCTCTACCGGATGGGCGCCTACGACGAGGCGCTTGCCTGCGTCAGGCCGGCCCTGAACCACTCCCGCTACGCGGCGCGCGCCCAGTACGCCGCGGGCGCCTGCTACGTCCGGCTCGGCCGCCTGCGGGAGGCGGTGGAGCACTTCGAGGCGGCGGTGGCAGGCGGCCTCGCCGACGCCCAGGGGGCCCTCGGCGCCGCCCTCCTCGGAGTCGGCCGGCCCGACGAGGCGCGGCCGCACCTCGAGGCGGTGGCCCGCCGCGGCGATCCGGACGCGCACGTCCTCCTCGCGACCATCGCCGAGGAGCGGGGCGACACCCAGTCCGCCCTCCTCGACCTCCTCATGGCGACCTCGCTCGACCCGAACGACCCCGACGCGTGGGCAGCGCTCGGCGCCCTCTACTCCCGCCTCTCCAGACACGACCGCGCCGAGGCGGCGCTCTCCCGCGCCGTCACGCTCGAGCCGACGCACCGCGAGGCGCTCATGGTCCTCGCCGAGCGCCGGGCGCGCTGCGGCGACCGGGCCGGCGCCCGCGAGGCGGCCCGGGCCCTCCTCACGTACCACGGCGCCGACCCCGACGTCCGGCGATCGCTCTCGGTCCTGGGGCTCCTCCCGCCGGGGAGCGGCCGATCGCGCACCCCCGCCGACGACTGAGGCGGATCCGGCGGGCGAGGCTCGGGCGGGTCGGCTGCCCCCCCGTGGCAAACGAGTGGGGTCGGCCCCCGACGTTTGCCTGTCTGGAAAACGGAAAGACCTGACCCCCTGGAAAATGGAAAGACCTGACCCCCTGGAAAAGGAAAACGGAAAGACCTGACCCCCTGGAAAATGGAAAGACCTGACCCCCGACGTGTTAGCGGGAGAAGCGGGCGGGCGAGAAGCGCGAGAGGTCGAACCCCGGGTCGATGCCCAGGGCCAGGTCGGCCGCGATGCGGCCGAGCAGCACGGTGAACTTGAAGCCGTGGCCCGACAGCCCGGCCACGTAGACGACACGCGGGTCTCCGGGGAGGGCCCCGATCACGAAGTCGAGGTCGGGCGTGTTGGTGTAGAGGCAGACCTTCTCGTACGTGACCTCGCCCGTCAGGTCGGGCAGCCGGCGCCGGGCCCACGCCCTGAGCGGCTCGCGGTCCTCCTCCCGGACCTCGCGGTCGACCCGGTCCGGGTCGGTCGGCCTGCCGTGCTCGTGGAAGAAGGCCAGCTTGACGCCCGGGATGGCGCCGTGGGTCGGGAAGCCGTAGGCGTCGGCCTCCGTGTCCAACCAGACCGGGAAGCGCCCCACCTCGAAGGCCCGCTCGGCGCCGGGCCGGACCCGAAGGAAGACGTACACCTGGCGCGTGACGGTCAGCGGCAGGCCGGCCTCGGCGAGGAGTCGTGACGCCCAGGGGCCGGCCGTGACGACGACGCGGTCGACCGTGGGGCCGGGGCGGCCGTCGAGCTCGAGCGTCAGGCCCGAGGGCCCGCGCGAGAGACCGGTCACGGCGGTGCGCTCGAGGAGCCTGGCGCCGTGGGCGCGCGCGAGCCGGACGTTCGCCCGGACGCAGCGCGAGGGGCGCAGGAAGCCGCCGTCGGCCTGCCAGATGCCGACCTCGTCCCGATCGAGCCGGAACTGCGGCAGCCGGCGGGCGACCTCGGCGGCGTCGAGCCGCTCGTACGGGACGCCGTTGGCCTCGAGCGATCGGATGGTGCCGAGGATCTCGGGGTGAGTCGGCTTGCCGAAGACCAGGATGCCGCAGCGGGTCTGGAGCAGCTCGTCCGCCTCGG
>DASVDK010000153.1:0-11432 GCA_036381125.1 Thermodesulfobacteriota bacterium | reverse complement strand
CATCCGCCTCGCCCACTACGCCCGCCACGTCGCCGACCATGCACCTGCGGATCTCCTCCTCGCCGCGCTGCCTCCCGAATAGGGAGGCGGACGCCGGACCTGCCAGCGATTCCAAGCACCTGAGACGCCACGGCCAGGGGTCGGGCGCGCGGTGTCACCTCGGCAACGGATCCGGCTCGCCGGTCCCACAGGTTCATCGACACGTGTCACCGTCATTCGTGTTGACAGAGCTGCGGAGAGCGTGGCAGCATCATCGCCGAGTCAGTGTCTACTAACTTCACAGCGTGGCCGGCGCTGTGTCGCCACGTCCGGGGGCCGGGCCGGCTGACGGCCCGCGGGCATCCACGGCCGGTCCTAAGGAGACGAGGCGTGCCCCGATCCACGACCCGGACGCTCGGCGAGCCTGACGACCTGGCGCGGCAGGTCGGCCGCCGCGTCCGGGCCCTCCGCAAGGCGCGCGGCCTCGGCGAGGCCGACATCGAGGCGCGCCTCTTCAACTTCAAGTACCTGCAGCGCATCGAGGCCGGTCAGGTCAACCTGACCCTCCGCACCCTCGAGCGGCTCGCCGAGATCCTCGAAACGGACGTCCGCACCCTCCTCACAGACTGAAGGGGGGTCAGGTCTTTCCAGTTTCCAGGGGGTCAGGTCTATCCATTTTCCAGGCCTGGCCGTTCTCTCGGGTTGGAAAACGGAAAGACCTGACCCCATGGAAAAAGTTGAGGCCTGACCCCGGATAGTACTGGTAACCTCCTTAAGAGACGGTAGGCATACTGAGGAAGTTAGTACAGACTATCCGACATGACGACGGCATCCTGGCCCCTCGACGCGCTTCGAGCCGACCCCCGCCTGGCCATCGGCGAGACGATGATCGTCTGTCTCGCCTGCGGTCGGGCCTTCCGGCAGCTCACCAACACCCACCTGGCCCGGCACGGCCTCTCGAGCGAGGCCTACAAGTCCGCGTACGGGTACAACGCCGGCCGCGCCCTCATGTGCGAGGCGCTGCGCCGCGTCTACCAGGCCCGCGGGCGTCGGGTGGACGCCGCCCAGCAGCTCAGGCGGCGGCCGTTCCGCGAGGACCCGGGGCTCGCGGCCCTCGCGGCGCGTCGCCGCATCCGGCTCGAGGAGCGGCTCAACCGGGCGGGGGCCACGCCGCGGGCCGCGGGGGTGACCGCGTGACGACCGAGCCGCGTGGCGAACCGGGGCTCGACCGCTGCGAGGCCCGATGCGACGAGGAGCCGGCGGCGCGGCCCGTCCCGCGGCGCCGCTACCCGAGCCGCCTGCTCTTCGAGGGGAGCCGCGAGGTGCTCATCCTGCACGGCGGCGAGGAGTACCGGCTGCGGATCACCCGCGCGGGGAAGCTCATCCTCACGAAGTAGCCCGTGCCCGTCAGGGTTCCGCCCACATCCGCAGCAGGTTCGCGAAGGTCTTCGACAGGAGGTCGAACTCGCGTGTCTTGCCGTGCCGCTCGAACAGGGTGCGACGCGCCGTGTCGAGGTCGAAGAGCAGCTCCCGGCGCGCCGGGTCGCGCACGAGGCTCTGCGCCCATCCGACCGCCACGAGGCGGACGCCGCGCGTGACCGGCTCGACGCGATGGAGGCTCGAGGAGGGGTACGCGACGAGCGCGCCGGGGTCGAGCTTGAAGGCCTGCTCCCCCTGAGGGCCCTCCATGACCAGCTCCCCGCCGTCGTAGGAGGCCGGGTCGGCCAGGAAGAGCGTGAAGGAGACGTCGGAGCGCGTCGCGCGGCTCGCACCGCGGCTCATGACGGCGTCGTCCACGTGCGTGCCGTACTGCATGCCCGGCTCGTAGCGGGCGAAGAGGATCGGCCGCACCGCCTTCGGCCGCACGGCCAGCTCGAACACCGGGTTGCGGCGCAGGGCCGCCGCGACCACCCGTGCGAGCGCCCTCGCCTGCGGCGATCGGGGGGGCAGTTGCGTGTTGCGCTTGACCTGGCGCGCGTTCCAGCCGGCCGTCGCGCGGCCGTCCTCGAAGGGGGCGCGCTCGAGGGCGCGCCGGAGGTCGGCCGCCTCGTCGCGGGAGAGGACGTCGGCAATGCAGAGGATCATCGCGGCCTCCTGTGTGCGCGGGCAGCCGCGGACACGATGGTAGGAGCGGAGGGGACGACATGAATCGGACGACGAAGATCTGGATCGGCATCGGCGCGTATCTGCTGCTCGGCGCGGCGCCCGATGCGATGCACACACCCGACCGCGGCGCGCGGGACGACGCGGCGCACGACCTTCTGCCCATCGGCCCGGCGACGCCGGCCTTCGCGGCCGGCGGCGAGGGGGGCGAGGGCGGGGAAGGGGGCGAGGGGGGCGGCGTACTGTCGAGCTACAAGCTCAACCTCGCCGACGAGAGCGCCCTCCGCTACGACGCCCGGCCGCAGATCGAGACCTACGCGAAGGTCGTGCACGCGACCTACCGGGCGGCCCACGACGCGGCCGTCCGCATGAAGGCCCGGATCGACGCCTTCCTCGCGAAGCCGTCGGCCGAGACGCTGGCCGAGGCCCGTTTCGCGTGGATCAACGCCCGGGTGCCGTACATGCAGACGGAGGTCTTCCGGTTCTACGACGGGCCGATCGACGTGGCCGACCCGGAGACCGGCGCGCCGGGGCCCGAGGGGCGCATCAACGCCTGGCCGCTCAACGAGGGCTTCATCGACTACACGAAGGGCAACGCCCGGGGCGGCATCGTGAACGACCGCCGCGTGCCGATCACCCGCGCCGCGCTCCTCGAGCGCGACCAGGTCACCGACGAGGCCGACGTGACGACGGGGTGGCACGCGATCGAGTTCCTCCTCTGGGGGCAGGACCTCTCGCCGACCGGCCCGGGCAACCGTCCGGCCTCGGACTACCTGCCCGGCAAGGCGGCCAACGACCGCCGGCGTCGGTACCTCCGCGTCGTGACCGACCTGCTCGTCGACGACCTGGGCGCCCTCGCGGCGGCGTGGGAGCCGGGCAGGCCCGATAACTACGCCGCGCGCTTCGTCGCGCTCGACCAGCGCGAGGCGCTCGGCCGGATGCTCGCCGGCATGGCGACGCTCGCCGGCTTCGAGCTGGCGTCCGAGCGGATCGCCGTGGGGCTCGACAGCGGGGACCAGGAGGACGAGCACTCCTGCTTCAGCGACACCACCCGCAACGACCATATCTACAACCTCCGCGGCATCCGCAACGTCTACTTCGGCGCGTACGGCGACACCGCCGGCGCCGGCCTCGACCGCCTCGTCGAGTCGGTCGACCCGGCGCTCAACGCGCGCATCGTCGGCCTCCTCAACCGCGCCGAGGCGGCGCTGATCGCCATCGAGCACCCGTACGATCGGGTCCTCGCCTCGCCGAAGGGCAGCGTCGAGCGCCGGACGGCCGAGGCGGCGGCCGAGGCGCTCCGGGAGCTGGCCGAGGGGTTCAAGGAGGCGGGCCGGAAGCTCGGCGTGCTCGTCGTCGTCGCGAGCGAATGACGCGACGGCTCGTTGCGGCGCTCGCGGCGCTCGGGGCACTGGCCGCGGGCGCCGCGCTCGCCGGAGCGCGGGAGGCGGGGAGGATCGGTCCGGCGCCGGGCGGCGCCACGTCGCGGCCGGCCCTGGGCCGGACCGCGTTCACGCTGCCGGCGGCCAATCTGCCGGCCGACCGGGTGCGCGAATTCTTCTTCGGCAACCGGCTCTTCAACACCAACTGGACGATCGCGCCGGCCTCGGTCGACAGCTTCGACGGCCTCGGACCCCTCTTCAACCGCGTGTCCTGCTCGGGCTGCCACGTGCGCGACGGGCGCGGCCGGCCGCCCGCCGGGCCCGACGAGCCGATGACGTCGATGCTCGTGCGCCTCGGCCACGCCGACGGCCGGCCGCACCCGGTGTACGGCGATCAACTGAGCGACCGTGCCGTCCCCGGCGTGCCGGCCGAGGGGCGCGTCGCCGTCACCTACCGGGAGCGGCCGGGACGCTACGCCGACGGGGAGCCGTACAGCCTCGCCGTGCCGCGCTACCGCGTGGTGGACCTCGCCTACGGGCCGCTCGGCGGCGACGTACGGCTGTCGCCGCGGGTCGCGCCGGCGGTCATCGGCCTGGGGCTCCTCGAGGCGATCCCCGACGCCACGCTTCTCGCGCTCGCCGACCCCGAGGACCGCGACGGCGACGGGATCTCGGGCCGGCCGAACGTCGTCGACGACCCGGTGCGCGGCGGCCGCGCCATCGGCCGCTTCGGGTGGAAGGCGAGCGTCGCGACGCTGCGCCAGCAGAACGCGGCGGCCGCGCTGGGCGACATCGGGCTCACGACCACGCTCTTCCCGGAGGAGAACTGCGCCCCGGCCCAGGAGGCCTGCCGCGCGGCGCCGGCCGGCGGCCGGCCGGAGGTCTCCGACGAGTTCCTCGACCGGTTGACGCTCTACACGCAGACCCTCGCCGTCCCCATGCGACGCCGCGCGGCGGCGCCGGAGGTCCTCCGGGGCGAGCGGCTCTTCCACGACTCGGGCTGCACCGCCTGCCACGTGCCGACGCTCGAGACCGGCGCGCATCCGACGGTGCCCGAGGTCTCGAACCAGCGGATCCATCCCTTCACCGATCTCCTGTTGCACGACATGGGGGAGGGCCTCGCCGACGGCCGGCCGGACGGCGAGGCCACGGGACGCGAGTGGCGCACGCCTCCCCTCTGGGGGATCGGGCTCGTGCGGGCCGTCAACGGCCATACGCGCTTTCTGCACGACGGCCGCGCGCGCGGGCTCGCCGAGGCGATCCTCTGGCACGGCGGCGAGGCCGAGGCCGCCAGGGAGGCGTTCCGGCGCCTCCCGAAGGCCGACCGGGAGGCGCTGCTCCGGTTCCTCGAGTCGCTGTGACGCCGCGCCAGCAGCAGCCTCGCATGCCCACCTGGCCGAGGCAACCTCCTCGAGAGAGGGTTGGCCAGGTCTTTATCGAAAGGTAGGCTGATCGACAGCATGAGTCCGGCATCGGAGTGGCCCGTGATCGGAGCAACCCTCGACCTGCTCGTCAAGGGCGGGCTCGTCATGATTCCGCTCGGCGTCTGCTCGATCCTCGCCCTGGCGATCGTCATCGAGCGCGCATGGACGTGGCGGCGGGTCGGCTCGCTCGCCGACTCCGACGCGCTGCTCGCGCGGGCGGTCCTCGGCACGGTCACCGGGATGATCGGCGCCTTCGGGATCATGGCCTCCTCGGGGATGAACGAGCCGAACGCGATCACGGGCGGCGTCGCCGAGGCGCTCGTCGCCACGGCCACCGGCCTCGGCGTCGCCATCCTCGCCCTCGTCCCCTACAACCTCTTCAACGCGCGCGTCGAGTCGCTCCTCGAGACGATCGACCGCTACGGCTCGCGCCTGGAACTCCTGCTCGCCGAGTCGCCGGCGCCGCGGGCGCGGGAGGCGGCGCCCCGCGGGCGCGAGGTCGCCGCGTGAGGGTGGCGAGGCGCGGCCGCCGGACCGGCCGCATCGAGATCATCCCGATGATCGACGTGGTCTTCTTCCTGCTCGTCTTCTTCATGATGGCGAGCCTCTCGATGACCACGGCCAGGGGGCTCCGGGTGAACCTCCCGTCGGCCGCCTCGGGCGAGAGCGACAGGCGGAGCGTGCCGGTCACGCTCACGCTCACCGAGGCGGGCGGCCTCTACGTGGACCGGGAGCCGGTCGACGTCGAGACGCTCCCCGCGCGCCTTCGCGCCGCCGCGGCCGGCAACCCGGACCTCGTCGTCGTCGTCAACGCCGACCGTGCGGTCGAGCACGGCCGCGTCGTGGCGGTCATGGACGCGGCGCGTCAGGCCGGCGTCGCGCGGCTCGCCGTGTCCGTCGCCCCGAAGGCGCCGGAGGCGGCGCCGTGAGGCGCCGCCGAGGCGAGCGGCCTCAGGCGGTTGGCGCCCCGAAGGGGCGCCGACGAGCGGAGCCCGGGTTTACCCCGGGCGGAGCGGAAGCCGGCCGCGAGCCGGTGATGGAGGCGGCGCCGTGATGAGCGCGCGCATCGATCCGCTGGGCGTGGCCGCGGGGCTGTCGGTGGCCGTGCACCTCGCCGCCGCGGCGGCCCTCCCCGCCGTGCTCGACGCGCGGAGCGCGCCGTCGCCGCCACAACCGGCCCCGGTCGAGGTCGAGCTGATCACGCCGCCGTCCGTGCGGAGCGCCGCCGGTCCCGTCGTCGCCGAGGAGCCGCCGGCCCCGCCGGCGCGGGCCCGCAAGCCGCGCCGGCATCGGGCGCTCCCTGACCCCGTGCCGCTCCCCGTGCCGCAGGCCGCGCCGGCCGCCCCGGCGCCGGCGCCGCAGGCGATGGCGGCCGTGCCGGCTCCTGGGACGCCTCTCGCCGAGGCGCCGCCGCTCGCGGCTCCGGCCGACGACCTCCTTGCCCCTCCGGCGCCGCTGCCGTCGCTCCTCGACGTCCCGATCGGGACGGGGGCGCCGCCGCTGCCGCAGCCGGGGGGCGCGCTCGCCGAGGTGGGGCCGGTCGCGCCCCACGCGCCGGGAGGCGCAGGCATGCCCGACGCCGGGACGACGACGCACGTCGCCCGCTGGTCCGAGGGTGACGCGCTCCTCACGCCGCCGGCGCCCCGCGGCAGCGGCGGCTCCGGGACGGACCTCCCCTTCGCTCGCCCCACCGGCGGCTACCAGGTCAAGCCCTGCTACCCGCGGTCGGCCCGGCGGGCCGGGATCGAAGGGACCGTCCTGGTGAAGGCGCACCTCACCGAGCGCGGCACGGTCGACCAGGTGGAGGTCGCCCGGTCGATCGGACACGCGGAGACCGACCGGTGCGCGACGGAGGGGGTCCGCAGGTGGCGCTTCGAGCCGGCGCGTCGCGGCGGCGACGCGGTCTCGGTCTGGGTGCTGGTGCCGGTCGAGTACAGGCTCCGGTAGGAGGCGACGATGCCCCGCGCGTGTCGATGTGCCGCGATCCTCGGTGCCGCGCTGCTCCTCGCGGGCGCGCCGGCGGCCGCGCAGACGCTGGCCGACGACCCCGCCTTCACGCGCTATCGGCAGGCGGCCGCAGCGTTCGAGGCGAAGGACTACGCGCGGGCCGCCGCGCTCGCGGCCGAGTCGCTCCAGCACTACCGGGACAACCTGCAGGCGCACTACCTGATCGGGCAGGCGGCGCTCGCCGGGGAGCGGTGGGAGGACGCCGCCGCCGCCTTCCGGCGGGTCGTCGAGCTGTCCCCCTCGTCGTTCGCCGGCCACCGGGAGCTGGCCATCGCGCTCGAGCGGCTCGGGCGGGACGGCGAGGCGGTGAAGGCGTACGAGACCGCGCTCACGCTCAGGCCCGACAACGAGCCGGTGCAGACGCGCCTCGCGTTCCTCCACCTCTCGTCGGGCAACCGCGACGCGGCGCTCCCCCTCCTGTCGGCACTCGCCGAGCGGGGCAGCCGCGACCCGCAGGTCTGGAGCGCCCTCGCGGGGATCCGGTACGACGCCGGTGACCTCGCCGCGGGCGAGAAGGCCTTCGCCCGCGCCGCTACCCTCCGCGACGACGGGAAGCTCTGGTTCAACCTCGGCGTCGTGCGGCTGCGGCTGGACGACGACGCGGGCGCCCGCGAGGCGTTCGAGCGGGCTGCGAGGCACCCCGAGGTGCAGGCGCAGGCCCGGGAGCAGCTCGAGGGCCTCGAGCCGCGACAACCTGAACCGGCCGGCGACGCGCGACCCTGACCGCTCCGGCGCCCCTCGGGGCGCCCGCTCGCGGACACATCGCGAGTAGCCAGCCCCCGTGGGCCGGACCCCGGCCTCTGAGGCCACGCAGCCGGAACGCCGGAACGTGAACTTCGGCGCGCCTCACCGCTTCATCGCCGCGGAGTACTGGGTCGGCAGCGTGTTCGTCACCGTCAAGCGGTTCGAGACCAACGTCCGGGCCTTCCTCAACAGCCTGCACACGGCCAGCGGGATGGGCGCCGCCTGGGTGCTCCTGGCCGACTCGATCGCCGGGAGCTTCATCGTGCTCGTGCTGAGCGGCGTTCTGCTCTGGACGCGCCCGCACGGCCCGAGGCTCCTCGCCGCGGGTCTCGGGGTCGGGTCGCTGCTCCTCGGCGTCTGGTTCGCCTGGCGGGCTATGTGATGCGGGTGCCGGGACCTGAGGAGCGACACGTGGATCCACCTTGACAGCGCGCGCCGCGCGCCGCTACGTTCTCTCGCGGGACAGGTTCCCTGTCCCGGACAATCAGTACCCGATCGAATCCGCTAGCCAGCCACCGCGAAGCGCGGGCGCGCTTCGAGGCAGCGAGCCACGCCCGATCCCACGCCGCCGGTCCGCCCGGCGGTGCGAGGAGGCCCATGCTCGCGCCTTCGTCGTCTCGTGCCCACCTCGGCATCCTCGTCGCCGCCCTGCTCGCGGCGGTCCACATACCTGGCTACGCGGCGCCCGCCGTCGCCCAGGAGCCCGACCCCGGCGGCGAAGTGCCGGGCGGCGCCGCCGACCCGATCGCGCTCCCCGAGACCGTCGTGACCGCCACGCGGAGCGCCGAGTCGATCGCCACGATTCCCGGGTCGGTCACGGTCGTCACTCGCGAGCAGATCGAGGCGCAGGCGACGCCGACCACGACCCTCGGGGACGTGCTCGGCAAGCTCGTGCCAGGGCTCGCCCCGGGAAGCCAGAGCCAGAGCGTCTTCGGGCAGACGCTGCGGGGCCGGAACGTCCTCGTGCTGATCGACGGCGTGCCGCAGTCGACCACCCGCAACGTCTCCCGCGACCTCACGACCATCGATCCGTCGGCCGTCGAGCGGGTCGAGGTGATCCGCGGGGCGACGGCGATCTACGGGGACGGCGCGACCGGCGGCATCGTCAACATCATCACCCGGGCGCCGGCGGGGGAGCGGGTCGCGTTCGGGACGGACCTCGGGCTGTCGGTTTCCCTCACGCATCCCGGCGACAGCCTCGGCGGTCGGGTCGGGCAGCGCGTCTCGGGCTCGACCGGACGCTTCGACTTCCTCGTCAGCGGGGCGTTCGAGCACACGGGCGGGCTCTTCGACGCCCGGGGTGATCGGATCCCTCCCGACCCGCACGGCCAGGGGGGCTTCGCCGACACGAACAGCGGCGACCTGCTCGGGAAGATCGGCGTCGAGATCACCCCGGGCCAGCGCCTCTCGCTCACGGCGAACCACTTCACGAGCCGCCAGGTGACCGACTTCGCGAGCGATCCGTCGGTCAACGCCTTCCCACCGCGGTCGCACAAGGCCCGCGCCATCGAGGGGCTCGCGCTCGACGACCGCCAGGGGACGGTCAACACCGTCGTCAGCCTCGGGTACACCCACAAGGAGCTCCTCGGCAGCCGTGTCGAAGGCCAGCTCTACTACCGGGACTACCTGACCCGCTTCTTCCCGTTCGACGGCCGCGCGTTCGCCGTCTTCGGCAACACGATCTACCAGTCGCGGCTCGAATCCGACAAGACCGGCGGCCGCCTCTCGGCCGAGACCCCGCTCGCCGCCGGGCTCACGGTGCTCTGGGGCGTCGACGCGGCGCGCGAGCGGACGTCGCAGCCGGTCACGATCATGGACCCGGCCGCGTTCGACGCGAGCGGCGGCCTCGTCTTCGTCGAGGTCGGGGAGCGGACCTGGGTTCCGACGATCGAGCAGGGGAGCCTCGGCCTCTTCTCGCAGCTCGAGTGGCAGGCCACGTCGCGTTGGATCCTGCGCGGCGGTATCCGTCACGAGCGGATCGGCGTCGAGGTGGACGACTTCACGACCCTCGCCGGCGCCAGCGTCCGGGGCGGCGACCTCGACTACAGCGCCACGCTCTACAACGCCGGAGTGGTCTTCTCCGCGTCGGAGGCGATCGACCTGTTCGCCAACGTCTCCCAGGGCTTCTCTCTGCCGGATCTCGGCCTGATCCTCCGGGGGGCGCCGGACGGCTCCTCGGTCGAGACGCTCAACACCGCCCCGCAGAAGGTCGACATGTACGAGGTTGGCGTCCGCGGCACGTGGCCGTCGGTCGACGGCTCGCTGTCGCTCTTCTACAACGAGTCCGACCTCGGCACGAGCTCCGGCGGCTTCAACGCGCCCGTCGTCCGGGCGCCGGAGCGGGTGTACGGGCTCGAGGCGACGCTCGACACGCGGTTCCTGGCCGACTGGCAGGCGGGGACGAGCGTGACGTGGCTCGAGGGGGAGCGGGACCCCGACCTCGACGGGCACTATACCTACCTCAACAGCTTCCGGATCCCGCCGATCAAGGTCACGGCGTACCTGGAGCACGAGACGCGCCCCGGCTGGCGCAACCGGCTGCAGGCGCTCTACTCCGGGAGCCGCGGCCGGTTCGGCACGAGCACCGCCTTCGGCGAGCGCCCGCTGTCGAGCTACGTCGTGCTCGACCTGATCAGCCAGGTCGAGGTCGGTCCCGGGACGCTGACCCTCGCCGTCGAGAACCTGCTGAACCGGCAGTACTTCACCCGCGAGTCCCAGCTCCTGCGCACCGGCCGCAACGACAGCTACGCGGCGGCAGAGGGGGCTTCGCTCGCCGTCGCCTACTCCGTGAGATACTGACGGTGCGACGACGGCGGCTTCGGGCGACCGCGCTCACGGGGGCCTGCCTCGCGCTCGCCGCCTGCGGGCCGTCGCCCTCAGACGGCGCGGCTTTCGCGGAGACGGGCGGCCGGGTGATCCGCCATGCCATGGGGGAGACGAGAGTCCCTCCCATGCCCCAGCGGGTCGTCGTGCTCGACGCCGGCGAGCTCGACAGCGCCCTGGCCGTCGGCGTCGTGCCGATCGGCGCCGCCGTCGCGACCCTGGACGGAAGCGTCCCAGGTTACCTGAGCGCACGTGCCACCGGGATCGCCAGGATCGGCAGCTCGGCACAACCGAACCTCGAGGCGATCGTCCGGCTCGCCCCCGACCTCATCCTCGGCAGCCGGGTCCGGCACCGGGCGATCTACGATCGCCTCTCGCGCATCGCCCCCACCGTCTTTACCGAGACGGTCGGTGTCACATGGAAGGCGAACCTCCGGCTCCATGCCGCCGCCCTCGGGAGATGCGCCGAGGCCGAGCGGCTCCTCGGGACGTACGAAGCGAGGATCGCGGCATTCAGGACGGCGATGGGGGATCGCCTCCGGAGCACGCGCGTGTCGGTCGTGCGCTCCATGCCGGGGCACGTCCGCCTGTACATGCGGGCGTCCTTCATCGGCACGATCCTCGAGGACGCCGGCCTGCCGCGTCCCGAGCCGCAGGATCACGCGAGGTTCGCCAGGCGGGCCGGGCTCGAGCGGATCCCGGACATGGACGGCGACGTCGTCTTCGTCATGTACTACGGGGACGCCGCGGGTTCGCCGCTCGCGACGATGATGGCCCATCCGCTCTGGGGCCGGCTCGATGCGGTCCGTCGCGGCCGCGTCTACGAGGTGCCGGACGACACCTGGGCGCTCGGCGTCGGGGTCCTCGCGGCGGAGCGGGTCGTCGAGGACCTCTTCCGGTACCTCGTCGCCGACTAGCAGAGCGATGCGCCCGCCTCTATCAACGGCTCGGGGCCGGCTTCCGCTCCGCC
>DASVDK010000152.1:0-8402 GCA_036381125.1 Thermodesulfobacteriota bacterium | reverse complement strand
CGGAGCCGCGGGGTGGCAGTGTGCGGCTGCTCGCGGGGGCCGAGCGGGGGGCCCATGTCCGGCCGGCGGGCCAGGACGTGCGGGCCGGCGAGCGGGTGCTGCCCGCCGGCACGCCGGTGACCCCGGCGGTCGTCGGCATGCTGGCGCAGCTGCGGCGCAGCTTCGTGACCGTCGGCGCGGCGCCTCGCGTGGCGATCGTCTCCACGGGCGACGAGCTGCTCGAGGTCGACGAGCCGGCCGGCGCGCGGCCGGACCGGGCCACGATCGTCAACTCCAACGCGTACCAGCTCGCCGCGGCCGTAGCCGAGGCCGGGGCGAGGCCGGTTCAGCTCGGCGTCGCCGAGGACCGGCACGAGGCGATCCGGGCGAAGGTGGAGAACGGCCTCCGGGTGGCCGACTGCCTCGTGTCGACCGGTGGCGTCTCGGTGGGCGACTACGACTTCGTGAAGGACGTCCTCGACGACCTCGGCGCCGATGTCCGGTTCTGGAAGATCGCCGTCCGGCCCGGCAAGCCGCTCGTCTTCGGGCTCGTCCAGGGGCGGCCGTACTTCGGGCTGCCGGGCAATCCCGTCTCCTCGCTCGTCACGTTCGAGCTGTTCGTCCGCCCGGCGCTCCGCCAGATGATGGGCTTCGGCGGCGGGCGGCGCTTCCGCCCCACGGTCGAGGCCGAGGTGCGCGAGCGCTTCACGGTGCCTCCCGGGCGCCGCCATTATCTGCGCTGCCGCCTCTCGCGAACGCCCGAGGGGGGCTACGCCGCGGTGACGACCGGCAACCAGGACTCGGCCGTCCTCACGTCGCTCGTGCGGGCCGACGGGCTCCTCGTGGTGCCCGAGGACCGGCGCGAGGTCCGCGTGGGCGACCGGTTGCCGGTGGTGCTGCTCGAGTAGGGGGGACGACCGGTGGCTCGCGTGACGTTCGCCCCCGAGGAGCTTGCGGAGCTCGACCGGGCCGGCCGGCGGGTGCAGTACCGCGCGCGCGAGTTCTGCTACCTGCAGGGCGATCCGGGCGACAGCGTCTTCGTGCTCCGGTCCGGGCGGGTGCGCCTGTCCCGCATCACCAACGACGGGCGCGAGTTCACGCTCGCCTACCTCAAGCCGGGCGAGCCGTTCGGCGAGCTGGCGCTCGTCGACGGCGCGCCGCGGGAGACGGTGGCCGAGGCGGTGGAGGACAGCGAGGTGACGGTCGTCCGCGTGGACGACCTCGAGGCGCTCCTCGCGCGACGGCCGGCCCTCGCCATCAAGTTCACGAAGCTCCTCGGCCAGCGCAACAAGGTCATGGCCGACAAGGTCGAGGACCTGGTCTTCCGCGACGTGCCGGCGCGCCTCGCCGGCCTCCTCCTCGCGCTCGCGAGCGACTTCGGGGTCGGCGGCGAGCGGGGCACCCGCTTCCCGTTCAAGATCACCCACCGGGAGCTGGCCGCCTGCATCGGCTCGTCGCGCGAGACGGTGAGCCAGACGCTCACGCTCTTCGCGCGGGACCGGCTCATCGCGCGTAGCGGCCGGCAGATCATCATCACGGCGCCCGACGGCCTGTCGCGCCTGGTGGGGCGAGGGTCGCCGTCGGGGGGCGAGCGCTGAACGTGCGCGCCCTCGCGGCGCTCGTCCTGCTCCTCGCGCTCCCGCCCGCGGCATCGGCCCAGTGGCGGCCGACGGTCGAGGTCCGCCCCTCGGGCGGCCGGCCGGTGACGGTGACGGTCGAGGTGGCCGACACGCCGCAGGAGCGGCAGGTCGGCCTCATGCATCGCGACCACCTGCCGGCCTCGGCCGGCATGCTCTTCGTCTTCGAGGACGAGGCGGTGCAGAGCTTCTGGATGAAGAACACCCGCATCCCGCTCGACATGCTCTTCATCGGCGGCGACGGCCGCATTCGGGGGTGCGTCGAGCGGGCGGAGCCCTTCACGGAGACACCCCGGTCGGTGCCGGTGCCGGTCCGCTACGTGCTCGAGGTGAACGCCGGCTTCTGCGCGGCCCACGACGTGAGGCCCGGAGACCTCGCCGTCATCCGTGGCGTTTCCGGCGTGCCGGCCGCGCCCGGGGCGGGGCGCTGAGGCGGCTTCGACGGCGGGCGGACCGGCCTCCGCCCGCTGCGGGCCTCGCCCGCCGACTCCGGCGGTCCGGCCGTCTCGTGCCGGCCGTCCTCCTCGTGACGGCGGCCTGGGTCGCCGGCGGGTGCGGGGCGCGCCCGGTGCCGGGGGGCGCCGGGAGTCCGGCGGCGGCGCCGCCCGGCCTCGCGCTGCTCGACCGGCACTGCACGACCTGTCACGCGCTCGACCGGACGCTCGCGGCCGGCGGCACCGAGGACGAGTGGGCGGCGACCGTCGCGCGGCACGTGTCACGGTACGCCGTCGGCGAGGTCACCGGCCTGACCGACGCCGATCGGTCGACCATCGTGTCGTACCTCGCGGCCGTGCGCCCGCCCGACCCCGCACGTCGTCCGCTTCGCGCCTCGGCCGTCGTCCTGCGGCCGTCCGCGTCGCCGCCGCAGAGCGGCGGGCCCGGGCCGAGGGAGCCCCGGACCGAACCGTCCGCGGCGGCGGACGCGCAGCCGGGGGCCGCCGAGCGCATGCCCGCGGGACCCGACCCGGTCCTGGGCGAGGGACGCCCCGGCAAGCCGCTCGCCGCGCTCGACTCGCGGGTGCGCGACGCGGTGGAGCGCGGAGCCGAGCGCTGGGAGGCGGAGGGCTGTCCCGCCTGTCATCGCAGCGACGTCGAGGTGCGCGCCTGGTGGGGGGCGTTCCCCCAGGTGCCGCTCTTCCGGCCCGAGGCGGGCGTGGTGAGCTTCGAGCAGGCCGTGGCGTACTGGCGCCGGCGGTCGGGCGGCCCCGTGACCGGCGCCGGCCCGGCGCCCGGCAACGACGACCTGGTGAGCTACCTCGCCTGGCGCGCCGACGGGGCGCCGATGGCGCCCGGCCGGGCGTACCCGCTCCCGCCGGCCGAGGACCTCGAGCGGCTCGAAGCGGTGGTCGCCCGCGGCCGCGTCGTGGCGGACGGCGCGCCGGGCCGGGCCGATCGGGGCGCCTGCGGCGGCTGCCACGGCGCCGGCGGCGCCGGCGGGTCGGCGCCGGAGATCGTCGGGAGCGCGGCGCTCTTTCCCCGGTTCGTGCCGGAGCTGGGACGGGTGGCCACGCTCGAGGAGTTCCTGACCGGGCACCTCGCCACGGTGGACCGGGAGGACCCGCTCGGGGCCCCGCGCCTGGGGCCGCCCGCGAGCCCCGACTCGGTGGCGGTCGGCGCGTACCTGGCCTGGCTCGCCCGCGACCGCCTGGTGGACATGGGCCGCCCTCCGGGCGCGCGGACCCGCGGCTCGGCCGAGCTCGGACGGGAGATCTTCGAGCTACGCTGCGCCATCTGCCACGACCCGCGGGGACGAGGGCCTGGGCCGCTCGGGCCCGGCCTGGCCGGCCTCTTCGAGCGGCCGCGCGCGGGAGGCCCACGCGAGCCGGAGGCCGTCGTGCGAACGATCCGCGCCGGCGCCCGGGGGATGCCGGCCTTCTTCGACCTGACGGCGGCGCAGATCGAGGATCTCCTCGCGTACCTGAGAACCCTCTAGGGAGGACACGACTCGCGATGGCACCGACCGCACCCGTGACCGTCTACGTCTCGAACACCCCCACCTGGCGGGACCGCGCGCTCCGCTTCCTCGACGCGCGCGGCGTGCCGTACGAGGTGCGCAACGTGGTCGCCGACCACAAGGCGATGAGCGAGCTGATCGCGCTCACCGGGCAGCAGCGGATCCCCACGCTCGTCCGCGGCCGCGCGTACGCGGCCGGCTACGACGAGGCGGCCTGGGCCGAGCTGCTCGAGGGGTAGCGGCGCCCGGTGCGAGCGGCGCGCCGGGCCGCCCGTCAGCGCGCGCGCGTCACGCCTACCCGCCGGCACCACCTCGCCACCGGGCAGGTCGAGCACCGCGGCGAGATCGGACGGCAGATCCCCTGGCCGAACTGCACGAGCAGCCGGTTGATCTCGATCCAGTAGGGTCGAGGCAGCTTCGCCCGGAGCGCCTTCTCCGTCTCCTCCGGCGTCCGGGTCTCGACGTACCCCCACCGGTTGGTGATGCGGTGGACGTGGGTGTCGACGCAGATGCCGGGCAGGCCGTAGCCGAGGCTCACGACCAGGTTCGCGGTCTTGCGCCCGACCCCCGGCAGCTCGAGGAGCGCGTCGAGGTCGCGCGGCACCTCGCCCCCGTATCGCTCGAGGAGGATCCGGCAGATCTCCCGGATCTGGCCGGCCTTCTGCCGGTAGAAGCCGACCGGGTAGATCGCCTTCGCGATCGTCGCCTCGTCGAGGGCGAGCATCGCCCGCGGGTCGGAGGCGAGCGCGAAGAGCCGACGCGCGGCGTGGATGGTCGTCGAGTCCTGGGTCCTGAGCGAGAGGACCGTCGCGATCAGGATCTGGAAAGGGGACCCGGAGTTCTCGGCGACGAACGAGACCGACGGCACGTCCCAGGCGGCGGAGGCGGCGCGCAGCACCCGGAGGGCGGCGGTCGCCTCGCGCGTCGTCATCGGCCCCCGGCGACGCGATCGAAGAAGCGCACCACGGACTCGCATACGAGGTCCTTCTCCACGTCCACGGTTACGAGATGATGGGCCCGGTCGAGCCAGAGCGTCTCGACCGGGCCCCCGAGGCGCCGCTCGAGCACCTCGACGCTCCCCGGCCAGGCGGTGTGGTCCCTGCGGGCGTGGACGACGAGCGCGGGGGAGCGCACCGCGGCGAGGCCCCGCACGACGCTGCGGCGGAGCGCCTCCAGCTCGATGAACGCCCGCGCCGGGATCTTCGGCGTGTGGGGCGAGCCGGCCACCGCGGCCTGGTCGAGCACGTCGCGCGGTCCCTTGTCGGCGAAGCGCCAGCGCTCGCGCACGCCGAGGCGCGGCAGGAGCCAGCCGTAGAGCCGGGACCGCCCGACGAACCGGAGCGGCGTGGCCATGAGGGCGAGGCCCGCCACGGCGAGGCCGCGCCCGGCCGCCAGCTCCAGCGCGAGCAAGGCGCCCATCGAGAGCCCCGCCACGCAGACCGGCCCGCCGGAGGCGGCCAGGCGATCGAAGGCGTTGCCGACGGCCTGCGTCCAGTCGGCCCGCGTCGCCCGCTCGAGCGCCTCCGGGGTGCCGTCGTGCCCAGGCAGCCGCGGCGTCTCGACGCGGAAGCCGGCCGCCGCGAGGGCGGCGCCGAGGGGGCCCATCTCCCAGGGGTCGCCCGTGAAGCCGTGGAGGAGCAGGGCCGATCGCATCGGCAGACTCACGCCTGCCTCTGAACGAGGAGGGCGGCGCCGACGACGAGGGCGCCGCCGGCGGCCTCGAAGGGGCCGAGCGGCTCGCCGAGCGCGAGCCAGGCGATGACGATCGCCGCGACCGGCTCGAGCGTCAGCATGATCGCCGCGCGCGTCGGCGCAAGGAGCGACATCCCGCGCAGGGAGAGGGCGAAGGGGACGAGCGTCGACACGGTCGAGAGGGCGAGGAGCCCGGCCCAGGCGTCCCGCGTCAGGTCCGGCACGTCCCGGTAGGCCCGCGGGGCGACGACCCCCCAGAAGAGGGTCGCGAAGAGGAGGGCGTAGACGAGCACCGTCGAGGCGTCGTGACGCACGAGCACCCGCTTGCCGAGGAGCGTGTAGACGGCGTAGGCGAGGGCGCAGAAGAGGCCGGCGGCCAGCCCGGTGACGTTGAGCGCCAGGGGCCCGGCGCCGCCTCCGCTCACCATGACGAGGGCGCCGAGCACCGAGAGGGCGCAGGCGGCCCGGACGCGACGGCCGATCCGCTCCCGGAAGAGGACGGCCGAGAGCGGCGCCACGATGACCGGCGCGGTCTGCGCGAGCAGGACGGCGGTCGCCACGGTGTTGTGGCGGATGTTGACGAAGTAGGCCCAGTTGACGAGCGCCATGCCGGCCACGCCGAAGAGGGCGAGGAGGGGGAGGTCGGTGCGGGCGACCAGGAGCCGCTTCGGCGCCGCCGCGGCCAGCAGGCCGGCGAGAAGGGCGAGGGCGATGACGGCGCGAAGCGCCGACAGCTCCACCGGCCCGAGCCGCTGCACGAAGAGGAGCTTCGTGAGCGTCGGCTGGGCGCCCCAGCAGACCGCCGCGGCGGCGACGAGGCAGGACCCCCGGGCCGCAGGGGTCATTCGGCCTCGTCGACTTCGTACTGCTCGGGATGGAAGTGCTTGCGCGCGACGATCGCGATCTGCTTGCCGAGCCGCCGCTCGAGCTGCTCGATGCCGCCGCGCTCCTCGTCGACGAGCATCTCGCCGATCGACGGGTGGCACTTCACGACGATCCGCGGGCCCTTGATGTCCGGCGACGCGCGCAGGATCTCGCGGAAGATGTCGTAGCAGATGGTCGTCTTCGACTTCACGACGCCCCGCCCCTCGCAGTGCGGGCAGGTCTCGGTGAGCAGCCGCAGGAGCGACTCGCGCGTGCGCTTGCGCGTCATCTGGACCAGGCCGAGCTCGCTGATCTTCAGGATGTTCGTCTTGGCCTTGTCCTTGCGGAGCGCCTCCTCGAGCGCGTGGAAGACCTTCTCGCGCTCGGAGTGCTTCTCCATGTCGATGAAGTCGAGGATGATGATGCCGCCGATGTTGCGCAGCCGGAGCTGGTAGGCGATCTCCTCGACCGCCTCGAGGTTGGTCCTGAGGATCGTCTCGTCGAGGTTCCGCTTGCCGACGAACCGGCCGGTGTTCACGTCGATGGCCGTGAGCGCCTCGGTGGTGTCCACCAGGATGTAGCCGCCGCTCTTCAGCCACACCCGCCGCGCGAGCGCGCGCTGGATCTCCACCTCGATGCCGTAATGATCGAAGATCGGCTCGACCCCCTCGTAGAGGTCGATCTGGTGCCGGAGCTCCGGGTGGTACGTCGTCACGAACTCGAGGATCCGGTCGTACTCCTCCTTCGAGTCGACGACGAGCCGGTCGACCTCGGCCGAGAAGAGGTCCCGGATGGCGCGGAACGTGACGTCGAGGTCGTAGTGGAGGACCGCCGGCGCCTTGACCCGCTCCGTCTTCTTGAGGATCGTGTTCCAGAGCTTGAGGAGGAACGTCATGTCCGCCGTCAGCTCTTCCTCGCTCTTGCCCTCGGACACGGTGCGCACGATGAAACCGCCGCCGGGCGGCTTGATCGACATGACGATGTCGCGCAGCCGCCGGCGCTCCTTCTCGTTGCGGATGCGGCGGCTGATGCCGATGTGATCGACGGTCGGCAGGAAGACGAGGTGCCGGCCGGGCAGCGAGATGTGCGACGTGATGCGCGCCCCCTTGGTGCCGATCGGCTCCTTGGCGACCTGCACCAGGATCTCCTGCCCCTCCTTGAGGACCTCCTCGATCTTGGGCATGGGGCCGTGGGTGCGGCGCGTGCGGCGGCCGCGGTCGCGGCCGCCCCGGGCGCCGGCGGCCGCGACGCCTGCCGCCACGTGCGCCTCCTCGCCCTCCTCCTCGCCCTCGACGTCGACCTCGTGCTCCTCGTCCTCGTCGCGGCGCCGGCCGCCGCCGCGCCGGACGCGCCGGTCGTCGTCGTCCTCGTCGTCGACGAACCCTCCCTCGCGGAAGTCGCCGACGTAGAGGAACGCCGCCTTCTCGAGGCCGATGTCCACGAAGGCCGCCTGCATGCCGGGCAGCACCCGGATCACCTTGCCCTTGCAGATGCTGCCGGCGGTGACCCGCTCGCGCTTGCGCTCGATGAAGAGCTCCGCGAGGTGGCCCGACTCGAGGAGGGCGACCCGCGTCTCCTGGTACGTGACGTTGATGACGAGTTCGTTCGACATACGAGTCAAGAGGGGGGCTCCGCCCCCCTCCTGACAACCTCCCCTTTCTCACGCGCTCCGGCCCGGCAAAGCCGGGCCTCCGCTTCAGAGGGGCCGCTTCGACGAGCGGGCCGCCCGGTCCCGAGAGGGGGCCGGCGCCTGGCCGTCGGCGGCGCGCCGGCCCCCTGCCGACAAGGTCTCCTGCGCACGGTCCTCGGTCCTGACCGAGGGCGCCGCGGCTTCTGATCGGGGCCCCCGCGAAGCCGAAGGCTTCGCGGGGTGATCCAGGCAACCGATGGCCCGGAGGGGTTGTCAGGGGAGGGGCCGCAGGTCCCTCCCCTGACTCCACGCCGCTCCGCCCCCCTCCTGACAACCTCCCCTTTCTCGCGCGCTCCGGCCCGGCAAAGCCGGGCCTCCGCTCCGGATGCGCTCGCCCGGTCACCGGAGCATCGCGCCCCTGCCGACGCCTCTCCTGCGCGCCGTCCCCGGTCCTGCCGGCGGGAGGCTCGGCCTGGCCGCGCCAGCCGACGACCCGGAGGGGTTGTCGGGGGAGGGGCGGAGTCGCTCCTTACGCCCCGGGCGTCTCGGTAGCCTGGACGACCGCCGCGTCCCGAAGGCGGACGGCGGTCTTGCGGACGCGCAGGCCGGCGGCGCTGCCGAGACCGAGGATGGCCGCCGCGACCTC
>DASVDK010000151.1:0-26883 GCA_036381125.1 Thermodesulfobacteriota bacterium | reverse complement strand
ACTGGGCGACGTCGCCGGTCATCGGTCCGGCGACGCCGATCTTCACGGTCGCCGCCCGGGCCGCCGGCGCCGCGGCAACCAGCGCGGCGAGCAGCACGACGATCCCCCATCCTGCCGGCATCAGTGTCCTCCGCACACGCTCGAGCCGCTGCGCACGGCCATCTGCCCCGGCAGCCCCGCCTCCTCGACGGAGGTGAGCACGAGCGTGGTCATGGTGTTCGAGAGACCAGGGATCCGGTGCATCCGATCGAGCAGGTCCTCGAGCGCGAGGGGCGAGGCGGCGCGCTCCCCGGCGCGGACGATCTCCCCTCACGCCCGTCCCGCTCCGACGATACGGGCCGCCGGACCGGCCGTCCATCGGGCGGCCGAAAAAACGACGCTCCGTCGGCTCGTGGCGCCCGACCACGGGCGCGCGCCGACGGAGCGTCGGCCGGCCCACACGTCTCGCCGGCCGCCGATCCGGCGGCGACCTGTTCGAGGAGCGACATGCGCACCATTCTATGGCGGGCATCCGGGGACGAGGAGAGCCACTCGGGGTCCGGTCACCCGGTCCACTCGAGACGCCTGCGGCGAACCGTGGCGCGCCTCACGATCCTGCGCGGCTCCTCGACGACCCGGGCGAGCGTTTGACTTTCCGACCGCCCCCTTCGTAGGATGGCTCACAGACTGGGCAGGCGGCGCCGCCAGGCGCCGCAGAGGCGAGCGGCCACCGGGTGGCGCGCGGCGCAAGCCGCGCGTAGAGCGGAGCGTGGGTTCACCCCGCGCGGAGCGGACGACGGCCGCGAGCCGTTGATGGAGGAGGCAGGCTCGATGGGGCTCGTTGGGCGACCCGGCATGGACCGGCGTGCGTTCCTCGCCGGCGCCGGGGCGGCGGCGGTCACGATGGCGGCCGGCGCGCGCATCGGCGCGGCGCAGGCGAAGACGATCAAGATCGGGGCGATCCACCCGGTGAGCGGCGTCCTCGCCCAGGTGGGTCAGGCCTGCCGCCAGGGGGCCCAGCTCGCCGTGGCGGAGATCAACCGCGCCGGCGGGATCCGGTCGAAGGACGCGCGGCTCGAGCTGCTCGTCGGCGACTCCGAGAGCAAGGCCGAGGTCGGCGCGGCCGAGGCCGAGCGGCTCATCCGCGAGGGCGCGCAGATCATCATCGGCGCCTTCCAGAGCGACGTCGTCATGGCGATCGCCCAGGTCTGCGAGCGGCGCGAGGTGCCCTTCGTCGTGGACGTGGGGGCCGCCGACCAGATCACGACGAGCGGCTTCACCAAGGTCTTCCGGATCTTCCCGACGACGAGCGCGCTCGGCAAGAACGGCGCGGCCTACCTCGCCGAGATCATCCGGCTGAGCGGCGCGCAGGTGGAGCGCGCCGTCGTCACGTACACCAAGGACCTCTTCGGCACCGTGGTCTCCAAGGCGTTCCTCCAGGCCATGGAGGCGGCGAAGAGCCCGGTGAAGATCGTAGAGGTCATCGGCTACGACCTCACCGTGCAGGACCTGTCGACCGAGGTGGCCAGGATCAAGGCGGCCAGGCCGGACGTGCTCCTGCCGTTCAACCGGATCCGCGACTCGGTCATGCTCGTGCGCGAACTCTACAAGCAGCGCGTCCCGCTGAAGGGGATTCTCTCGCCCGGCAGCCCCGGCTGGTACGAGAAGGAGTTCATCGAGCAGACCGGTCCCCTCGGCGAGTTCGCCATGGACGCGCCCCCCTGGTACAACCCGAAGAGCCCGCTCCACGGCCGCGTGGAGGCCGCCTTCCGCCGGGCGTACGACCGCGGCGTCGACACGAACTCCGGCTACAGCTACGAGGGGATCGTCGTGGCCGCCGACGCCCTCGAGCGGGCCAAGAGCCTCGACCCCGCCGGGATCGTGGCGGCGCTCAGGACGACCAGCATCAAGGACCACCTCATGGCCGGCGGTCCGATCACGTTCGACGCGCAGGGCCAGAACGTCAACGCCAGCACCTCGCTGATCCAGGTGCAGAAGCGGCGGCCCGTGGTCGTCCTGCCGGACGCCGAGGCCGAGGCGAGGCCGGTCTTCCCGGCACCGGGCTGGGACGAGCGCACGTAGGCGCGTGTCGGCCGTCCTCCTCGGTCAGGCCCTCGTCGGCGGCCTCCTGACGGGGGCCGTCTACAGCCTCATGGCTGTGGGCCTGTCGCTCATCTTCGGCGTCATGCGCGTGACCAACTTCGCCCACGGCGAGCTGATGATGGTCGGCATGTACGTCACCGTGTTCGCGTCGGCGGCGTCGGGCCTCGATCCCTACCTGACGCTGCCGGCCGCGGCGGTGTCGCTCTTCGTCGTCGGCTACCTGCTCCAGCGGGTGCTCGTCGGCCGGGTGCTCGAGATGCCGGAGGAGATCCAGGTCCTCCTCCTGGTCGGCGTCGCGCTCGTCCTGCAGAACGGCGCCCTGTTCCTCTTCGGCCCCAACCACCGGGGCGTGCAGACGCCGCTGGCCCTGGCCGCCCTGCCGCTCGGGCCGCTCACGGTCGACGTCGCGCGGCTCGTTGCGGGCGGCCTCGCCGTCGCCCTGACCGGCGCGCTCGCCCTCTTCCTCGGCAGGAGCCGCCTCGGCACCCTGCTGCGCGCGGCGGCCGACAGCCGCGACGGCGCGCGCATCGTCGGCGCCGACGTGAACCGGCTCTACGGCGTGGCCTACGGCCTCGGCGCCGCCTGCGCCGGCACCGCCGGCGCGCTCATCGTCCCCTTCTTCGAGGTCGCCCCCGACGTGGCGCTCCCCTTCACGCTCACCTCCTTCGTCGTCGTGATCCTCGGCGGCATGGGAAGCCTCGCGGGGGCGTTCGTCGGCGGCCTCGTCGTGGGGGTCGCCGAGGCGATCGGCGCCGTGGTCTTCGCCCCGTCGCTCAAGCCGGTCGTCGCCTTCGGGCTCCTGGTCCTCATCCTCGTGGTCCGGCCGACCGGCCTGCTGGGCCGGGCGTGAGGCGCGGACGCGGACGCAGTGCCGCGGCGATCGTCACGGTCGCCGGGCTGGCAGCCGTGCCGCTCGTCGTCACGGACAGCTACACCCTCAACACGCTCATCCTGGTCTTCTACTACGCCTATCTCGGGCAGGCGTGGAACCTCCTCGGCGGCTACGCGGGGCAGCTCTCGCTCGGCCACTCGGCGTACTTCGGCGTCGGCGCCTACGCGTCGACGCTCCTCTTCACGATCGTGGGGCTGTCGCCCTGGCTCGGCATGTGGGTGGGGGCGGCCGCCGCGGCCCTCCTGGCCGTCGGCATCGGCCTCCTCGGCTTCCGGTTCGGGCTGCGGGGCGTCTACTTCGCGCTGACGACGCTCGCCTTCAACGAGATCCTGCGGGTGCTCGTCCTCCACTGGGACCTCGCGGGCGGGGCCGTCGGCGTCTTCCTCCCCTTCCGCGGCGACGCGCCGGCCCTTTTCCAGTTCAGAGGCCGGGTGCCCTTCTACTACATCTCGCTCGCGATGATGGTCCTCGCGACCGCCCTGGTCGCCTGGATCGGCCGCTCGCCGCTCGGCTGGCGCCTCAAGGCGGTGCGGGACGACGAGGAGGCGGCGCGGGCCGTCGGCGTCGACGCCACGCGGGCGAAGCTCGCCGCCATCACCCTCTCGGGCGCCCTGACGGCCCTCGGCGGGACCTTCTACGCCCAGTACTACCTGAACATCCACCCGAGCGTCGTCTTCTCGACGCCGCTCTCCATCGAGATCCTCCTGCGCGCCTTCGTCGGCGGGGCCGGCACCGTGCTCGGCCCGATCGTCGGGGCCGCGATCCTCACGCCGCTCGGCGAGTTCAGCCGGAGCGCCTTCGCGAGGGGCGGGCTCGAGGGCCTCCACCTCGTCGTCTACGGCGGCCTCCTCATCGTGACCGTCCTCTTCTTCCCGAGGGGGCTCGTCGACGGCGTCGCGCGGGCCTGGCGGAAGCTCGTCTCGTGACGCCGCTCCTCGAGGTCCGCGATCTCGTCGTCCGCTACGGCGACATCGAGGTCCTCCACGGCGTGTCGTTCGCCGTGGCCGAGCGGGAGACCGTGGCGCTGATCGGCGCCAACGGGGCCGGCAAGACGACCGCGATGCGCGCGGTGGCCGGCCTGGTCCGGCCGGCGGCCGGCCAGGTCCGGTTCGGGGGCGAGCGGATCGACGGCCGGCCCCCGCATCGCCTCGTCGAGATGGGGATCGTCCTCATCCCCGAAGGGCGCCTCCTCTTCCCGAGCCTCACGGTGCGGGAGAACCTGTTGCTCGGCGCCACGGCGCCGCACGCGCGGCCGCGCGAGGCCGAGGCGCTCGAGCGGGTCCTCGCCCTCTTCCCCCGGCTGGCGGAGCGGGGCGCGCAGGCCGCCGGCACCCTCTCGGGGGGCGAGCAGCAGATGCTCGCCATCGGGCGGGCCCTCATGTCGGCCCCCCGCCTGCTGCTCGTCGACGAGCCGTCCCAGGGCCTCGCGCCCCTCGTCGTGCGGCAGATCTTCGCGGCGCTCCGCGAGGTCGCGGCGAGCGGCGTGACGGTGCTCCTCGTCGAGCAGAACGCGCGCCAGGCGCTCGCGCTCGCGACGCGCGGCGTCGTGCTCGAGAGCGGGCGCGTCGCGCGCGAGGGGCCGAGCGAGGCCCTCCTCGCGGACGAGGGGATCAAGCGGGCGTACCTCGGGATGTGATCGGCTACCATGTCTCCATGGCGCCCGGACGGGCGCCCGTTCGACCCGGACCCCACGCAGGCGCGAGAGGATGCCGATGGCCACACGAGAGATCGTCCGGAGCGGCAGGCCCCCCAGGGACCTCCCGCTCTCCCCGGCCGTGAAGTCTGGCGGCCTCGTCTACACGTCGGGCATGCTCGGGACCGACCCCGAGACCGGCAGGCTGGTCGAGGGCGGGATCGGGCCTCAGACCCGGCAGGCGCTCGAGAACCTCGAGCGCACGCTCGAGGCGGGCGGCTCGGGCCTCGACAAGGTCGTCAAGGCGACGGTCTTCATCACCGACACCGCGAACTTCCAGGGGATGAACGAGGTGTACCGCCAGTACTTCCCGGTGGATCCGCCGGCTCGCTCCACGGTCCGGTGCGACCTCGTGCTGCCCGGGGCGCTGGTCGAGATCGAACTGGTCGCCGTCGCGGGATAGGTCGCGGCGGCCGACGGCATGGCGGCGCTCGACGCCTGGACATACGCGGCCTCCCACGCGGCCGAGATCGGCGCGGCGGCCCGCACCCATCTCGCCCTCGCGGGGAGCGCCCTGCTGCTCGCCATGGTCGTCGCCGTCCCGCTCGGCATCCGCGCGGCGCGCGCGCCGCGTCTGGGCGGCGCCCTCATGGCGCTGGCCGGGGCGCTGCGAGTCGTCCCGAGCCTCGCCGTGCTCGTGCTCGTCCTCCCCTACCTCGGCCTCGGCTTCCGCTCCGCCCTGGTCGCGCTCACGGTGCTCGCGATCCCCCCGATCCTCGTGAACACGTACGCGGGCTACTCGGGCGTGGACGCCGGGCCGATCGAGGCGGCCCGGGGCATGGGGATGACCGCCCGCGAGATCCTGCTCCGCATCGAGACCCCGCTGGCGCTGCCGGTCGTGGTGGCCGGGCTGCGCACCGCGGCCGTCGAGGTGGTCGCCAGCGCCACGCTCGCCGCCTTCATCGGCGGCGGCGGGCTCGGCGAGTTCATCGTGAACGGCCTCGGGATGAGCGACTGGCGCGCGCTGCTGGCCGGCGCCGTCCCGGTCGCGCTCCTTGCCCTCGGCGCCGAGGCGGCCTTCGGCCTGATCGAGCGCACGGTCCGCAGGGCCACGGCGTGAGGCGCGCGGGTGCGCCATAGTAAGCGGATCGCAACCAACGGAGGAGACCCCATGCGACCCGAGCCCTCGTTCCGCTTGCTCCCCCTGGTCGCCGCGCTCGCGGCGGCGCTCGTCGCCCTGGCCCAGGTCCCCCCAGCCGCGGCAGCGGAGCGCCCGACCATCCGCATCGGGTCGAAGAACTTCACCGAGCAGCTCGTCCTGGGCGAGATGTACGCTCTGCTGCTCGAGAAGGCGGGCTTCCAGGTCGAGCGGAAGCTCAACCTCGGCGGCACGCTCCTCGCGCACGAGGCGCTCAAGGCGGGCGAGATCGACCTCTACCCGGAATACACCGGCACGGCGCTGCTCAACATGCTCAAGAAGGACGTGATGAGCGACCCGAGTCAGGTGTACGAGGTCGTCAAGGCCGAGTACAGGCGCCGGTGGGACCTGGTGTGGCTCGACCCGGCGCCGATGAACAACACGCAGGCCATCGCCATCACCCGCAAGACGGCCGAGAAGTACAACATGTACACCCTCTCGGCCATGTCGAAGCAGGCGCCGAACCTCGTCCTCGCGGCGGTCCCCGAGTTCACCGAGCGGCCCGACGGCCTCAAGGGGCTC
This sequence comes from Thermodesulfobacteriota bacterium, assembly GCA_036381125.1. Taxonomy (GTDB): domain Bacteria; phylum DASVDK01; class DASVDK01; order DASVDK01; family DASVDK01; genus DASVDK01. Next base: position 20,556 of record DASVDK010000151.1, on the reverse strand, counting down.
AAGCGGGTCTACGGCGGGTTCGACTTCAAGAGCGTGCGGCTGGTCGACTACGGCATCAAGTACCGGGCGCTCGTGAGCGGGCAGGCCGACGTCACCGTGGCGTTCGGGACCGACGGCGAGATCAAGGGCTACGACCTCGTCATCGTCAAGGACGACAAGGGGCTCTGGCCCCCCTACCAGGTCGCGCCGGTCGTGCGGCAGGCGCTCCTCGACAAGGCGCCCGACGTGGCGACCGTCCTCAACCGCATCCAGCCCAAGCTGACCGACGCGGTCATGCAGGAGCTGAACTGGCAGGTGGACGGCAAGAAGCGCGAGTACGCCGAGGTCGCCCGGGAGTACCTGACGCAGCAGGGGCTCCTCTAACCGTATGCCCACCGCCATCCGCCTCGACGACGTCGTCAAGACGTTCCCGGGGCAGGCGCGGCCGGCGGTCGACGGGGTGTCGCTCGACGTGGAGGCGGGCGAGCTGCTGGTCCTGCTCGGCACGTCGGGGAGCGGCAAGACGACGCTCCTCAAGACCATCAACCGCCTCGTGGAGCCGACCTCCGGCCGGGTCGAGGTCGAGGGCGTCGACGTCCGCAGCCGGCCGCCGGCCGAGCTGAGGCGGGGGATCGGTTACGTGATCCAGCAGGTGGGCCTCTTCCCCCACCAGACGGTGGCCCGCAACGTGGCCACCGTGCCGCGCATCCTCGGCTGGGACCGCCGCCGCATCCGGGACCGGGTCGACTTCCTCCTCGACCTCGTGGGGCTGCCGCCCGACGAGTTTCGCGAACGGCGACCGCGCGAGCTGTCCGGCGGCCAGGCCCAGCGGGTCGGGATCGCCCGCGCCCTCGCGGGCGACCCGCCCATCCTCCTCATGGACGAGCCGTTCGGCGCGCTCGACGCCCTGACCCGCGGCGCGCTGGCCGATGCGCTCCTCGGCATCCAGCGGCAGTTCGGCAAGACCGTGCTCTTCGTCACGCACGACGTCGACCTGGCGCTCAGGATCGCCGACCGCATCGCCGTCATGCGGGCGGGCCGGCTCGAGCAGGTCGACACCCCGGCGGCGCTCCTGGCGAGCCCGGCGACGGCCTTCGTCGGCAGCCTCCTCGACGCGGACGACATCCTGCAGCACCTCGCCGTGGTCCCGGTCGAGGAGGTGATGGCGCCGCCCGGGCGGGCCGCCGGGGTCCACCTGCACGAGACGCTGCCCGAGGGGGCGAGCCTCAAGCGCGCGGTCTCGGCCCTCCTGCGCAGCGGCGGCGCGCCGGTGGCCGTCGTCGACGCCGCAGGACGGCCCAGGGGGATCGTCACCTGGGACCGGGTGCAGCGCCGCACGCAGCCGCGACAGCCGGCCGCCGGGGACCGGGCGCGGCCCGGGCCGAGGGGCGGGTGAGCTACCTGGTCCGGTACTGGGACCGGGTCCTCGGGCTCGTCGGCGAGCACCTGCTGCTCACGCTCGCCACGCTGGCCATCGCGCTCGCGCTCGCCCTGCCGACCGGCCTGCTCCTCGCCCGCGTCCGGCCCCTCCGCGGCCCGGTCCTCGGCCTCCTCGGGGTCGTCTACACGGTCCCGAGCCTCGCGCTGTTCGCCCTCCTCATCCCGGTGACCGGCCTCGGGAGCGCCTCGGCCCTGATCGCGCTGGTCGCCTATTGCCAGCTCGTGCTCGTACGGAACGTCGTGGTGGGGCTGGACGGGGTGGACCCCTCGGTGATCGAGGCGGCGCGGGGCATGGGGATGGGCGCCTGGCGGCGTCTCGCCGACGTGGAGGCGCCGCTCGCCCTGCCGGTCGTGCTGGCCGGCGTGCGCGTGGCGCTGGTCTCGACCATCGGCATCGCGACGCTCGCCGCCTGGATCAACGCGGGCGGCCTCGGCGTCCTCCTCTTCGAGGGCCTCTACCAGGACCACACCGCCAAGATCCTCGTCGGCACGTCGGCCGTCTCCGCGCTCGCCATCGGCGCCAACGTTCTCATCGGCCGTCTCGAGCGCCTGGCGTGGGCATGGGCCGGCGGCCGGACGCCGCCGCGCTCCGAACAGCAGCCTCAGTAGGTGAAGCTGATCGGCTGCGACGGGCTGGACTCGAGGCCCGTGCTCCCCACCGACCTCACCTGCGCCCAGTACGTCTCACCCGGCGTGAGGCCGAGCGCCGAGAGCGGGATCTCGGTGTCGGTCGTCGACCCCCGCAGCGTGTAGTTCGTCCCCGCGCTGTTCGTCGCGATGTAGACGTTGTAGGACTCGACCTCCGGGCCGCTCGTCGGCGCGTCCCAGAGGAGCGTCGTCACGCTCGGCGTCGGCGTCGGTGTAGGCGTCGGCGTCGGTGTAGGCGTCGGCGTCGGAGTGGGCGTCGGCGTCGGAGTGGGCGTCGGCGTCGGGCTCGGCGTCGGATTCGGGGTCGGCGTCGGGTTCGGCGTCGGATTCGGCGTCGGCGTCGGGCTCGGCGCAGGCGACGGCCGCGTCGGGGCCGAGGGCTCCGCCGGCGCCGCAGCGCCGCAGCCTGCCAGCAGCGCCGACAGGAGCAGTACCGGGAGGAGCGATCGCACGGCTCGGACGACATGTGATTCGTGTCGCATCGGGACCCTCGGTCGGTTGCCTGCCGAGGGTTCGCTCGCATCTGCCGTGCCAGACGTCGGCGGACGCGACATCGCTCACAGCGCGCCGCGCAACTTCACGCCGCGTGTTCGCCGCGGCCGGACCGATGCAACGGGGATCACATCGCCCCGGTCCGGTGGCGACAATGTGGTCAATGTCCATCTCGTTTCCGTAATCGGCGGGTCGCGCGGGCGCCGCGTCGCCTCTCGTGACGCGATGCGTCGAGCGGGCGCGTCCGTGCGCGGCGTCACCCGCGTGCGGCGATCACCTGGGCGAGGCGGCGAATGCCTTGCCGGATCTCCGACTCGGTGAGCGAGGCGTATCCGAGCAGCAGGCCGGCGGTGTTCGGCGGGTTCAGGTAGTAGGGGGCGACCGGGTAGACGCCGACGCCCGCCCTCGCGGCGGCCGCGACGAGGTCGGGCGCGGCGCCGGCCGGGACGCCGGGTAGCCAGACGAGGAGGTGTACGCCGGCGTTGGCGCCCGACACGACGGCGCGGTCGCCGAGGTGCTCGGCGAGCGCCTCGAGGAGCGCGGCGCGCCGCGCCGCGTTGTGCGCCCGCGCACGTCTCAGGTGCCGCTCGAAGTGCCCGCCCGCGATGAAGTCGGCGAGCACCTCCTGCTCGAGCGTCGCGGTGTGGCGGTCCGCGAGCCACTTCGCCGCCGACACGATCGGCACCAGCGGCTCGGGCAGGACCAGGTAGCCGACGCGCAGGGCCGGGAAGAGCACCTTCGAGAAGGTCCCCACGTACACCACCCGCCCGCGGCGGTCGAGACCCTGGACCGACTCGACCGGTCGGCCCTCGTAGCGGAACTCGCTGTCGTAGTCGTCCTCGACGACGTAGGCCGAGGTCCGCTCGGCGAAGCCGAGAAGCTCGAGACGCCGGCAGAGCGACATGGTGGCGCCGGTCGGGAACTGGTGGGAGGGGGTCACGTAGACGAGCCGCGCCGCGTCGGCCTCCGGGGGGAGGTGCGAGAGGTCGGCCCCCTCCCCGTCGACGGGCGCGGCCACGAGGCGTCCCCCCGCGGCGAGGAAGATCTTGCGCGCGCCCTGGTAGGCCGGATCCTCCACGACGACCACGTCGCCCGGGTCGACCAGGAGGCGCGCCACGAGGTCGAGCGCCTGCTGCGAGCCCTGGACGACGATGACCTGCTCGGCGCGGCAGTCGACCGCGCGGGCGCGGCGAAGGTAGTCGGCGATCGCCTCGCGCAGCACCGGCTCCCCCTCCGGCCGCCCGTAGCCGAGCGAGTGGACCGACGCGCGCCTGGCACGGCGGGCGAGGAGCCGGCGCCAGGTCTCGTGGGGGAACTCCTCCACCGAGGGGGTGCCGTAGCGGAAGTCGTAGTGGAGGCGCGCCGGAGCCGGGTGGGTCCGGCTCGTGCCGGGGACGTCGAGCGGGTCGACGCGGCGTACCCGCTCGCCGTACGTCGACAGGCGCGGCTGCGGCGCGCCGGACTCGCGAGCGGACGGCTCGGCGCGGCGAGCGGCGAGCATCGCGTCGGGCAGCTCGGCGGCGACGTAGGTGCCGGAGCCGACCCGGCCGACGACGTAGCCTTCGGCGAGGAGCTGGTCGTAGGCCGCCAGGACCGTGTTGCGCGAGACGCCCAGTTCGCGCGCGAGGCTGCGCGTCGAGGGGAGGCGGGCGCGCGGGCCGAGGCGGCTCTCGAGAATCGCCCGCCTGAGCCCCTCGTAGACCTGCTGCTGGAGCGACCCGTTGCCGTTCAGGGTGACGAACACGCGAGTCGACCGCGAGGTCCGGGTCTACTCCGACAGCTTCCTGCCGAGGTCCCGGAAGGCCTCGCCGACGTCGTCGGCCGCCTCCTTCACCGCCTTGCCGACCTCCCTCGCCGTACCGCGCGTCGCCTCGGTCGCCCGCTCGTTGGCGCGCCGCAGCGTCCGGCCGAGGTCTCCAGCGGTGCCGCGCGTCGCCCCGGTCGCCTGCTCGTTGGCCCCCTCCTCGTCCGACGCCCCGGCAGGCCCGCCGAGGAGCACCGCCGCCGCGAGGACCGCCGCCCATAGCCGCCGCATCGGCCCCTCCTTTCCGGCGCAACCGCGCGTCGCACCGGCACAAATGGCACTACGATAACCGCAGGAACTGGCTCTTTCAAGGGGCCACCTTTGCCGGTACCCTCGGAATCAGGAGGTTTCCGTCCATGCGAGCGACCATCCGGACCCCGTGCGCCCACGACTGTCCCGACCTCTGCTCCCTCCTGGTGACGGTCGAGGACGGCCGCATCGTCCGGATCCAGGGCGACCCCGAGCAGCCGATGACGGCCGGCTTCACCTGCGCCAAGGTGAACCGGGAGATGGAGCTGGTCCACTCGCCCGAGCGGCTGCGCACGCCGCTCCGGCGGACCGGGCCAAAGGGGACGGGGGCCTTCGAGCCGGTCTCCTGGGACGCCGCGCTCGACGAGATCGTCGAGCGCTGGACGGCCATCATCCGGGAGGACGGCCCGGAGGCGATCCTCGGGTACGCCTACAGCGCCCACCAGGGTCAGATCAACCGGGGGCTGCTGCTCGGCCTCTTCCACGCGCTCGGGACGAGCCGGCTTGCCGCCGGCACCGTCTGCGACACCTGCGCCGAGGCGGCCTGGGAGGCGACGCTCGGCCCCGTGGGGGGCGCCGATCCGGAGACCGTGGTCGACTCGGACTTCGTCGTCGCGTGGGGCGCCGATCTCGTCACGACGAACGTCCACACCTGGGCCAAGGTCGAGGCGGCACGCGCGGCCGGCGCGACCCTCGTCGTCATCGACCCGCGCCGCAGCCGAACGGCCGCCCGGGCCGACTGGCACATCCGCGTCCGGGTGGGGACCGACGCCGCGCTCGCCCTCGGCGTCATGCACGTGCTCGCGCGCGACGGCCTGGCCGACCGCGCCTACCTCGCGCGCGAGACGGTCGGCTTCGATCGCCTCGAGCGTGAGGTGCTGCCCCGCTTCGACCCGGCCCGCACCGCCGACCTCACCGGGGTCGCGCCGGCCGACGTCGAGCGGCTCGCGCACGCCTACGGGCGGGCGCGGGCCCCCTTCATCCGGCTCGGCGAGGGGATGTCGCGCTCGGCCCAGGGCGGCCAGGCGGTCCGCGCCGTGGCGCTCCTGCCGGGCGTCGTCGGCGCGTACGGCAAGCGCGGCGGCGGCGCCCTGCTGATGACGTCCGCCGGCATCGGCATCAAGGGCGACCCGCTCCGCAAGCCCTCGGGGCCGGTCGGCGCGCGGGTCGTGAACCACGCGCGGCTCGGCGAGGCGCTCCTCACGCTCGACCGGCCGCCGATACGCGCCCTCTTCGTCGCGGCCAACAACCCGGCCGTCACCTGTCCCGACGCGGCGGCGGTGCGGCGCGGTCTCTCGCGCGAGGACCTGTTCACGGTGGTCCACGATCCGTTCCTGTCGGACACGGCGCGCTACGCCGACCTCGTCCTGCCGGCGGCGACGTACCTCGAGACCGACGACGTGTACCGCTCGTACGGGACGTACTACGTCCAGGCGGGGCGCGCGGCGGTGCCCCCGCAGGGCGAGGCGTGGTCGAACCGCCGGCTCGCGCAAACGCTCGCCCGGCGCATGGGCCTGACCGACCCGGTCTGGTCGATGGACACCGAGGACCTCGTCCGCACGCTCCTCGGCGCGTCGGTCGGGCCGGCCGCCTCGCTCGACGCCGCCACCCTCCTCACCGGCCGTCCCCTGCGCGTCGGCCCGCCGCCCGGCACGCAGCGCTTCGCGACGCCGTCGGGCAAGCTCGAGTTCTACTCGGAGACGCTGGCCGCCCAGGGCCTGCCGCCCATGCCGGACTACCGGCCCGACCCCGAGGAGGCGCAGGCCGCTGCGCGGTTCCCCCTGCGCCTGCTCACGGCGCCCGGGTACTTCCAGGCGCACACCGCCTTCTCCGGCGTCGCGTCGCTCAGGGCGCGCGAGGGGGCGCCCGCCGTCGTCCTCCATCCGGACGAGGCGGCCCGCCGCGGTCTGCACGCCGGCGCACCGGTGCGCCTCGAGAACGACCGGGGCGCGCTCACGCTGACGCTCAGGGTGAGCGACGACGCGCCGCCCGGCGTCGCGCTCGTCATCGGCCAGCGGCCGGCCGCGGAGGCGGGCGGCGGCACGGTGAACGTCCTGGTCGGCCCGCGGTACAGCGACTTCGGCGAGGGCGCGACCTATCAGAGCACGTTCCTCGAGGTGCGGGCGGCGACGTCATGACGGACCTCTCGTTCGCGGAGCTGGTCACACGGGAGCGGATGGCCGAGGCCGATCGCCTCGCCGGGCCGGAAGCCCCGGTACGCGCCGCCCCCTGCCCCTGAGGGGGAGACTTGTCGCAGCGCGACGAGGCGGCGCCGACCCGGCGGCCCCGGCCGGCCCGGCAAGCCGGGCAACCACGAGCGCATTGCCGCGACTTCGCCCGCGGTCCGGCATCCCCGCCGCCCTCCCGTCGGTCGGACCTCCACGCGTCCGGCGTGCCGGATCGGAAAGCGTCGCGGCCTGACCGCACGGAAAATGGAAAGACCTGACCCCGGGCCTCGACGCCGGTGGCGGCCGTCAGGCCGACGCGACCCGGTCGTTCAGCGCGTCGCCGAGGAAGTTCGTCGAGACCGCGACCAGCATGATCGCAAGCCCCGGCCACGCCGCGAGCCAGGGCGCGAAGAAGAGGTAGGACTGCCCCTCCCTGAGCATCCCGCCCCAGGTCGGCGTCGAGAGCGACACGCCCAGGCCGAGGAAGGAGAGCGTCGCCTCGGCGATCATCACGTTCGACACCTGCAGCGTCGCCACGATGACGAGCGGCCCGAGGACGTTCGGCGTCACGTGGGCCGCGAGGACCCGCATGGGGTGCGCGCCGAGGGCGACGGCGACGGCGACGTAGTCCCGGCTCCTCACCGCGAGGACGGCCCCGCGGACCGTCCGCGCGTACACGGGCCAGCTCGCGAGCCCGAGGACGGCGATGACGATGCCGAGGCTCGGCCCGAGGACCGCGATCAGGGCGAGCGAGACGAGGATGTAGGGGAAGCTCGCCTGGATGTCCGCGAGCCGCATCGCCACCCGGTCGAGCACGCCGCCGAAGAACCCGGTCGCGAGGCCGATCGTGCCGCCGACCAGCCCGCCGAGCGCGACGGTGCTCGCGCCGACCAGGAGCGTCACGCGCGAGCCCGCGACGAGGCGGCTCAGGATGTCCCGGCCGAGGTGGTCGGTGCCGAGCGGGTGCGCGAGGCGTCCCCCCTGGAGGAAGGCGGGAGGCAGCAGCCGGCTGCCGAGGTCGGTCCCGTTCGGGTCGTACGGCGCGAGCCACGGGGCGAGGAGGGCGACCAGCGCGAAGCCGGCGACCACGCCGCCGCACGCCACGGCGAGGAGCCGCGCGGCGCGGCCCCTACTCATGACGGACCCTCGGATCGAGGAGCCGGTAGGAGAGGTCGACCACGAGGTTCACGGCGACGAAGAGCACGACGGTGACGAGGATCGCGGCCTGCACGACCGGGTAGTCGCGCCGGTAGATCGAGTCCACGATCAGGCGGCCCATTCCCGGCCAGGCGAAGATCGTCTCCGTGACGACCGCGCCGCCGAGGAGCGTCCCGGTCTGCAGGCCGATCATCGTGACGACCGGGATGAGGACGTTGCGGAGCGCGTGGCCGAAGAGGACCCTCCGGGGCGCAAGCCCCTTGGCCCGCGCCGTCCGCACGTAGTCGCTCCGCAGCGCCGCCACGAGTCCGCCGCGCGTGAGCCGCGCCACCGCGGCGACGAAGTAGGCGGCCAGCGTGACGGCGGGCAGGACGAGCTGCGCGAGGTCGCCCCGGCCGGACGACGGCAGCAGCCGCAGCTTCACGGCGAAGACGACGATCAGCATCAGGCCGAGCCAGAAGGGGGGCGTCCCCTGGCCGACGAAGACGAGCCCCCGGACGGCGGCGTCCATCGCGGTCCCGGCCCGGGCGGCCGACAGGACGCCGAGCGGCACGCCGATGCCCACGACGAGGACGAGGCTCGCCCCCGCAAGCTCGAGCGTGGCCGGGAGCGCCTCGAGGACGAGGTCGAGGGCGGGCCGGCGGAAGCGGATCGACTCGCCGAGGTCGCCCCGGATCGCGCCGCCGACGAACCGGAGGTACTGGACGTGGAGCGGCCGGTCGAGCCCGTAGGCCCGCCGGAACTCGGCCACCTGCTCCGGCGGGGTGTCCGGCGACAGCATGAGGAGCGCCGGGTCGCCGGAGAGGTGGACCAGCAGGAACACGAGCACCGAGCTGCCGACGAGCACCGGCAGCGCGTCGAGCAGCCGCCTGGCGACGAGGACGGCCACGAGGGAGCCTGGCCCTACCGGAACGCCGCCTGGTAGAGGAGGATCCGCTCGTCCGACCGCGGCGTCCAGTCGAGGCGGCTCGCCACGCCGTAGAGGTCCTCGAGCTGGAAGAGGAAGATCACCGGCGCTTCCTCCTTCATGATCACCTGCGCCTTCTCGTACAGCGCCGCCCGGGCCTCGGGCGACACGGTCGACCGCGCCTCGTGGACGAGCCGGGTCAGGCTCGGCGTGTCGAACCGGCCGTACGTCTGGTTCGGCGTGAGGAGCGGCGTCAGGATCGTCTCGGGGTCGAAGGTCGGGATGCTCCACCCCATGAGGTACATCGGCGGGCCGGCCTCGGTGCGGAACTGCCCGACGAAGGTGCCCCACTCGCGGATGGCGAGGTCGACGCGGACGCCGACCTTCGCGAGCTGGCCCGCGATCGCCTGCGCGACCTCCCGGTCCTTCGGGTAGCGCCCCTCGGGCGCCTCCATCCGGATCGCGAACCCGTCCGGGAAGCCTGCCTCGGCGAGGAGCGCCTTCGCCTTCGCCGGGTCGTGGGGGTACGGGGTCACGCTCGCGGCGTAGCCGAACTGCTGCGGCGTCAGGAGGGTCGCGAGCCTCGAGCCGTACCCCTCGTAGACGAACTCGAGGAGCGCCTGGACGTCGACCGCGTGGTTCAGCGCCTGCCTGACCCGCCTGTCGCGCAGCGGCCCCTCGAGCTTCGTGTTGAGCCCCACGAAGTAGGCGCGCGCGCCGGGGGCCCTGGCGATCCGGACGGACCTGTCACCCGCGACGAGCGCCACGGCCTCCGGCGGCAGGGCGGCGACGATGTCCGCCTCGCCGGTCCTGAGCTGCGCGAACCGGGTGTTCTGGTCGGGCACGGTCCTGAACCGCACGTACGGGATCTTCGGCGCCCCCTGCCAGTAGTCGGCGCGTGCCTCGAGGAGGATCGAGTCGCCCCGCGCCCAGGCCTTGAGCCGGTAGGGGCCGGAGCCGACCGGGCGCTCGTTGAGCGTCTGCTGCCCCCTGGCCGCCTGGGCCTTCGAGAGGACCCAGAGCTCGGCCATCACGGCCGGGAGCGCCGGGTACGGCTCCTTCGTCGTGATGCGGACCGTGTGGGCGCCGACCGCGTCGACCCGTGTGATCGGGCGGAACTGCGCGACCGAGGGGGCCTTGAGGGCCGGGTCGAGCGCGTGCTCGACCGTGAACTTCACGTCCTCGGCCGTGAGCGGCGTGCCGTCGTCGAACCGGACGCCTGGACGCAGCGTGAACTCCCACACGGTCGGCGAGACCGCGCGGTAGCTCGTCGCGAGGTTCGGCTGGATCCGCATGGCGTCGTCGCGGCGCAGGAGCGTGTCGAAGAGGTGCGACGCGACGTGCTTGTCGGTGATGTTGGTCGAGAGGTACGGGTCCATGGAGGTCGCGTCGACGCCGACCGCGACCACCGCGGTCCTGCCGCGGTCCTCGGCGCCGGCCGTGGCGGCCGGCCCGAGCACGAGGGCGAGCCCGACGAGCAGGCCCCGAAGCCACCTGATCGATGCGCGCATTCACGCTCTCCCCGCGGGGCCGGCGTCCCGACCGGCGGCCCGCGCGTGACGGATCACGATACGCCCCGACTGGAGGACGGCCGCGGGCCGGGACACGGCCCCGATGTCCTCGCAGGGGTTCCCTTCCACGACGAGGAGGTCGGCGATCTTGCCCGGCTCGACCGCGCCGATCTCCGGCAACCCGAGCATCTCCGCCGCGACGCTCGTGGCCGAGCGGAGGGCGTCGACGGGGTTCATCCCCCACTCGACCATCAGCTCCAGCTCGTACGGGAGCCCGGCCTGCAGGTAGTCGGACCCGGCCACGATCTTCACGCCCGCCGCGAGCGCGAGGGCGAAGCTCTTCCGGTGCGCCTCGGTCGCCGGCCTCGCCTTCGCCACCGACCAGGGGGGCGGCGGCGTGGGGTTGCCGGGGACCGGCTCGCCCCGGGCGATCAGGTGGATCGACGAGCAGGCCGGCACGTAGTAGGTCCCCCGCCGGACCATGAGGTCCACGTCCGCCTCGGTGAGCCAGAGCCCGTGCTCGAGGGACGTGATGCCCGCCTCGATCACGTGGCGGACCGCCGGGCCCCCCTGGCAGTGCGCCGCGACCGGCCGGCCGGCGGCCCTGGCCACCTCCACGACCGCGGCGACCTCGTCCGGAAGCATCTGCTCGGTCCGCGGGTCGGTCCCGTGGGTCATGATCCCGCCCGTCACCATGAGCTTGAGCCAGTCGACGCCGGCCTGGATCTGCTCGCGCGCCGCGCGGCGCGCCTCGGCCGGCCCGTCCACCTCGCGCCCCATGTAGGTGCAGTGGCCGCCCGTCGGGATGATCGGCTTGCCGGCGATCAGCATGCGGGGGCCGGGGACGTAGCCGCGCTCGAGCGCGCGGCGGAAATGGACGTCGATGTGGTTCTTGGCCCCGATGTCGCGGATCGTCGTGATGCCGGCCTCGAGGTTGATCCGGGCGTGGTGGGCCATCCTGAGCCCCATGAGCACGTCGGGATCGGCCTTCTCCGACTGATCGGCGCCGCTGATGGCGAGGTGGATGTGCGCGTCGACGAGCCCGGGCATGAGCGTCGCGTCGCGCAGGTCACCGAAGTCGAGCCGCTCGGCGGACGCGGCGCGCGTCTCGGCCTCCGGCCCGACCGCCGCGATCCGGTCCCCCTCGACGAGGACCGGCCCCGGCCGGCGCCGGGGGGAGCGGCCGTCGAAGACCGAGACCCCGGAGACGAGAATGGACACCGCTCGGACCTCCTGGTGTGGGTTCGGGGCGGCACGCCCCACCGGGACGACGGTCCCTCCCCCGAACCAGGATTTCCAATATATGTTCCGTCTGCCATTGATATGCTTCGGCTATGGAACTCTTCCAGCTCCGCTACTTCGTCGCGCTTGCCGAGCACCTCAGCTTCACCCGGGCCGCGGCGTCGGTCGCCATCGCCCAGCCGCCCTTCTCGCAGCAGATCCGGCGGCTCGAGGAGGAGCTCGGCGGGCCTCTCGTCTACCGGACGAGCCGGCGCGTGCGGCTCACCGACCTCGGCGAGGCGCTCCTGCCCAGGGCGAGGCAGATCCTCGCCCAGGCGCGCGAGGCGAAGCAGGACATCCACGCGCGGCTCGGGCTCGAGCGGGGGGTGCTGCGCGTGGGGGCGTCGGGCGCGCTCGCGCGGCACCTCCTCCCCGACCTCCTCGACCGGTACCGCGCCGCTCACCCGGGCGTCGACCTCTTCATCCGCGAGCAGCGCACCCCGCAGCTCCTCCGCAGCGTCGAGGCGTTCGAGCTCGACGCCGCGTTGATCCGCATCCCGCACCCGCCGACGTCGCTCGAGACGACCGTCCTCGGCGCCGAGCGGCTCGTGGCGGTCGTCCCGCGCGATCACCCGCGCGCAAGCGCCCGGACCGCGCCGCTCGACGCCTTCCGCGACGACCCCTTCATCATGATCGCCGAGCCGTCCGAACCGTTCTACCGACGCATCGTCGAGCTCTGCGCGCGCCACGGCTTCGCGCCGAGGGTCATCTGCACGGGCGCGGACTACGTCACGGCCTGCCGCCTGGTCGGCCTCGGGATGGGCGTGAGCATCATCTCGCGCATGGGGAGCCGCGTGTCGGTGGACCCGGCCCCGGCCTTCGTGACGATCGACGACGACGAGGCGGTGAGCCCGATCGTCCTGATCGCCCGCCCCGAGGGCGAGTTGCCCATCGCGGCGCGCGCGTTCGTCCGCCTCGTGCGCGAGAGCCCCCTCCCCCCCGCCGTGGACCGCGCGCCCGGCGCGCCTACCGCGCCGCGCTCCAGAGGGCGACGTGCAGGGCCACGATCGCGAGCGCCGCGGCCACGACCGGCAGGATCGCCCGCACCGCCCGCCCCTCCTCGCCCCCACGGCCGGTGACGGTGACGGCGAGGACGACGCGCGAGGGGGAGGCCATGGTCGCGTTGGCGGCGGCGACGTTGTTGGCGTAGGCGAGGACATCCGGGGGGAGGCCGGCACGCCGCGCGGTCTCCACCTGGAAGCGTCCGAACATCGCGTTGCCGGCCGTGTTGCTGCCGGTCATGAAGCCGCCGAGGCCGCCGACGAGCGGCGAGAGGAGCGCGAAGGCGACGCCGGCCGCGGCCGCCGCCGCCTCGGCGAGGCGCGTCGTCATCCCGGCCGCCACCATCACCGTCGAGAGCGTCACGAACGCCGTCGTCGCCGCCGCCGCGGGCCAGCACTGGCGCGCCGTCGCGGCGAGCGACACGAGCACGGCGCGCCGCCCGAGGCGGAAGAGCGCCGCGGCCGCGGCCGACGCGACGAGGAGGAAGAAGGCGGGGCTGTAGAGGAACGGCAACCGGACGCCGTGGGCGGCGGCGTCGAGCACGAGGGTTCCGTCGAGCCAGGCGCGAACGGGCGGGACGAGGCGACTCACGAGGAGCCCGGCGACGAGGATCGCGTAGGGCAGGGCCGCGCGCGCGGCGGAAGGTCCGGGCGGCCGGCCGGCCGCCGGCCGGCCGCGCCCCTCGATCGCCCACGCCATCGCCACCTGGGCGCCGGCCGCGAGCAGACCGCCGAGCACCCCGGCCAGCTCGACGCTCACCCAGGCGGAGCCGGCGAGGACGCCGCCCGCGAGCGCCGTCGCGCCGACGACGATGTCCGGCAGCCGACGGAGCACCATGCCGCGGCCGGCCGCGGCGGCCACCGTGAGGCCGTTGTAGAGGAACGCGAGCGGCGCGTGGAGCCACGCGCTGCCGACCCCCATGTCGCGCTCCGACACGCCTGCCAGCTCGGCGCCGATGAGGGTGCCGATCGCCATCGCCCCCCAGGGGACCGCGTTCTGCCCGAGGAGGGCGAGGAGCGTCGCCCGCTTCGCGTCGAAGCCGAGCGCGACGAGCAGCGGCCCCACGACCACCACCGCGAGGCCGAAGCCGCTCACCGACTCGAAGAACGGCGACAGCGCGCCCACGACGAGCAGCGCGCGGCGCGCCGGATCGGCGGTCGTTCCGGCCACGGCGCCCGCGAGCGCGCGGATGGCGCCGGCGCGCTCGAGGACGTTGTAGAGGAGGAGGCCCGCCGCCAGGACGTAGACGACGACGAGCGAGAGGAGGAGCCCGCGGACGTTGGCGGCGAGGAACCGGTCCGGTGCGAGCGCGAAGGGCCCCGGGAGGGCCGCGAGACCGGCCGCCACGACCCAGGCCGCGCCGCCGGCGCGCCAGCCGGGCGACCGCCGCCACACCAGGAGGAGGACCGCCAGCAGGAGCGGCGCCGCCGCGAGGCCGACCTCCACGATCGCCGGGACGCGCACGACCAGGGTCCCTCCCCGTCCGTGCCGCTCACCGTCGCCGCGCGCATCGGGCAGCCGTCGCGACCATCGCGACGACCGCGCCGAGCCCGGCGAGCGCCATGTCCTTCTGCGCGTCCCACGGATCGCCCTGCGCGCCGAGGTAGGCCGCGCCCGCTTCCGGGTCGACCACGACCGCCACGCCCCACTCGATCAGCTCGTAGAGGGCGCTGGAGGCGAGCGTCACGCCGAGCGCCAGGAGATCGGCGACGACGTCCCGCGCCCGCACCGCGCGCTGGAGGACCTCGCGCACCGGGTAGGCCAGGAGCAGCCCGTAGGCCAGGTGCACCACCCGGTCGAAGTGGTTGCGCGAGAGCCCGAAGGCCTCGCGCGCCCAGTCGCCGATGGGGACCTCCGAGTAGGTGTAGTGCGCGCCGACCGCGTGGAGCGCGAGGAAGAGGGCCACGAGGCCGTAGGACAGGTCCGAGAGGGGGAAGCGGCGGTAGGTCCCGGCGAGGACGGCCACGAACGGGACGACGAGCAGGTTCTCGAGGAGCCAGTCGGCCGGGTAGACCGGCCGGACGGCCATGAGCACCCACCAGACGGCGTACGCGCCGACGATGGCCTTGAGGCGGCGGTTCTTGCCGAAGTCGGCGCGGGGGCGGTCGGACGCGGCGCTCACGGAACAGGGAGCATACGCCGATCGGCCCGGCAATGCGAGCCCGGCGCGCGGGGCGCGCCGGACCCGCCCGCTACTTCCGCGCCTGCCGCGCGTCCCGGACGGCGACCTGGCCCTGGCGCGAGAAGTCGATGGACTCGCCGAGGATCCGGACCGCCTCCTGGTCCGCGTGGAAGCCCATCGAGTTCTCCGCCTCGATGAAGTCGAGCCGGAACTGCGCCTTGCGCTGGAAGTCGCGCGCCGCGGCGAGGTCGGCGTCGGTGGCGCCGGCCTCTCTCGCGGCCTTGATGTCGGCGATCAGGGCGACGAGCGCGTCCATGGCGCGGCCGCGCATAGCGAAGGTCCGGTCCTGGATCGTGAAGACCCGCTGGCGCAGCTCCTCCTCCGACCACCTGTGGCAGGTCTGGCAGGCGTTGTTGAGGTTGAGGACCGGGCTGCGAACGTGGTGGTCGCTGATCTTGAGCGCGCCGACGCGCTGGTAGGGCATGTGACAGTCGGCGCAGGTCACGCCGGACCTCGCGTGGATGCCCTGGCTCCACATCTCGAACTCGGGGTGCTGCGCCTTGAGGACCGGCGCTCCGCTCTCGGCGTGCACCCAGTCCTTGAAGCCGATCTCGTCGTAGTAGGCCTGGATCTCCTCGACCTTGAGCCCCTTGGTCCACGGGAAGACGAGCCGCTTCTCGTCGCCCCTGAAGTAGTACTCGACGTGACACTGGCCGCAGACGTACGCCCGCATCTCCTGGCGCGAGGCGTCGCGGTTCACGTCGTAGCCCTCGACCCCCTGCGCCGCCTTGACCGCGCGGATGCCCTCCATGAAGGCCGGACGGGTCACCCGGAGCTGCATGGTCCCCGGGTCGTGGCAGTCGATGCACGCGACCGGGTGCTCGACCAGCTTGCGCGCCTCCTGGTACGGCATCCGGTTGACCAGCTCGAAGCCCTTGACCAGGTCGCCGCCCCCCGCCGCCTTGTAGGCCGCGTAGGTCGACGCGTGGCAGTTGAGGCAGGTGCCGGGCTGCTGCGCGACCTTCTGCCGCTCGGTGTAGATCTGGTCGAGGAACATGTACGCGTGCCCGCGCTCCTCGCGAAAGTCCCTCGAGAAGGCGTACCCGGCCCACATCGTCTTCAGCCGCGGATCCTCCTCGAGTCGCGACTGCGCCACGATCGAGCGCGGGTCGGCGTCGGTCGGGGTGCGGGGCACTGCCTCGCTGCCGCCGTAGCGGGTGCGGACCTGGTCCACCGTCCGGATGTAGCCGTCGTACTGGAGCGGGAAGTTCTTCCCCCAGACGGCCGGATCGACGGTGTCGTCGGTGAGCTCGACGACCCGGTAGAACGGGTTGCGGGCCTCCTGCTTGCGCTCGAAGACGTTCACGAGCAGGGCGACGGCGCCGACCGCCGCCAGGGCGGTCACGGCGACGATGCCGGCGATCAGGGCGGTCCTTCGGGCGCGGTTTCCGGCCATGAGCGTCCCTCACTCCAGGTGTCCGACGGATCGGTGGCAGCGGATGCAGGCGAGCGGCTTCGCGTCCACGCCCGGCGGCCCCTCGATGGCGGCCACGATGTCGGCGTGGCACTTCCGGCAGGCGGACTCCGTGACCGCCCGGTTGCGAGGGGTGATCCGGATCGGCTCGTGGAACCGGCCGGTCGTGAAGGCGAACGCGTGGCGGAAGCCGTTCTCCGCCTTGACGGCGTACTTCGCGACGAGCCCCGACGGGGTGTGGCAGTCGTTGCAGACCGCGACCGACCGGTGGCTCGACTTGACCCAGCCCGAGAACTGCTCGTTCATGATGTGGCAGTTGGCGCAGGCTTCGGGGTCGTTCGTGAGGTAGGAGGCACCCTTCGCGTAGACGAACGTGTACGCGCCCACCCCCACGGCGAGGCCGGCGAGGACGGCGACCACGACCGTCGGAACGGACAGGCGTCGCGCAGGCATCGCGCTGCGACGTTACTACAGCGTGCGCAGGAGAGGCAAATCCCCCTCGCGGCGGTCGCGCCTCCCGACGGGCGGCTCACCGGCCCCCCCGGCCGTCCGCCTCGGCCCACCGTGCGAGGGCGTCCGGGTCGAGCACGATCACGCGCGCCCGCTCGAGCCGGATGGCGCCGTCGCGCTCGAGGGTCTTGAGGGCTCGCTGCACGACTTCCCGGACCGAACCGGTCATCGCCGCGAGCTGCTGCTGGGTGAGGCGCGCGCAGGCCCCCTCCGGGCCCTCGACGAGCGCCGGCTGTCCGCGCGTGCAGTCGAGGAGGAGCCTGGCCACGCGGGCCACGACGCTCCGCAACGAGAGGTCCTCGATGACCACCGTGAGGGCGCGCAGCCGTGCGGCCAGGACCCTGATCACGGCCTTCGCCACCTTCGGGTCGCGATCGAGCAACGCGAGGACCTCCGCCTTCGGCAGGAGCGCGACGGTCGTGCGCTCGAGGGCGGCCACGCTCCCGGGGTTCGGCCCGCCGTCGAAGACGGGGACGTCGTTGAAGGTCCGCCCCGGACCGAGGATGCGCAGCACCTGCTCCTTCCCGTCGGCCGACGCCTTGTAGACCTTCACCCGCCCTTCGACCACCACGTAGAGCCCGCGGCAGGGTGCCCCCTCGAGCAGGACGACCTCGCCCGCCCGGTAGCCCTGGAGCCGGGCCGCCCTGGCAAGCGCCTCGCGGCCGGCGGCGTCGACTTCGGCGAAGTACGGGATGCCTCGCAGCACTTCGGGCGACAGCACCCGGCCGACCCTTTCCGCGGGCTGGGACATGTGGACCTCACTGCGTCGGGTTGACCCGGCGCGGCCGTCGTGCCGCGTCCCGGCGTCCCCGCAACCCGCCTCCGGGCGCCCTGCTCGTCCCTTTCCCCTGGAAAGAGCGGTCGCCCACCCCCACCGTCGCAGCACGCGCATGCAACATCCTCGCCCGTGCACGACTCCGGTCGCAGAACCGGGGAGGTGGACGCTCTAGCATGGCCACGAAGCCGGGCCGGCACCCGGCCCGGCGAAGCTCGTCGAGGAGACCAGACCATGACGTTCGAAGCCCCGAAGCCGCTTGCCCTCGAGCACGAGGCGCTCCACAGGAGCCTCGTCGATGCCATCAATGCGGGAGGCCGCATCGGCCAGGCCGCGAAGGCCGTCGCCGAGGTCCTCCATCCCCACTTCGTCCGCGAGGAGCAGATCGCCACGCCGCCCCTCGGCCTGCTCGCGCGGCTCGCGACCGGCGAGGCGACGCCCGACATGGCCGCCGTCCTGCCGCTGACGGACGCCCTCGAGGCCGAGCTGCCGCGGATGCTCACCGAGCACGGCCGGATCGTCGCGGCGCTCGACGCGCTGGCCGAGGCGGCCCGACAGGAGGGGAGACCCGACGTCGCGGACTTCGCCGGGAAGCTCGTGCTGCACGCGCAGACGGAGGAGGCCGTCCTCTACCCCGCGGCCATCCTGGTCGGCCGCTACCTGAAGGCGACGCTCGGGCGGTGACCGTGGACGACGATCAGCCGTGAGGGCGACCGCCCGGGCGACTCCGGTCGCAGACCCTGCGCCGCCCCTGCCGTACCGTCAGGGCGCAATCGGGCGGCCTGCCGGGCTCGACTGCCCGGCACGCCGGTCCGAGCGGTCAACACGAACGATGGTCGAGGCGCTCGACGCGAAGAACGTGAACCTGGTCCTCCCCTACGCCCCGGCCGAGGCCGAGGCCGAACTCGTCGCCGCCTACGAGCAGGCGCTCGCCGTCCGCGGCAAGGGCGCGGAGGCGAAGGCCCTCGCCGACCGGCCGAGCGGGCCCTCGAGACCGGTGACGTCGGCGAGGTCAGGGGGCTCCTTACCGGCGCGGTAAGCCACGGCATCACGCATCGCTTCGAGGAGGCAATGGCGAGGTCGGCCGCGACGAAGACGCCTGCGTCCCGGAGCGGCGTCCAGGCCGCCCGCGAGCGGGTGAGCGCCGAACTCGGGTTCGTCGGCTACGTGGAGGGGATCCACGCGGCCGCGAAGGGCGCCGGTCACGCCGAGTAAGCCGACCGGGGCACCTGCGCCGCTCGTGGGGCGCAGGCGCCCCACCCCTTTCACGTCGTCGCCCGGAGATCCCGAGCGGAAACGGCAACCTGCGGCGCGGGCCCCCTTGGCCCCCCGGTTGCATGCCGAGGTGACGGCTCCATGCGTCTCCTACTCGTCGAGGACGATCCGAAGGCGGCCCTCCTCCTCGAGCGGGGCCTCGAGGAGGAGGGGTTCGTGGTGGACGTCGCGGCAACGGGCGACGAGGCGGAGGAGCGCGCGGCCCTGGCCGAGCACGATCTCGTCATCCTCGACTGGCTGCTGCCGGGGACGCCGGGCATCGAGGTCTGCCGGCGCCTGCGCGCCGAGGGGTCGACGGCGCCGATCCTCATGCTCACGGCGAAGGACGCGGTCGCCGATCGCATCGCCGGCCTCGACGCCGGCGCCGACGACTACCTCGTCAAGCCGTTCGCCTTCGGCGAGCTGCTGGCGCGGATCCGGGCCCTCCTGCGGCGCGGCGAGGGGCCGCGCGCCCCCGTGCTCGCGGTCGGCGACCTGCGCCTCGACCCGGCGAGCCATCTCGTCACGCGCGGCGGCCGGCGCGTGGACCTCACCCCTCGGGAGTACGCGATCCTCGAGTACCTGATGCGGCACGCCGGCAAGGTCGTCAGCCGGACACGGCTCGTCGAGCACGTCTGGGAAGACGAGACGGACAACCTGACCAACCTCGTCGACGTGCACGTGAGCCACCTCAGGAAGAAGGTCGACCGCGGCGCGGCGCTCCCCCTGATCCGGACCGTGAGGGGCCGCGGCTACCGGCTCGCGGCCGACCCCGAGTGAGGCGCGCGGGGCTCAGGGCCCGCCTCGCCGTCTGGCACGGCTTCGTCGTGGCCGCGATCCTGATCCTGACGGCGCTCGTCGCCGATCGCCTCCTCGTGCGCGCGGTCGGCGACCAGGTCGATGCGCGCCTGCTCGCCACCGCCCAGGCCGAGGCGGCCCTGGCGCTCGACGATGACGACGACGAGGCGCCCCGCCTGCGCGGCGCCCACGCGGCCGAGCAGGCGCCGCCCATGCGGGCCGACGCGCTCGCCCAGATCGTCTCGTCGGGCGGGCGCGTGATCGACCGGAGCGCGAGCCTGTCCGGCGGCGCGCTCCCGGTGAGCCGCACCCTCTTCGCACGACTCGCCGAGGGGCGGCCGGTCTTCGAGACGGCGGCCGGCCCGGCCGGCGAGCCGCTGCGGATGGTCTCCCTCCCGGTCGCCTCGCGGGGCCGCCTGCGCTACGCGATCCAGGTCGCGACGCCGCTGTCGTCCTCCCTCGCCGCGCTCCGGACGGCGCGCCTCCTCTTCGCCGGGGCCGCCGCGGCGATCCTGGTCGCCGTCGTGGCCTCCGGGGCCCTCCTCGCCCGCCGCGCGCTCCGGCCCATCGACGACGTGGTGGCCAAGGCGCGCGAGATCGGCGAGTCGAGCCTCGCCTCGCGCCTGCCCCATCCCGGCACCCGGGACGAGGTCGGCCGGCTCGTCACGACGCTCAACGAGATGCTGGCGCGCATCGAGCGGGGCGTCGAGGCGCAGCGCCGGTTCACCGCGGACGCCTCGCACGAACTCCGCTCGCCGCTGTCGCGCCTGCGCACCGAGATCGAGGTCACGCTCCGGCGCCCCCGGACGGCCGAGGCGTACGCGGCGGCGCTCCGCTCGGGCCTCGAGGAGGTGGGGCGCCTCACGCGGCTCACCTCCGCCCTCCTCGCCCTCGCGCGGCTCGACGCGGGCGAGGCGCCGGCCCCCGGGGAGCCGGTCACCCTCGGGCCGGCCGTGGAGGCCGAGGCGCGGCGCCTCGCGCCGG
>DASVDK010000150.1:0-8387 GCA_036381125.1 Thermodesulfobacteriota bacterium | reverse complement strand
CGGTGCGACGCCGCCCGGGAGGCGGGCCGGAGGAGCGCGACCGGGCCCATCGTTCTCCGGTGGTTCTCCGGCCGGACTCGGCCGGGACGGGCAAAGGCGAGGGTCGCGCCGTGCGCCGGCCCTCCCTACCGGTGCGTCCGCGCACACCCGCCGTTGTCGACAGCCGGGTGCTCCAGGATCTGACGCCGACTATCACACGGGGCGCGCGACGGGGTCCAGGTGAAAAGTCGCACAGGAGGGAGGGGCTTGCCGACAGATCTGGTCGGGGAGGCGGGATTCGAACCCGCGACCGCCTGCGCCCAAGGCAGGTGCGCTACCGGGCTGCGCCACTCCCCGACACCCGGTTGGCGAGAGCGAGAGTGTAGCCCCGAACGCCGGGCACCGCCACCACATGGGATCAGGTCTTTCCATTTTCCCGCCTGACCCCCTCTGGGTTCGGCAGTCAGACCCCGCGGGTCAAGACCTGATGCCGAGGAGGCGAGACATCTCCGGGGCGAGCCGGCGCGCGGCCTCGGCGCGGTGCGACGTGCGGGCCTTCTCGTCGGAGGCCATCTCGGCGTAGGTGCGCCGCTCGCCGCGCGGGACGAAGATCGGGTCGTAGCCGAAGCCGCCGGCGCCGCGCGGCGCCTCGACGATGGTCCCCTCGACCACGCCGCGAGCCGTCGCCTCGCGGCCGTCGGGCAGGGCGAGCACGAGCGCCGCGACGAAGCGCGCGGTGCGAGGCGCTCCCGGTCTGGCGGCCAGCTCGCGGAGGAGCCCCGCCACCTGGTCGGCCGGCGCGGCGCCCGGTCCGAGGTAGCGCGCGGAGTGGAGCCCCGGCCGGCCGCCGAGGGCGTCCACCTCGAGCCCGGAGTCGTCCGCGAGCGCCGGCAGGCCAAGGGCGCGCGCGGCGGCGCGCGCCTTCTTCGCGGCGTTCGCCTCGTAACTGTCCCCGTCCTCGACGACATCCGGCAGGTCGGGGTGGTCTTGCAGGGTATCGACGAGGAGATCGCGGGGCGCTCCGGCCTCGGCGAGGAGCGCGACCAGCTCGGCCGCCTTGCTCCGGTTGCGGGTGGCGACGACGAGCCGCGTCATCGCACGCCGAGGAGCAGCCGCTGCCGGCGGGTCAGCTCCTCGATGCCGCGGGCGGCGAGGGCGAGCAGCTCGTCGAGCTGCGCCCGGCTGAAGGGCGCCCCCTCGGCGGTGCCCTGCACCTCGACGAGGTCGCCCCGGCCGGTCATGACGACGTTCATGTCGACCTCGGCGGCGCTGTCCTCGTCGTAGTTGAGGTCGAGGACCGCGCGTCCGCCGACGAGGCCGACGCTGACGGCGGCGACGGTGTCGGCGAGCGGGAGGGTCGGCAGGGCACCCTGGTTCACCAGCGTCGAGAGCGCGTCGTGGAGCGCGACGTACGCGCCGGTGATCGACGCGGTGCGCGTGCCCCCGTCGGCCTGGAGGACGTCGCAGTCGAGCCAGATCGTTCGCTCGCCGAGCGCGTCGAGCGTCACGACCGATCGGAGCGCACGTCCGATGAGCCGCTGGATCTCGTGCGTCCGGCCGCCGACCTTCCCCTGACTCGACTCGCGCGGGGTGCGCGTGCGCGTGGCGCGGGGCAGCATGGCGTACTCGGCCGTCACCCAGCCCTTCCCCTGGTTGCGCAGGAACGGCGGCACCCGGTCCTCGATCGAGGCGGTGCAGACGACGCGCGTGAGCCCGACCTCGATGAGGACCGAGCCCTCCGCGTGCTTCATGACGTTGCGCGTGAATCGGACCTCGCGGAGCTGATCGGGGAGGCGCCCGTCGGGGCGCGCGGGGGCCGCCATGTCAGTTGGCCGTGCGCCGCGCGCCGGGACGCGTCGTCGCCGTGCCGGCCGCGCCGCGCACCGGCGCGGCCGGCGTGGGGCGCGGGCCGACGATGTCGTCGCCCACGGGCAGCCCCATGGCGCTGTTCACCTGGTCGCGGTAGGCGAGCACGCTCCGCGCGATGGCGCGGGCGATCTCGTCCTGCACCCGGCGCGATCGCAGGGCCGCCTCCTGCTGCGGGTTCGAGATGAAGCCGACCTCGGTCAGGACGGCCGGCATCTGCGCGCCGACGAGCACGTAGAACGGCGCCTGCTTGACGCCCCGGTTGATGCCCCGCACGCTGGGCGCCTCGCTGACGAAACGGTCCTGGAGGCTCGCGGCAAAGGCCTCGCTCTGCCTGATCGAGGCCGTGCGGGCGAGGTCGCCCAGGATGAAGGCCAGGTCGGCCGGCGGCGCGCCGGGACGCGTCTCCTCCAGCTCGAGACTCCGGTTCTCGAACTCGGCCGAGGCGCGGGCCGCGTCGTCGGAGGCAACCGCCGACAGGAAGTAGGTCTCCGTGCCGATGGCGTCTCGCGAGGGCGCGGCGTTGAGGTGGATCGACACGAAGAGGTCGGCCCCGCGGGCGTTCGCCATGGCGACGCGCCCCTGGAGCGGCACGAAGACGTCCGTCTCCCGCGTGAGCAGGACCTCGAGGTCCGACTCGCGGACGATGATGTCGCGCGTCCGCTTCGCGATGGCGAGCGTGAGGTCCTTCTCCTGCGTGCCGCGCGGCCCAATGGCGCCGGTGTCGCGGCCGCCGTGACCGGGATCGAGCACCACGAGGGAGAAGGCCCGCTCGGGCGGCGCGAGCGGCACCGGCCCCGCGAAGGCGACCGTCACCCGCCGGCCGAGCACGGCGGAGAGGGCGCGCTCGGCGAAGTCGACCGGGACCATCAGCTCGTCCTTGTGGACGAACGGCGCCGCCGAGAGCGGCACGCGCTGCCGGCTGACCGTGACGCTCGGGATGCCGGCCCAGACGATGCCGGCCCGCTTGCCGCTGCCGAAGGCGAGTCGCGAGGTGGCCGGCTCCCAGGCGTGGCGCAGCTTGAGCACGCGCAGCGCCTCGGCGGCCGAGAAGAAGCGCCGGCCGTCGCGGGCGACCGCGCGCGTGAGACGGTAGACGTTGCCGCCGACGCGAAGCTCGGCGCCCGACGCCGGCGCGGCCGCGCCGGCCGAGCGGGCGCCCGCCAGGAGCGCGAGCAACACCAGGGCCGCCGCCACGACGAGTCGCGGCAGGGGAAACGAGGAGTGGCCGGGGTGACGACGCATTCGACCGACGGGCCTCCGGGAACGCGGGTGCGGCACTATACCGGAGGCGATTTCCGCGGTCAACTCGCCCGGTTGTATTGCTACCATGGGGTCATGGCCCGATTCGTTCGATCCCGTGGCCTGCGGCGAATCGCCATGGCCGGTCTGGCCGCTCTCCTGCTCGTGCCCGGGGCGGTCCACCGGACGGCGGGGTCGCCGTGGCTCCTCGACCTCTCGCTCGACCTCGACTCCCCCGACGCCGTCGCGACGTACATGCTGAGGCGCTTCAGCTTCCGCGACGACCGCGACCTCTACGGCGTGCCCGAACGCTTCGTCCCCCCCGACGAGTTCCTCTCGAAGGGCGCCGGCGACTGCGACGACTGGGCCTGGTTCGCGGCCGCCGTGCTGGCGAAGCAGGGGTACCCCACCTGGCTCGTGAGCGTCTGGCGAGAGGAGGCCGACCGCGCGGGCAACACGGGGCACATGGTGGCCGCGTACCTGGCCGCGGACGGCTGGGGCTACGTCTCCACGGAGGGGCACGTGGCGGCGCAGGCCGCCTCGATCGCCGACCTCGCCGAGCACGTGAGCCCCGAGTGGCTCGGCGCGTCCATCTGGACGTACCGCGGGCGGGCGGACGGCGATCCCTGGAGCGGCTGGCGGCCCTCCGTGTGGGTCGCGAACCGGCCGGCCGTGCGCGGCGTGGTGGGCGCCTTCGGCACCGAGCCGTCCTTCACCCTCGCCTTCCGGCGGGGCCTCGACCAGGAGGTCCGGCTCGCCGCGCAGCGGCGCGACCCGGAGCCTCGGCCCGAATGACCGGCGTCTCGCCGCGCGGTTCTTGACCCGCTCCTCGGCTTCTGGCATAGGGGGCGCGCGCCACTCGAGGCGCCCTCGCGCGGAGGCCGAACGTGTACGCTGCCGAGATCAGTCGCGGCAACCCGACCGCGTTCCTCTTCCTCCTCGACCAGTCCCGCTCCATGAGCCACTCGTGGGGCGGCAGCGACCGGCGCAGCAAGGCCGAGGAGGTGGCCGGCGCGGTCAACTCGCTCCTCTACACCCTGGTGATGCGCTGCTCGAAGGGGGACGACGTCCTCGACTGGTTCCACGTCGGCGTCTTCGGCTACGGGGCCACCGTGGGGCCCTGCCTCGGCGGGGCGCTCGCCGGCGAGTCGCTCGTGCCGATCAGTCGACTGGCGGAGCACCCGCTCCGGCTCGACGGCGGCATCAAGAAGGCCAAGCGGACCGCGAGCGAGGCGACCCAGGTCGCCGTGCGGCTCCCGGTGTGGGTCGAGCCGGTGGCGAAGGGCGAGACCCCCATGTGCGCGGCGCTCGCGCTCCTCGACGGCGTCGTCGCCGAGTGGGTGGCGACACACGCGATGGGCTACCCGCCGACGGTCATCCACGTCACCGACGGCGGGTCGAGCGACGGCGACCCGACGGCGGCTGCGGCAAAGCTGACGCGACACGAGACGGCTGACGGCCGTGCCCTTCTCTTCAACATCCACCTCTCGTCGAAGCGCGCGACGCCGATCCGGTTCGCCGACAGCGAGACGGGGCTCCCCGACGATCACGCGCGCCGGCTCTTCCGGATGTCGAGCCTGCTGCCCGAGCCGCTGCGGCGCGAGGCGGCCAAGGAGGGCTTCGCCGTGACGGACGGCTCGCGGGGCTTCGCCTTCAACGCCGACCTCGTCTCCCTCGTGAGCTTCCTCGACCTCGGGACGCGCGCGTCGACCCTCCGCTAGCGCGTCTGCCGGTGGAGTGCGGCGCCGGGGCGGGTCGGCTGCGGCCCGCGGAGAACGAGTAGGGTCAGCCCCCCAACGTTCTCCCGTCTGGAAAACGGCAAGGCCTGACCCCATGGAAAATGGAAAGACCTGACCCCATGGAAAATGGAAAGACCTGACCCCGGTCAGGGGCCCGGCGGCGCGCTCGCGGCCGCACGCTTGGCGCCGTAGACGAGCGCGGGGACCACCGGAAGGGCGAGCATCGACGCCGACGCGGTCTCGGGCGCCAGCAGCACGCCGAAGAGCCCCGCGCCGAACGCGCTCGCCCCCACGCTCGCCCGCAGCGCCCCGGGCTCCCCGCTCCGCTGGTAGGCGGCGTCGACCCCCGCCACGAGCGCCACCAGGAGGGGGACGAGCAGCACCGACAGCGAGCGCGTCTCGGGCGCGAGGAGGACGGCGAAGACGCCGAGGCCGAAGGCCGTCGCGAAGGGCCCCGTCCAGTCGACCGCCGGGCCGGCCTGCGCGGCTGCGGCGACCGGTGCGGGCGCGGCAGCCGCGGCGGGCGCGGGAGCCGGCGCGGGTTGCCGCGGCGCCGCGGCCCTGGTCGCGCCGCGGCGCCACCAGGCGACTCGCGCGGTCCCGGCCGGCGCCGGGGGGGCGCTCCCGGCCGGCTGCGCGGCCGTGCCGTTCGGGATGGCCACCGTGATCGACACCGTCGCCGGCGCGGCGGCAGCCGGCGCGGCCGACGGCGAGACCTTCGCGGCGAGCTTGCCGAGCGGCGGCAGCTTGCCGAGCTTGCCCGGCTTCGCCTCGCACCAGCGTGCCAGCTCGTCGGCCAGCCCGCGCACGGCGGCGTTCGCCGACGCGCGCAGCGCCTTGAAGAGGGGCGAGCCGGCGGGGCTGCGCAGGTCGGCCGGCGAGAAGAGGATCCCGTTGCCGCCCGAGTGCCGCGACCAGAGGCCCG
Source organism: Thermodesulfobacteriota bacterium (assembly GCA_036381125.1). Classification (GTDB taxonomy): domain Bacteria; phylum DASVDK01; class DASVDK01; order DASVDK01; family DASVDK01; genus DASVDK01. Next base: position 2,636 of record DASVDK010000150.1, on the reverse strand, counting down.
GGTCGGCGGCGAGCGCCGCGAGCGCCGTGGCGATGAGGAGGACCGAGAACCGGTCCACCTCCGGCCCGAAGATCGTGTCGTCGCGCCGCGGGTGCTGGAACGCCGGGTTCCCCAGCTCGCGCGCCTTCCGGCCGGCGAGCGCCGGCACGTACAGCCCGTCGTAGTCGATGAGGGTGATGGCGTCGTTCACGAGGAGGACGTTGTCCGCGGAGAGGTCGCCGTGGCCGATCTTCTGCTTCTCGAGCGCGGCCGACAGCTCGCCGAACCGGCCCGCCAGGGCGAGCAACCGGGCGGGGTCGCCGAGGTGCTGCTCGACGTAGCGGCCCAGCGGCACCCCCTCGACCCACTGCATCTTCATGATCGGGTACGGCTTGCCGTTCACCAGGATGCCGTCCTGGAGGTAGTCGAACGGCACGAACTGCGGCAGCGCCGCCTTGCGGAGGTGCTCGGCGATCGCGGCGTACCGCTCCATCAGGTCGCCGACCTCCCTGGTGAAGCAGCGGATCGCCCAGCGGTCCCGGCCGTTCGTCAGCTCGTAGACGATCGCGAACGCGCCGGAGCAGACCTTCGGCAGGCCGAGTCGGTTGGTGACGACGCTCGCGGCCTTCAGCTCCGGCGCGAGGAAGCTCGCCCGCTGGTTCTGCACGGCGGCCGAGTACTCGACCATTCCGGGCCAGGCCATCTCAGGTCTCCCAGAGCACGAGCGTGGAGTCGTCGTTGCGCAGGGCCCTGGCCTCGCGCAGGCGGCCGATCAGCGCGCCGAAGGCGCCGGCGTCCTCGGCCTCGTCGAGCGTCCGCCAGGGGCGCTCCCCCCCGCGCGCCGCGGCGAGGAACCAGTGCGCGAGGGCGTCGCTCATGAAGAGCAGGCGGGCGCCGCGCGCCGCGCGGCCGGTGCGCTGCCGCAGGTGATCGGCCACCCCGCGGTTGGCCTCGGGGTTCGTGCCGAGGAGGAAGGGGGTCGACCCGAACGCCTGGGGGTCCTCGATGGGGAAGGCGACCTCGAGCCGATCATCCTCGACGACGAAGAGGCAGCAGTCGCCCACCGCGAGCGCCGACCAGTAGACGTGGTCGCCGTCGGCGCGCACCTCGGCCGCGACGAGCGCCGCGTAGGCGCCCCGCGCGACCTTGTGCTGCGCGTGCCACGGAAGGGGGCGGCCTTCGAGCATCCGGCGCCAGAGCGCCTGCGGCCGATGGAGCCACGCCTCCAGCGCCCGGGCGTCGGCGGCCGGGTCGAGGGGCCAGACCCTGAACGTGTCCACGAGCAGGCGCGCCCAGGCCCGCGAGAACGAGGAATCGGTGGCGCCGTCCGCCACCGCGACGGCGCCGCGATCGAGATCGACCTCGAAGGCGTCCTCGTTCTCCGCGTCCTTCCGGCCCGACTTCGGGACGGAGAATCCGCGGCAGCGGGTCATCGGGCGCGATGCCTACCGCAGGTTGCTCGCCCGCGTGCCGATGTCGAGGAACTGGATGAGCTGCACCAGGTCGGCGTTGAAGGCAAAGCCGCGCGAGCCGTCCGTCACGGCGAAGCCCTCCCTGGCCGCCTCGCGCCGCAGCGGCTCGGGCAGCAGGCTCGAGGTGCGGAAGAGCATCTTCGCGTAGTCGTCCGGCAGCCCCTCCTCGGCGTCCGGGAACCGGACCTGGGCGCCCCCCTTCGAGGAGATGTGGATGTTGAAGACGAGGGCGTCGCCGTCCTCCGTGCCCGACTTCTTGAGGGCCTCGATGATCTCGGTCGGGTCGCCGTCGGTCGACTCGCCGTCGGTGACGTGGATGATCGTGGGCGGATAGGCCATGCTGTGCTCGCCGCTCCACCGCGCGACGACGTCCTTCACCCGCTCGAAGGCGGCGCACATGGGGGTGCCGCCGTTGGCCACCGGCTTGAGCCAGACGGGGAACTTGACGACCGACTCGACCAGGCCGCCGGCGCCGTCGGGCACCTTCTTCGTCCGGTCCTCGAGCTTCGCCGGGTTGGCGGCGATCTGGCTGATCGGCACCAGGTCCTCGCTGCTGCCGGCGCCGTTGAGGCAGGCGCCGACGCTCGCGCCGTAGCCGAAGACGCCGACGTGGAACCAGTCGAGGACGTCGTCCCCCTTCGAGCAGCGCATCACCAGCGTGTAGAGCAGGTTGTTGATGGCGTCGGCGACTTCCTGGGCCTTGCTCTTCGCGCCGCCGCCCCACCTGTCGACCATGGAGCCGGACTGGTCGATGAGGAACACGAACGCGGTCGGGTTGCCACGGCTGATCTCGGCGGCGTACACCTGGCCCTCCTTGGCGAACGGGGCCCGACACGGGCGGGCCCTCGTATGCCAGAAGGCGCGCCGCCGGTCAAGCGGTCGAGTCTGCCCGGCGCGCCGTGATGCGTCTCACGCCGGAGTCACCCGAAACCGCCTCGTCCCACGTCGCCGGGCGTCGAGGCCCGTCCGCCCGGCCCAGGGGATTGACCTCTAGCGCGAGCGCATCCGTCCGTTCGTGGTAGGCGCCTCCTGCGGCGTCTCCTCGGCCGCCGCCGGCGCAACCGCAGGGCCGCCCCGCTGGACGCCGAAGTGGGCGAGGATCTGCTGCTCGATGCGGGCGGCCAGCTCGGGGTGCTCGCTCAGGTAGGCCTTGACCGCCTCGCGCCCCTGGCCGATGCGCTCCTC
>DASVDK010000149.1:0-13900 GCA_036381125.1 Thermodesulfobacteriota bacterium | reverse complement strand
CATCGTGCTGGAGACGCTCTTCGTGGCCAGGGCCATCATGATGGAGGCGGCGCTCTCGTTCCTCGGCCTCGGCGCGCAGCCGCTGGCCGCCTCCTGGGGGAGCATGGTCGCCTCGGGACGCAACTACCTGCGTGTCGCGCCCCACATCGCGCTCGTCCCGGGCATGGTCATCGCCGTGACCGTCCTGGCCTTCAACATCCTCGGCGACGGGCTGCGCAGCGCGCTCGACCCGCGGATGAGGCACGTATGACGCCGGCCGGAGGGCCGCCGAGTCCCGCCCCGTATCCCCCGCCCCCGCGAGGAGGGGGCGGCTTGCGGCGCGAGGCCCCTGCCCGGGCGGCCCGGAACGGCGCCTGCGTGGAAAACGGAAAGACCTGACCCCACGGAAAATGGAAAGACCTGACCCCCTGGAAAACGAGTGGGGTCAGACCCCCTGGAAAATGGAAAGGCCTGACCCCATGGAAAATGGAAAGACCTGACCCCGAGGGACGAGGGAGGATGCGAATGCGTTACGTCTGGCCCGACGGCAAGCAGTGCGCCGTCGTCCTCTCGTTCGATTTCGACGCCGAGAGCGGCTTCCTCTTCCGGGAGCCCGAGAAGGCGAAGCGCAGCCTGGCCATCCTCGAGGAGCGCCGCTTCGGGCCGCGCGTGGGGGTCGATCGGATCCTCCGGATGCTCGACCGCCAGCGGGTCCCGGCGAGCTTCTTCATCCCGGGATGGACCGTCGAGCATTGGACCGCCGAGTCGAAGCGGATCCGCGACGCGGGCCACGAGATCGGCGCGCACGGCAACATGCACGAGGCGCTCGACGGCTTCGACGAGGCGCAGGAGCTGGCCGTCATGCGGGCGCAGCTCGCGATCCTCGAGGACCTCCTCGGCGTGAAGCCGGTCGGCTACCGGTCCCCCTCGTGGGACGTGAACCTGCGGACGCCCGGCATCCTCAAGGCCAACGGCTTCCTCTACGACTCCTCCCTCATGGGCAACGACGTGCCCTACGACCTCGACACCCCTCACGGCCCGCTCACCGAGATCCCGCCGCAGTGGATCATGGACGACGCGCCGCTCTTCCGGCACGTCTACGGCTCGACCAACGCCATCGCCGACACGGAGCGGGTCTTCAGGCTCTGGGCGAGCGAGTTCGCCGCCATGCACGAGGAGAACGGCTGCTTCGTCCTCACCTGTCACCCGTTCATCAGCGGCCGGGCCTCGCGCATCCGGCTGCTCGAGGACCTGATCGGCTACATCCGGCGGTTCCCGGGCGTCTGGTGGACGACGTGCGCCGAGGTGGCGCGCTGGCACGCGGGGCGGCGGGCCGGCGGCTAGTCGAGTCGCGCGCGTGCCGCCGTGCTAGGCCGCGCGCTCCCGGGCCTCGGGCTCAGCAGGCAGGCGGACGACGAACGCGCTGCCGCGGCCAGGGCCGTCGCTCTCGGCCCAGATGGCCCCGCCGTGCTGCATGACGATCTGGCGGCAGATGGTGAGCCCCAGGCCGGTGCCCCGAGGGCGCCGCGGCTCGCGCGGTCCGGCCTGGACGAACGGCTCGAAGATCGCCTCGAGGTCGGTCGGGGCGATGCCCTCGCCGGTGTCGCAGACCCGGATGACGACGTACGCGGCGTCCTCCTGGCGTGCCTCGACCCAGACCTCGCCGCCCGCCGGCGTGAACTTGACCCCGTTGGCGAGGAGGTTCACGAGGACCTGCTCGAGCTTGCGCGGGTCGGCCTGGAGGGCGAGCCCGCCCGGCACCGCCGCCCGCAACGCGACGCCCTTCTCCCTCGCCTGGGCCGCCACCACCTCGAGGCTCTCGGCGACCGCGGTCGCCAGCTCGACGCGGCTGCGCACGAGCGGCTCCTGCTTGGAGGCGAGCTTCGAGACGTCGAGGAGGTCGTTGATGAGGTCCGCCATCGCCCCGAGGTTGCGGTTGGCCACGTCGAGGAGCGAGCGGGCCGGCTCGGCGATCGAGTCGGCGCTCTTGCGCAGCATCCGGATGGTCCCGAGGGCCGAGGTGAGCGGCGTGCGCAGCTCGTGCGACGCGCGGGCGAGGAACGCCTCGCGCGCCTGCACCGCCTCGCGCGCCTCGGCGATGGCCTGCTGCGCCTCCTGGTAGAGGCGGGCGTTGTCGGCGGCCAGCGCCGCGCGACGCGCCAGGTCCTCGGCCTGGGCGAGGTCGGAGGCCTCGAACCGGCGGGCGCCGGACGCGACGAAGGTCATCGCCCCGAGCGTCCGGCCGCGCGCGATGAGCGGCACGACGATGAGCGCGCGCGCGTCGAGCCGCGCGAGGAGCCGCAACGGGTCGCCGTCGCCGGCGACCTCGGCCGCTCGCTCGGGGGGCGGCTCGGGGAGGAAGGCCGCCTTGCCCGTCGCCAGCACGTCGCGGACGGGCTGGGATCGATGCAGGTCCTGCTCGGTCCGCAGGAGCTCCCGGGCGAGCGGCTCCGCGCCGGGGTCCGCGTGGGCGACGGCCGCGCAGCGGACCGAGCCGTCGGGCTCGATCACGTGCGTCAGGCACCAGTCGGCCAGCTCCGGCACGGCGAGCCGCGTCACCGTGGCGAGCACCGTCTCGTACTCGAGCGTGGCCGAGAGCCTGGTCGTCGTGTCCACCAGGAAGGCGGCGCGGCGGTGGGCGCGCTCGAGGGCGCGCCGGGCCGCCCGCTCCCGTTCGAGGAGCGCGCTTCGCTCGGCCTCCGCCTGCTTGATCTCGGTGATGTCGAAGGACGAGCCGACGTACCCCACGAAGGCGCCGTCCGCGCCGAAGCGGGGGACGCCGCTGTCGAGCATCCAGCGGTACTCGCCGTCGTGCCGCCTGAGGCGGTAGTCCATGCGGAACGGCCGGCGGGCACCGAACGCCGTCATGTACGTGTCGAGGTACCGCTCGAGATCGGCGGCGTGGACGCCCTCGGTCCAGCCCTCGCCCGTCTCCTGCTCGAGGCTGCGTCCGGTGAACTCGAGCCAGGGCTTGTTGAAGAAGTCCCGCCTGCCGTCGGGGCCCGCCATCCAGACGAGGACCGGCGCCGTGTCGGCCATGGTGCGGAAGCGCGCCTCGCTCTCGCGCAGCCTGGCGTTGGCGCCCGCCAGTTCGGTGTTCAGCTCGATGGTCTGCTCCTGGACCGCCTCGAGCTCGGCGAGCGTGTCCTCCATCTGCGCGGCGTTGGCCTGAAGCTCCTCGTTGGCCGCCGCGAGCTCCTCGTTGAGCGCCTGGCTCTCGTCGCGCGCCCGCTCGAGGCGGGCCGCCATGGCGTTGACGCTCTCGGCGAGGAGGGCCAGCTCGTCGCGCCGTCTCGGGACCGGCGCCCGGCGCGACAGGTCGCCGTCGCCGATGCGCTCGACCGCGACGGTGAGCGCCGCCAGCGGGCGCGACAGCCGGTTGGCCAGGAGGAACGCGAGGACGAGGCTCACCGCCAGCACGACGCCGATGCGGACGGCGGACGCGACGAGCGCCCGCCGACCGGGCGCCTGCATCGCCTCGACCGACTGCGTGGCGACGGCGACCCACTCGGTGCCCGGAACCGGCACGACCGTACCGAAGCGAGCCGATCCATCGGTCGGGCTCGTGTACTCGCCGGTATGCATCCGCCGATCCCTGAGCCCCGCCGAGACGAGCGGGACCGCACCGTGGTCGCGGACCTCGTCCGGCGCGAGCCCGGCGCCGCCCTGCACGATGGCCTTGCCGGCGCGGTCGACGAGGAGGACCCCCATCGAGCCGGCGAGGTGGGCCGCCAGCTCCTGCTGGAAGGTCGCCTCGGGCACCGCGATCGAGACGGCGCCCCGCAGCGCCCCCTGCAGGTCGCGCACGGCGGCCATCACCGGGACGACGGCCTGACCCGACGGCTGCTCGATCAGGTCGCCCACGGCGATCGCCGCGCCGTCGAGGAGCGCCTGCACGGGGCGGCGCCCGGAGAGGTCCGAACCGATGTCGGCCGAAGGTTCCGCGTCGATCGTCCGACCCGTCGCGTCGAGGACCGCCACGCCGGCCACGTCGGGGTGGGCGGCGCGGGTGCGCACCAGGAGGCCGTGCCGCGCGCGGGGTGACAGCGGTGCGTCGAAGACGGCCGCCGCCAGCGCCTCGGCAAGGCTCGCGTGCCGCGCGACGAGGAGCTCGGCCGCTGCCGCGAGGCGCCACGCGGCCTCCACCTGCTCCGTCCGGACGCGCGCCTCGCTCTGACTGTAGGCCTTGACGACGTCGGCGACCTGAAAACCGGCGACCGCGACCGCCACGAGGACGAACGCGGCCGCCAGGGTGGTGCGCCAGCGGCGCCACCAGGGAAGGCCGGTCATGACGACGCCTAGCTTAGCGTCCGGGCGTCGTCCGGCGAAGTGCGAAAGTTCGCTAGCCGAGCAAGCGTACCGCTCTGGCACCTCGTCACGTGACCCTGGCCACCGTGGAAAAAGGAGAACCGGGACCGACCCGCGGCCGACGCCGCGGTGCGCGTGGCCGACGGCGGATGCGGGTCGGTCCCGGGGGAGGAGAAGAGCGCTTCGGCGTGATCTTGCCCCAACCGGCTCCCGACTGCGTTAACCCCGGCTGATACGTTGGTTAGAAAACGTTCATCTTGACGCGACGGTCGCTCGCCGAGTAACCTCCCTACCATGGTAGGGAAGAAAGTGGCCGCCGCCGGGCGGCGCACGACGAGCGCCGGCGGCTCTCCCCTCGTGGAGGCGCTTGCGTCGTTCGGCTTCGCGGAGTACGACGCGCGGGTCTACGGGGCGCTCCTCGAGCGCCAGCCGGCGACCGCCTACGAGGCGGCCCGGGGGGCGGGCATCCCCGATTCGAAGATCTACCGGGTGCTCGAGCGCCTCGAGGCGCGCGGCCTGGCGTTGCGTCTGCCCGGGGAGCCGGCCACGTTCGCCGCGTTGCCGCCCGAGGACCTGCTCGGCCGCCTCGACGCTCGCACGCGCCAGAGCCTCCAGGCGGTCCGGCGGGCGCTCGAAGGGCTCGCGCGCCGCGAGGCACCCGGCGGCGCCTGGCCGCTTGCCGACGGTCCGGCCGTGCTCGAGCGAGCGGCAGCCCTCCTCGCCGCGGCCGAGCGCCACGTCGAGGTCGCCTGCGGCGGCGGGCCGCTCGCCGCCCTGGCCGGCGCCATCGCCGAGGCGCGGGAGCGGGGCGTGGCGGTGAGCGCGGCGAGCCCGTCGGAGGTCTTCCTCCTCGTGGCGGACGGCGCGGAGGCGATCGTGGCGCGCCTCGACACCGTCGCCGACGGCCGCGTCGAGGGGCGCGGCCTCGCGAGCCGCGAGCCGGCGCTGCTCGACCTCGCGGCCGAGGCGCTGTCGCGGCGGCGCGCGGAGGCGCCGTCCCCGGGGCGGCCGGACGCGCGCTCCGCGGCGAACCTCGCGTCGATCGAGGCGGCGCTGGCGCCGGGCCGCCTCGACATCTGCTAGGGCCTGTCCGTACGAGCCGGTCGCGGGACCGGCCGGGGCGCGTCGGCCGACGGCCGGCGGACACCGCGACGCGGGCAGACCGCGCAGAGCGGTTCGGGGGCCGGGCGGCGCGAGGCTGTGCAGGCACAGCCTGGGGCGTCCGGGCATGGAGGGACCGCAGGGATGGTGGAGTTCGCGAAGGGGGCGCGGCAGGCGGAAGGGTCGGTCGTCCGCGAGATCCTCAAGGTGACCGCGCGGCCCGAGGTGATCTCCCTCGCCGGCGGGTTGCCGGCGCCCGAGCTCTTCCCCACCGACGCCCTCGCGCGCGCCGCGGCGCGCGTCTTCGAGCGCGACGGCGCGCCGGCGCTCCAGTACTCGACGACGGAGGGGCACCCGGCGCTGCGCGAGTGGATCGCCGCCCAGTTCGCGCGGCGGGGCGCGCCCGCGCGGGCCGACGAGGTGGTGGTGACGGCCGGCTCGCAGCAGGGGCTCGACCTCGCGGCGCGGCTCTTCCTCGAGCCGGGCGCCCTGGCGGCGGTCGAGGAGCCGGGCTACCTGGCCGCCATCCAGGCCTTCCGCCTCGCCGGCGCCGACCTCGCCGGCGTGCCGGTCGACGCGGGAGGCATCGATCTCGACGCCCTCGACGCGCTCTGTCGCCGACGTCGCGTCCGGCTCGTCTACACCGTGAGCGAGTTCCAGAACCCGACCGGCGTCACGCTGGCCGCCGAGCGGCGGGCGCGCCTCGTCGAGCTGGCCGACCGGCACGGCTTCGTGGTGGTCGACGACAACCCCTACGGCGCCCTCCGCTACGAGGGCGCCTTCCCGCCCGCGGTCGCGGCGGGCCGCACGGCCGGGCAGACCGCGCTCGAGGGCCCCGGCCGCGTGGTCTCCCTCGGCTCCTTCTCGAAGGTGCTCGCCCCCGGGCTCCGGCTCGGCTACGTCATGGCCGCCGGGCCGATCCTCGAGCGGCTCGTCTTCGTCAAGCAGGCGGCCGACCTCCACACGACGTCGCTCGGCCAGCGGCTCGCCGCCGACTTCCTGGCGAGCGAGGACCTCGACGCGCACCTCGGCCGCCTGCGCCGGGAGTACGCGAGGCGACGCGACGCGCTCCTCGCCGCCCTGCCCGACGCCCTGCCGGTCGGCTCGACCTGGACGCGTCCCGACGGCGGCATGTTCGTCTGGGTGACCCTGCCGCCCGGGTGGGACGCCATGGCGCTCTTCCACGCGGCCGTGGCGGCGGACGTGGCGTTCGTGCCGGGAGCCCCCTTCTACATCGACCAGTCGCGCCCGGAGGCGGCGCGGACGCTCCGGCTCAACTTCTCGAACTCGACACCCGAGCGGATCGACGAGGGGCTGCGGCGGCTGCGCGCGGCCGTGCAGCGCGTGGCGCCGGCGAGGTAAGCGCCGCCGCGATGTTCGCCGCCGGCGCCCGCTCCATCAGCTTTCTGCGGCGCGGCCACCGGCTTCCACGACGGCTTCTTCGGCCCGGGCGCAGGGACCGTTACGCGCCTCGATCGAGCACCGGCGCCTCGGGCGCCGGCGCGAAGAGGAGCCGCGCCGCATCGGCCGCCGTCCGGGCGGCGCACCCCGTCAGCTCGGCGGTCAGGACGTCACCGTCCGGCGCGAGCCACGCGCCGAGCGGATGGGTCGCCGTCTCGCAGACGACCGTCCCCTCGTGCAGGACCCGACCGCCCTCGGGCCGCAGGACGCGGACGCGCGTGACGAGCGTGAGCGGCACCGGGTCCTTCGGCGACTCCGGGCTCGGGACCTCGACGCGCACGGCCGCGGCCTCGAGGACCGCAGCCGGGGCGTCCGGCCCCGCGTACCCGACCTGCGCGCCGGACCGGATCCTCTCCACCAGGTAGTCCCGGAGCGCCGACTGGACGTCGGCCTCGTCCACGAGGACGCGCAGCGGCGCTGCGATGTATCGTTGGCCCTCGGACTCGGGCGCGGTTGCGGCCCCGTACACCCCGCCCGCGAAGGCGCCCGCGATGGCGCCGGCGAGCGCCGTGAACGGCCAGAGGAGTACCTCGACGAGCACCTCGCCGAGGCCGTCGTCCGCGGGATGGTCGTCGCCCTCGGCGGCCCGGCGAGCCTCCCGCTCGGATCCGTATGCAAGGGCCGCCCGGCGGCGCGTCTCGGGATCCTCGCTGCGCAGACGCGGGTCCTCGGCCTCGTCCGGGTCCACGGCCGCCACACCGATCGCGGCGCCCCGGCCGGCTCCCCTGGCGATGCTGCCGGCGACGTCGCGCCCGGCGGGCAGGACCACCACTTCGGGGGGCGCCTCGGCGCGGGCCACGCGGATCATCGTGATGTGGCGCCGGAGCTGCGGATCGAGCGGCGCGAGCGAGGTCGCCGGCCGGCTCGCGCAGCCGGTGACCAGGACGGCGGCGAGCAGGCTGCCAAGGGCGCGCACGGGACGACTCTACCGGACCCGGCCTCGACCGGACGCGGTCACCACGCGATGGCGATCGCCCGTGGGTCGAGGCCCGTGGGGACCGGGGCGCCCGCGGCCCCGAGCGCCCCGCTCGCCGGATCGATGGCGAACGCCGGGATGTCGTTGGAGGCGCGGTTGGCCACGTAGAGGAACCGACCGTTCGGCGCGGTGGGCGGGGACACGGCGCTGCCGCCGTCGCCGCCGCACCCCGCGACCAGCCTCGGGAGCCCGCATGGCGATCGTGCCGGCGAGCCGCCGGCGCCCCCAGGCATCTGCCATCGACGGTGCCCTCCGGAGGACGGCCTCTGGAGCCCTGGCCAACGCTCGACAGCATAGCAAGCAGCCGCTCTCAGGAGCGGCCCGAAGGGGTTCTTGTGCGGAGCCCCTGACGCAGCGCGTCGAGCACGGCCGCGAGCGCGGGGCCCGGCCGGCCGGCGTCGCGCCGGCGGACGAGGCCGATCGGCAGCCCGAGGTCGTCGCCGGAGAGGGCTCGCGCCCGGGTGCCGCGCGGCGGCGGGGCGGCCACGACGGTGGGGACGAGGGCGAGCCCGAGGCCCTCCGCGGCCGTAGGGTGGGCCCCGTCGGAAGGAGGCGGCGCATGGCGATTTCGTGGCGGGAGGACTTCGAGGCCGCGGCGGCCGAGGCTCGCGAGGCGGGGCGGCCGCTCTTCGTCGACTTCAAGGCGCCGGGCTGAGTCGGCTGCGCGCGGCTGGAGGCCGCGACCTACCCGGACGGCGAGGTCGCGCGGACGCTCGCGGAGCGGTTCGTCCCGGTGAAGCTCGACGTGACGGTGCAGAAGGACCTGGCCCGGCAGTTCCGGGTGCTCTGGACGCCGACGCTCGTGGTCGTCCACCCGGCCGGCATCGTGACCCGGGAGTGGATCGGCTTTCTGCCGCCGCCGGAGCTGCTGGCGGAGCTCGAGTTGGCGGAGGCGCTCGTGGAGCTGCGCTCGGCACGCGCCGCGGCGGCGCGCGATCGCCTGCGCGCCATGCGCGAGCGTGGGAACGGGCGCCACGTGGCGGCCGAGGCGCTCTTCTGGGAAGGGGTCGCGGCGTACCGCGCGAGCGGGAACAAGGACGACCTCTGGCCGGCCTGGCGCGAGGTCGTGGCCCGCTACCCCGAGAGCCCGTGGGCGCTCAGGACCACGCTCGCCTGACCGCAGCGGTCGGGCTCCACGCCCGGCGCGTCGCGCTGCCGCGGCCGGGCGGCTCAGGGGCCGACGGCGGGCGCGTCGTGGGCCAGGCCGGGGTGGGGCGGCAGCGGACCCGGATCGGGAGCCGGCGCGCCGAGGGCCGCCGCGACGTCGTGGGCCACCTCGTCGGCCACCACCGGCCGGCAGACGAGCAGGTAGGGCAGGGCGGCGACGCGCACGTCGCTCGTGCCGCCGGGATAGGTGCCGGCCGGGACGACCTCCTCGCGATAGACGGCGCCGTGCCGCTCGGCAAGCCGCGGCAGCAGCTCGCCCTGGTCGACGAGCCGCAGCCCGGCCGGGACCTCGGCCTGCAGGCGGCGCACGGTAGCGCTCGGGACGTCGTCGAGCCAGGCGAACGCCTCGATGCGCCGCTCGCGCAGCGCGTGCGCCGCCTCGCCGACGGCCAGCGGCTCGAGCCGCGCGGCCGACGCGCCGCTCGCCGCGAGCACGCGCTCCGTCACGGCGGCCGTCCGGTAGGCCTCGACGCCGACGCCGACCGGCCCGCGCCCGAGGCCTGCCGCGCGCCGGACCGCCCGGTCGCCGGGCACGAGCAGGTGCAGGCGGACCGACCCGAGGCGCGCGACCGCCGTCAACGCGACCGGCCAGCCGCCGAAGTCCGGCGCCCCGGTGTAGGCCGCGACCGCCTCGTCGGCCGGCAGGACGGCCATGTCGAGCTGGCCGCTGCGCAGGAGGGCGACCAGGTCCCGCGCCGACGCGGCGGTCGCGAGCAGGGCGCGGCTCTCCGGCAGGCCCGCGGCGAGCGCCGCCGCCGCCGCGTCGCCGAGGCGGACGGCGGTGCCGTCCGCCTCGTTGACCACGAGGACGAGCCGCCGCTGCCGGTAGACGTGCCACTGCCGGTAGGGGGCGTGCCCCGCGAGCAGCGGCGCCGCCGACGTGACCGCTGCCGCGAGCCAGCGCCGGCGCGTCAGCGAGCGCACCGCCCCGGCCGCCGTCAGTCGCGCGCCCGCCGTCTGGTCCGCTCGAACACGTCGAGCGGCAGGAAGGCCGTGACGACGAAGTTCGGCGTGTCGACGAGGTTGCTGATCCTGAGGTCCACCGCCACGCTCGAGAGCACGTACGCCTGCTCGCGCGACAGCGAGACGGGCGCCGGCGAGTTCGGCCCCGTGAGGAGGTCGATCATGTGCAGGAGCGCGTCCCGCGCGGCCACCGTGACGTCCTCGGAGAGGTTCGCCAGGCCGGTGACGAGGGTCGAGTTGAGGTAGTCGAGCTGCGGGTTCGCTTCCCCTGCCGGCTTGAGCGGCATGCCGGTCGTGGCGAGGAACCGGTCCGGCTCGAGCCGCTTGAGGATCCCCGGCTTGCGCGTCCCCTCGATCTGGGGCCTGGGGACGTGCGCGGCCTGGCCGCGGCGGATCTGCAGCTTCACGGTGACCACGGCGTTCATCTCGATCGCCGTTCCGGACACCTCGCCGTCGCCCTGGGCGAAGTGGACGTCGCCCACCGAGAGGAGGCAGCCGTCCACGAAGCAGGGGAAGAGGAGCGTCGTCCCCTTCACCATCTGCTTCACGTCCATGTTCCCGCCGTTCTCGCGCGGCGGGACCGTGCGGAGGCACCGTGACGCCGCCGGGCGATCGGGGCCGCAGACCTCCTGGGGCACGGCGTCGAACGCGGCGCCGCCGTCCTGGGGCTGGAGCACGAAGCCGCCCGCGGCCGCGAGGTCGGCCTCGCGCTGGAAGGCGGCCTCGGTCTGCGAGGGACCGAGGGCGACGCCGATCGTGCCGGCGAAGGCGCCGATGGGGATCCCCACGCCGGGCATGTCGCGCGACCTCGCGACGAACCCACCCTCCCCACCGCGGTCGAGGTCCCACCGGACGATGAAGGGGTCGGGAAACACGTCGCGCAGGAAGCCGAACCCCGGGACGATCACCGTGTAGCCGAACCGGTCCGGCCCGGGCGCGATGTCCTCCACCCTGACGGCGAGGACGTCCCCGGCCCTCGCCCCCCGCACGTGGACCGGGCCGGTGAGCGGGTGGACGAGGTTCAGGTTGGCGGCCATGACGTCGGAGGCGCTCGATCCGCGGCTGAACTGGTTGTCGAAGGCGTCCCGGGTCTGGAAGACGACGGTGTCGCCCGGGTCGGCCTCCGCGACCGCGGGGATGTCCGGGTGCCAGCGGTTGTGGCAGGTCCCGAGCGGCTCGACGGCGCAGCGGACGGGGACCTCGCCGTCGAAGGTGATGGGGACGGTCACGGTCTTCGCAGCGGCGGCGCCGCCCGCCGCCAGCACGCCGAGGGTCGCGAGCGCGAGCCCGGCGACTGCGCCTCTCATCGGCCTCCTCCTCGCCGCCTCCGACGCGGCGGACGGCCCACGAAACGCGGGCGCCCTTCGGGCCGACATGGCCGATGGGCGCGACGAGCAGAGATGCGCGGCCTGTAGGAGCACTATCGGCCCGCTCGCGCCGGGCTGTCAAGGCCGGGGCGGTACAATTCCCCGCATGCCGCGATACGCCAGCGACCTCGAGCGCCGCATCACCCGCCGCGTCGGCCAGGCGATCGCCGACTTCGGGCTCGTCGAGGAGGGCGATCGGATCCTCGTCGGGGTGTCCGGCGGCAAGGACTCGATGGCGCTCCTGCGCGTGCTCGACCTGCTGCGCCGCCGCTCGCCGGTGCGCTACACGCTCGTCGCCGGCACCCTCGACCAGGGCTACGCCGGCTTCGACGCCGAGCCGCTCAGGGCCTGGTACCTGGCCAACGGGTACGAGCACCGGATCGTCCGGCAGGAGGCGTACGACCTCGAGGGGAAGATGGCGTCCGGCATCACCCTCTGCGCCTTCTGCTCGCGGCAGCGGCGCGGGTTCCTCTACGCGCTCGCGGGCGAGGTCGGCGCCACGAAGGTCGCCCTCGGCCATCACGCGGACGACCTGGTGGAGACGCTGCTCCTCAATCAGCTCTTCGGCGGGAAGATCCGCACGATGGCGCCGAAGCGGCGCTCGGACGACGGCCGTCACGTGGTGATCCGTCCCCTCGCCTACGTCTGGGAGCAGGACCTCGCCGACTACGCCGCCGAGCAGGGCTTCCCGATCACGGCGTGCGGCTGCCCCATGTGCGGCTCGCCGGAGCTGCAGCGCAAGCAGGTGAAGTGGCTCCTCGGCGACCTCGAGGACCGCAACCCGGGCGTCAAGGAGACGCTCCTGCGCGCGATGGCGAACGTCCACGTCGACGAGCTGCTCGTGCCGCCCGCGAAGCTGGCGGCCGGGCGCGTGCAGGGCCGCATCACGCGAGGCACCGCCGGCCCTCGGCGCGCGGCGCGGCGGATCGCCCTGCCGATCGTCCCGTAAGTGGCGAGGCTGCGCGACCAGGCGCTCAAGGCGCGCCTCGACGCCCTCGCGGCGGCATTCACGCCGGAGCAGATCGCCCCCGACCCGCTCGAGTTCCCCCGCCGCTACGCCGACCCCGCGGACCGGGAGGTGGCGGCGTTCGTCGCCTCGGCCCTCGCCTACGGGAACGTCAAGGCGATCAGGTCGAGCGTCGCCGACGCGCTCGGCCGCATGGGGCCCTCGCCGGCCGCCTTCGTCCGGCGCTTCGACCCGGCGCGCGACGCCGCCGCCTTCGACGGCTTCGTCCACCGCTTCAACGTCGGCGAGGACCTGGCCGCCCTCTGCCTGATCCTGCGGCGGCTCGCCGAGCGCCACGGCTCGCTCGAGGACGCCTTCCTCGCGGGCGACGACCCCGCGGCGGCCGACGTGAAGCCGGCCCTCGCGGCCTTCAGCGCCGCGGCGCTCGCGGTCGACCCGTTTCCGCTCTACCGGGGCGCCCGCCGGATCCCGCCGCGCGCCGGCGTTCGCTTCTTCTTCGTCTCGCCCGCGGACGGCAGCGCCTGCAAGCGTCTGAACCTCTTCCTCCGGTGGGTGGCGCGCCCCGACGACGGGATCGACCTCGGCCTCTGGCGGCGGCTCGCCCCCGCGCGCCTCGTGATCCCGCTCGACGTCCACGTGGGCCGCATCGCTCGCTACATCGGCCTCACGCGACGCCGGTCGGACGACTGGCGGACGGCCGCGGAGATCACGGCGCGGCTGCGGCGCCTCGATCCGGCCGATCCGGTCCGGTACGACTTCGCCATCTGCCGCCTCGGCATCCTCGACCGCTGTCCTCGCCGCCGCGACGTCGCGCGCTGCGCCCCCTGCCCTCTCCGCCCCGTCTGCCGCTTCTACAACCGTGCTCCACAGGTTGTGGACAGGCTGGGGATAGCCCCCAACCCGTAGGGCCGCTCGCTTCCGCCTCGACGGCGCGATAATACTGCTCTAAAGTGCCCTTGTCAGCCCGGAGGGGGCGCGTCTAGACTCCGTGTCGGTTAGCACTCGCAGTCGGTGAGTGCTAGTACCCGTCGGGTCTCGCCCAGTCCGCGTACCGGGCGACGGAGGCGCGGCCGGACCCGGCGGCTCGTACGACATCGCACGACCCACAGCGACATCTGGAACGTCAGAACGGGCTGGAGGATTCCGTCATGACCATTCGTCCGCTTCAGGACCGTATCATCGTCAAGCGGGTGAACGAGGAGGAGAAGAGCAAGGGCGGGATCATCATCCCCGACACGGCCAAGGAGAAGCCGCAGCAGGGGAAGGTGATCGCCGTCGGCAAGGGCAAGGTGCTCGAGGACGGCACCCAGCGTCCGCTGGACGTGAAGGCCGGCGACACGGTCCTCTTCGGCAAGTACGCCGGGACCGAGGTCAAGATCGACGGCGAGGAGCACCTCATCCTGCGCGAGGATGACGTGCTCGGCGTGATCGAGTAAGGGGAGCACGACAGATGGCTGCGAAGGAGCTGAAGTTCAACATCACCGCGCGCAACAGCATCCTGCAGGGGGTGAACACGCTGGCCGACGCGGTGAAGGTCACCCTGGGGCCCAAGGGCCGCAACGTCGTCATCGAGAAGAGCTTCGGCGCCCCCACGGTCACCAAGGACGGGGT
>DASVDK010000148.1:0-4898 GCA_036381125.1 Thermodesulfobacteriota bacterium | reverse complement strand
TCTCCCGTCGACCGCCCAGGCGGCGGAGGTCCGGGATCAGAGCGAGCGGACGGCTGCGGATGCGGCCGGCAAGTCCCTGGGCCCTCGCGCGGTCGCGATAGAGGCCGACGAGGGCCGTGCACATGAGGGGGCGGCCGGCGTTGTACCCGTAGCGCGCCTTGTAGGCGGCCGCGTCGAGGCCGTGCGCCGCGAGGTGCGTGTTCGTGAGTTGCCTGAAGGCGCGACCGCACGCGAGACAGACGATGGCCTCGTCGCCCACCGCCAGCCTCGGGTCGGCGCGCAGCCGGGCAAGCTCGTCGGCGGACACGGTTCTCACCCCGCTCATCCCTCCTGGCACGCCGCCACCGGCCCGGCCGCCGCCTCGCCGGCCGGCGGGTCGGCCTGCGGCGGACGCTCCCCCTCCCGGACGGGAGGGCGCGGGACGAGGTGCGCGGCCGTCGCCTTGAACGCCGCCACCACGGCGCGCCCCTCGGCGAGGCCGAGTTCGACGAAGGCGCGCTTCGTGACCGTGGCCACCAGCGGGAAGCCGCAGTCGATCGTCACGCGGAACTGCCCCTCGAGCGGCAGGACGGCGCGTACCACGCCGGGCAGCCGGTTGCGGACGCTCGTCGCGCCCTCGCGGGCGTCGGGACCAGCCGCACGGGGGCTGACCGCGACGTCCTCGGGCCGCACGCAGACGTGAACCGCCGACCCGGCCGGCAGGTCGGTGCGGACCTCGACGCGAGACACGACGCCGCCCGGGCCGAAGACGCGCACCACGCCGAGGCCGTCGTCCACGGAATCGAGGACCCCCGGCTGGATCGTCTCGACGCCGACGAACGCCGCCACCCGCTCGTCCGCCGGCGCCTCGAAGACCTCCGTGGGCGTGCCGACCTGGACGATCCGGCCGCCGAGGAGGACCGCCACCCGGTCGGCGAGCATGAGCGCCTCGGACCGATCGTGGGTCACCAGGAGCGCCGTCGTCTCCGTCTCGGCGAGCACGCGGCGCAGGTCCGCGATGAAGGCGGCCCGGCTCGGCGCGTCGAGCGGGGCGAACGGCTCGTCGAGGAGGATGAGCCGCGGCTCGATCGCCATGGCCCGGGCGAGGCTCACCCGCTGCGCCTCGCCGCCCGACAGGTGCCTCGCCCGCCGGCTCGCGAGGTGGCCGATCCCGAGCCGGTCGAGCCACGCCTGCGCCTTCGCGCGCGCCTCGCGGCGGCCGACGCCGCGGTACCGGAGCCCCTGCGCGGCGTTGTCGAGCGCCGTCATGTCGAGGAGGAGCGGCTGCTGCATGACGGTGGCGATCCGCCGGCGATAGTCGAGCGCCGTCGGGCCGGTCGGCTCGACCGGCCGCCCCTCGAACGTGAGGCGGCCCGCGTCCCACGGCCGCACGCAGGCGAGGGCGGCGAAGAGCGTCGACTTCCCCGACCCGTTCGGCCCGATCACGGCGAGCGTCTCGCCGGCGGCGACGTCGAGCGCCTCCACGACGAGCGCGGCCGGGCCGTCCCCGAACCGCACCTCGAGGCCGCGCACCTCGAGGAGGTTCATGGCCGCGTCACCGTACCTTTCCTCGCTGCTGGATCATGGTGAGGCCGAGGTTCACGAGGTAGGCGAGGAGGAGCAGGATGAGGCCGAGGGCGATTGCCACGTCGAAGTTCCCTCGGGCGGTCTCCATGACGGTGGCCGTGGTGAGGACGCGCGTCTGCCCCTTGATGTTCCCGCCGACCATCATCACCGCGCCCACCTCGGAGATGACGGCGCCGAAGCCGGCCATGACCGCGGCGAGGAGCGGCAGCCGCGCCTCCTTCCAGAGGGAGAGGAGGAGCTGGGGCCGCGAGGCGCCGAGCCCCAGGAGCTGGAGGCGCAGGCGCGGGTCGAGGCCCTGCATGGCGGCGACGGTCAGGCCGGTCACCATCGGCGCGGCGATGATCACCTGGGCCACGACCATCGCGGTGGGGCTGTAGAGGAGGCCCAGGATCCCGAGCGGCCCGCTCCGCCACAGGAGGATCGTGACGAAGAGGCCGACCACGACCGGCGGCATGCCCATGCCGGTGTTGACGGCCGCGAGGAGGACGCTCCGGCCCGGGAAGCGGGTCAGGGCCAGGAGCGTCCCGATCGGGATGCCGACGACGAGGCTCACCAGCGTGGCCGTCCCCGAGACGCGCAGCGAGAGCCACGTGACCGCGACGACCTCGGGGTCGCCCGTGACGAGGAGCCAGAAGGCCTGTCGGATGCCGTCCCAGACGAGGTCCACGCGAGAGACCTAGCCGCCGACCTCGGCCTCCGACTTCCCGGCGTCGGGGAAGAAGAGCGGCGAGCCGTACTTCTCGACGCCGAACGTGCGGATGACCGACTGCGCCTCGGGCGACACCATGAAGTCGACGAACGCCTTGCCTCCGGCGGCGTTGACCTTCGGGTGCTTCGCCGGGTTCACGTTCATCACGTGGTACACGTTGAGGAGCGGCGCGTCCCCCTCGTGGAGGACCTCGAGCCGGAGGTTCCGCTGGAGCGACAGGTAGGTGCCGCGGTCGGTCAGCGTGTAGGCCCCCTTCTCCGACGCGATGTTGAGCGTCTGCCCCATGCCCTGCCCGGCCTCCTGATACCAGCCGCCCGAGGGCGCCACCCCGGCGCTCTTCCAGAGCGCCTGCTCCTTCTTGTGCGTGCCCGAGTCGTCGCCCCGGGAGATGAAGGTGGCCTCCGCCTCGGCGATCCGGCGCATCGCATCGGTCGTCTTCGCGGTCCCCTTGACCTTCGCCGGGTCGGCCGGCGGGCCGACGATGACGAAGTCGTTGTGCATGACGAGCGACCAGTTGATCACGTGGCCCGCGTCGACCAGCTTCTTCTCCGCTGCCGCCGCGTGGGCGAGGACCATGTCCGCCTCGCCCCGCTCGGCGAGCGCCAGCGCCTGGCCGGTGCCGACCGAGATCGGCTTCACCCGGTAGCCGGTTTTCTTCTCGAACATCGGGATCAGGACGTCGAGGAGCCCCGAGTCCATCGTGCTCGTCGTCGTCGAGAGGATGACGTCGCGCGTCTCCGGAGCCCCCTGGGCGCGGTCGACCGAGAGGAGCGACGCCGCGACCACCGCGGCCAGCCAGAGCACCATACGCCTAGACGGATGCATGGACGATCCTCCCGGACTCCTCCGTGCCGTAGCCGCCGAGGCGCCGGAGGTAGTCCTTGAAGCGCCTGCCGGCCACCGTCTCGAGGAGACGCTGGACCGGCCGGGCGAAGTAGGTGTCCTTCCGAACGATCACGTCGAACCGCTCGCGCGCGATCGGCAGCATGTCGAGGCCGAGCAGGCGAGCGACGCCCGCCTCCGCGACGCCGACATCCGCCTCGCCCCGCAGGACCGACAGCCCCACCTCGAGGTGCGTGCGCAGCTCGCGGCGGTAGCCGGCCACCTTCGCGGCGGGGATGCCCGCCTCCGCGAGCCGGGCGTCGAGGAGCAGCCGCGTTCCCGACCCGCGCTGCCGGTTGGCGAGACGCACGCCGGAACGGGCGAGGTCGCGCACGTCGGCGATCCGCCTGGGGTTGCCGGGCGCGACGACGAGGCCGATCTCGCGGTGGAGCACGGTGACGATCACGACCGGGACGGCCGCCAGCTCGCGGCGGACGAAGGGGACGTTGTACTCGCCGGTCGCCGGGTCGAACAGGTGGCAGAACGCGAGGTCGGCCCGGTCGGCGGCGAGGGCCGCGAGCCCGGCGCGGCTGCCGGTGGCCGCCGCGAAGAGGTAGGTCTCCGGCGCCTGGTCGAGCAGCAGGTCTTGCAGGCGGCGCAGGGCAAGGTCGTCGCTGCCGGCCGCCATGAGGCTCGTCTCGAGGCGCCTGGCCCTCGCCTCGTCGCGGGGGGTGCGTCTCGCCTGCCGCTCGATCCAGTCGTCGACGAGGTGCCGGGGGAAGACGTACTTCCCGGTCACCCGCGTGGCCGGGATGGCGCCGCGCTTGACCAGCACGTAGACCTGCTTCTCGTGGACCCCGAGGTAGGCCGCCACCTCGCGCGTGGACATGAGGTCGCCCGGCATGTGAGGAGCGTACGGCCGCCGCCGATGGCCGTCAAGGTTCCTCCAGATTCCTCCAGAAAAAGGAAAATTCCTACAGCCTTCGAGACGGAACCGGTGCGTACCTCGCGAGGGGGCACGCTGCGCGCCAATGGCCCGGAGGGGTCGACGACGACGGTCTGCCGGAACGCCGTGAACGGGGAGTGGGGCGAGTCGAGGTCGACGGAGCGGCAGGAGGTCGCGTGCGGGCGGGGTCAGGTCTTTCCATTTTCCAGGGGGTCAGGTCTTTCCATTTTCCAGTCTGGAAAACGGAAAGACCTCACCCCATCGGTAGAGGCCCGGCACCGGAGGCGCGGCGCGAGGGGTGTCGGCATGGTCCCTGCTCGACGAAGGGGCGCTCGGGGACCATGGCGTGCCCCCGCCGGCTCATCGAGGGGGCGCCCTGCCGGATTTCGGGGACTTGAGCGGCGTTCCACCGGAAGAGGGGTGACGGAGGGCGGCACCTGGTGCCGCCACGCGTCACCGCCCGGCCCGACGATGGCTCTCCGAAACGGAAGGAGAGGACCTTTCCGTGTTGCATCGCTTCCGCATCGGCACGCGCCTCGCCGTCGGTTTCGGCCTCGTGCTCTGCCTCATGGCGGCGGCCGCCGTCGCCGGAGACCTGAGCCTCCGGTATGCCGTCGGGGCCGTCCGCACCAGGATCGAGCGCGAGGGCGCCACCACACGGGGCGCCGCGCGCGTGTTCGCCCACACGCGGGCGATGCGCCACCACGAGACCGAGACGTTCCTCTTCGCGGGCGAGCCCGATCGGGTGGCCGAAGCCGTCGGGCGGTGGCAGGAGGCGCGTCGTCACCTGACGACCGAGCTCGACCAGCTCGAGGCGCTGGTCGACGCCGCCGACGAGACCGAGTCCCTCGCCAA
>DASVDK010000147.1:0-3818 GCA_036381125.1 Thermodesulfobacteriota bacterium | reverse complement strand
CGCGCGCGGCCCGAAGCGAGGGTCCGGCTCCGCCGGACCCGAGCGCGGAGGTGCCGGGTACCCGGCCGAGAGGCCGGGTGCCATGGGCGGGGCGACCCGGGACACGGCCGCCCGGGCTCCCGCGGACAAACGGGGGAGCAGATAACGGACATGTGCGGGATCGTCGGCTACCTGGGTCCGCAGGACGCGGCCCAGGTCATCATGGACGGCCTGAGGCGGCTCGAGTACCGGGGCTACGACTCGGCCGGCATCGCGCTGGTCAGGGACGGGAAGATCCAGGTCCGCCGTCGCGTGGGCAAGCTCGGCAACCTGGCCGAGCACCTCGAGGCCGCCCCGCTCAGCGGGAACATGGGGATCGGCCACACGCGCTGGGCGACGCACGGCCGGCCGACCGAGGAGAACGCGCACCCGCACCGCGACTGCCGGGGCGACCTGGTCGTCATCCACAACGGCATCATCGAGAACTACCTGGCGCTCAAGCGCCTCCTGCAGACCGAGGGGCACACGTTCGTCACGGAGACCGACACCGAGGTCATCAGCCACCTCGTGGAGGCCGCCTACGAAGGCGACCTCGTCGCGGCCGTCCGCAAGGCGCTCTCGGCGGTGCAGGGCGCGTACGCGGTGGTGGTCATCCACGCGAAGGAGCCGGAGACCATCGTGGCGGCGCGCCAGGGCCCGCCGCTCGTCGTGGGGCACGGGGAGGGCGAGTACTTCGTCGCGTCCGACATCCCGGCCATCCTCCAGCACACGCGCCGGATGTACTTCCTCGACGACGGCGAGATGGCGGTCCTCAGGCGCTCGGGCGTCGAGGTCACCACGCTCGCCGGCGAGCCGCGGCCCAAGGCGCTCCAGACCATCACGTGGGACCCCATCCAGGCGGAGAAGGGCGGCTACCGCCACTTCATGCTCAAGGAGATCCACGAGCAGCCGCGCGCCATCGAGGACACGATGCGCGGCCGGTTCTCGCGCGATCAGGCGGCGGTCTTCCTCGACGACGTGAGGCTCGACGCGGCCGACCTCGAGAAGGTCGACCGGATGCTCCTCATCGCCTGCGGCACGTCGTGGCACGCGGCGCTCGTCGGCAAGTTCATGCTCGAGCAGCTCGCCCGGATCCCGGTCGAGGTCGACATCGGCAGCGAGTTCCGCTACCGCGACCCGGTCGTCGACGGCCGGACGCTGACGGTCGTCATCTCGCAGTCGGGGGAGACCGCCGACACGATCGCCGCCGAGCGGGAGGCGAAGGCCAAGGGCTCGCGGATCCTCGCCATCTGCAACGTGGTCGGCTCCATGATCACCCGCCTGGCCGACGGGGTCCTCTACACGCACGCCGGCCCGGAGATCGGCGTCGCCTCGACGAAGGCGTTCACGACGCAGCTCGTGGCGCTCTATCTCCTGGCCGTCCACATCGGCAGGACGCGCGGCGTCCTCGAGAGCGGCGAGGTGAGGCAGCGGCTCGAGAACCTCTCCCGCATCCCGGCCCTCGTGGAGCGGACCCTCGAGCAGAGCGCCGCGATCGAGAGCCTCGCCAAGCAGGTCGCGCAGGCGAGGAACTGCCTCTACCTCGGCCGCGGCATCAACTACCCCATCGCGCTCGAGGGGGCCCTCAAGCTCAAGGAGATCTCCTACATCCACGCCGAGGGCTACCCGGCCGGCGAGATGAAGCACGGCCCCATCGCCCTCATCGACGAGTCGATGCCGGTCGTCATCCTCGCGCCCCGCGGGCCGGCCTACGAGAAGATCCTCTCGAACCTGCAGGAGGCCCGGGCGCGCGGCGGGCGGATCATCGCGCTCGCCACCGAGGGGGACGAGGAGGCGGCGCGCTTCGCCGAGGTGGTGATCCCGGTGCCGGCGGCCTGCGACCTGCTGACGCCGATCGTCCTGTCCATCCCCCTCCAGCTCCTCGCCTACCACGTGGCGGTCGCCAAGGGGACCGACGTGGACCAGCCGCGCAACCTCGCCAAGAGCGTGACAGTCGAGTAGGCGGCCCTCCGGCCCCTCGACGGGCAGGCGGCGGAGCGGCTGCGCCTCGCAGCCGGGACGCTTGACTTCGCGCCTCGCGCCTGCGAGCGTACTCTCGGCGCGGCCGGGCGGCTCCGCGGCGCGTTGCCACCCTCTCCATTCACCTCTTGCCAGCTCCGAGCCTCACGGCGCGCCGAACACACAGGAGGTGCGGCCGTGCCGACCTACGTGAGCCTGCTCAAGATGACGCCAGACGGCGCCAAGGACATCAAGGGCCTGCCAGGGCGTTTCAACGACTTTCGGAAGAGCCTCGAGAAGGCAAAGGGCCGACTCATCGGCGCCTACGCCCTCATGGGGAACTACGACTACCTCGCCATCGTCGACGTCCCGGACGACACGGCGGCGGTCTCGCTCGCCCTCAAGGTGGCGCAGCGGGGGACGTCGACGACGCAGACCATGCGGGCGATCCCCATGGAGGAGTTCGTCACGCTCGTGGGGAAGCTCTAGATGTCGGTCGTGAAGATCATCGAGCTCGTGGGCGAGTCGGAGAAGGGCTGGGAAGAGGCGCTGCGCAACCTCATCGCCGAGGCGACGAAGACGCTCCGAGGCATCACGCGCGTCGGCGTGAAGGAGCTGGACGTCCGGATGGCGGACGAACGGATCGAGGTCTTCCGGGTCCGGGCCGAGGTCTCGTTCCGGGTCGAGCGCTAGCGGGGGCTGTAGCGCCTCACGCGCTCGCCGGGGCGATCACCACCCCCTCGTCGCCGCGCAGCGGCACCAGGTCGCGCACCGGGTCGCCCTCGCGGTCGAGATGGGTCGAGAGGGCGATCCGCCCCCGCAGGCCGAGGCACGCGAAGCGCGCCGGCTCGGCGCCGAGGTTCAGCACCACCGTGAGGACCCGGCCGGCCCGCTCCCGCTCGTAGGCGAGCACCGTCCCCTCGGCGGGCAGCGAGTGGAAGCGCCCGACCGCGAGGGGCGGCTCGGCACGCCGCAGGGCGAGGAGCCGGCGGTGCAGGGCGAGCATCGATCGGGGGTCCTTCCGCTGCGCCGAGACGTTCACGCTCCGGTAGTCGGGCGCCACCGGCAGCCAGGGGGTCCCGGTCGTGAAGCCGGCGTTGGGGCTGCCGTCCCACTGCATCGGCGTCCGCTCCGGGTCGCGGCCGAGGCCGAGCCCCGGGACGTTCCGCTCCCACGGGTCCTGGACGCGGTCGGGCGGGATCGGCACGTTGGCGAGGCCGAACTCGTCCCCCTGGTAGATGACCGGCGTGCCGCGCAGCGTGAGGAGCAGCATGGCGGCCACCCTTGCCTGGGCCGGTCCCACGCGCGAGGCGACGCGCGGCCTGTCGTGGTTGCCGAGGACCCAGTTGGGCCAGGCCGTGGGCGGCAGGCTCGCCTCGTAGGCGTCGATCGCCTGCGCGATCCGCCGCGCGTCCCAGGGGAGCCGGACGAGCTGGAAGTTGAACGGCAGGTGGGCGCCGCCGCCGCCGGCGCCGCCGTAGTGCGTGACCAGGCGCTCGATGGTCAGGTACGCCTCCGTGATCATCATCCGCTCGTCGTACCGATCGAGCACCCGGCGCATGAGCGCGAGGCACTCGAGCAGCTCCGGCTGCTCCGTCGTGTAGAGCGGGAGGAGGCGCCGGTAGGGGTCGTTCCCCGGCCGCCAATCGGGGTTCGGCGGGTTGTCGCGCAGCGCCGCGTCCTCGACCAGCTGCGACACGGCGTCCACGCGGAAGCCGTCGACGCCGCGGTCGAGCCAGAAGCGGAGCACGTCGAGCATCGCGCGCCGCACCTCGGGGTTGCGCCAGTTGAGGTCCGGCTGCGCCGACAGGAAGGCGTGGTAGTAGTACTGCCCCGTCCGC
>DASVDK010000146.1:0-17469 GCA_036381125.1 Thermodesulfobacteriota bacterium | reverse complement strand
CGAGGAGGTCGTGACCACCTTGATGACCCCCGCCTTCTTGATCTCGGCCGGCGTCGCGGCGTGAGCGTCGACCGCGCCGAGCGCCGCGGCGGCGAGCGCCGCCGCGAGGATGAACGTCACCGTGCGAGCCATCTCTTCGTCCTCCCGGTTCGACCGATGGGGCCGGGTCCGGACCGATGCCGGCCGGTCAGGACCCGCCTCCACGGCAGGCAAGGGTGAGGCACTCCAGCATCACGGTGGCGGCGAGGAACGCCGTCATCCCCCCCACGTCGTGCGGCGGGCTCACCGTGTTCACGTCGAACGCCACGAAGTCGAGCCCGGCCAGCCCCTGCAGCAGGGCGAGCCCCTCCCGGGCCGTGGCGCCGCCCCAGGCCGGCGTGCAGACCCCCGGGGCGCAGCTCGGGTCGAAGAAGTCCATGTCGAAGCAGAGGTAGACCGGCCGGCCCGCGAGCCGGCGGTGGATCCGGACGAGCGTCTCGGGGAGCCCCGAGCCGAACAGCTCGACGCCGTCGATCAGCTCGTACCCCTGGGCCCGCGTGTGATCGAAGACCCCCGGCATGTAGACCGGCCCGCGGGCCCCCACGTGCAGCGAGTGGCGCACGTCGACCACGCCCTCCTCCGCGGCGCGCGTGAAGGTGGTTGCCGTGTTGTACCGGTCGACCCCCTCGCCGGGGTACGTGTCGGTGTGCGCGTCGATGTGGAGCACGACCAGGTCGGGATGGCGCCGGTGGAGCGCCCGGAGCTGCGGGAGCGTCACGCTGCCGTCGCCCCCCATCGTGACCGGGATCGCCCCGGCCTCCACGACGGCCGAGACCGCGGCCTCGATCCGGGCGAACGCCTCCTCGACGCGGCTCGCCGTGAGGGCGACGTTGCCCACGTCGACGACGCCGAGCCGCTCGAGCGGGTCGAAGTCGGCGTCCGGCGGCTGGAAGCGCCGCACGAGCCAGGACTGCTCGCGGATGGCGGCCGGTCCCTGGCGCGCGCCGATGCGGGTCGGGTGGGTGCCCATGTCGTACGGGATCCCGAGGATCGCCGCCTTCGCGCCCGCGAGGTCGCGCGCGAACGGCACCCGCATGAAGGTCGTGACCCCGTCGAGCGGGGCGAGGATGTCACCCATGGAGGATCCCCCTCACTTCCGAGCCACGAGCGTCAGGCACTCGAGCACGACCGTGGCCGCGAGGAAGGCCGTCATCCCGCCCACGTCGTGCGGCGGGCTCACGGTGTTCACGTCGCAGGCGACCACGTCGAGCCCGGCCAGCCCCTGGACGAGGGCGAGCCCCTCCCGGGGAAGCGGTCCGCCCCACGTCGGCGCGCAGACGCCGGGCGCCGCGCTCGCGTCGAAGAAGTCCATGTCGAAGCAGAGGTAGACCGGTCGGCCCGCGAGCCGGCGCCTGAGGTACGCGGTCACCTGCGGCACGCCCCGCTCGTACAGCTCGGCCGCCGGGATCAGCTCGTAGCCCGTCGCACGGCAGTGGTCCCAGTTGCCCGGCTGGTAGAGCGTCCCGCGCGCGCCGACGTGGATGGTATGGGCCACGTCGAGCACCCCCTCCTCGGCCGCGCGCGTGAACGTCGTCCCGGTGTTGTACCCCTCCCCCGGGCTCGTGTCCGTGTGCGCGTCGAGGTGGAGCACGGCGAGACCGGGGTAGCGGCGATGCACGGCCCTGAGCTGGGGCAGCGTCACGCTGCCGTCGCCGCCCAGCGTGACGGGGACGACGCCGGCCTCCACGACGGCCGAGACCGCGGCCTCGATCCGGGCGAACGCCTCCTCGACGCGGCTCGCCGTGAGGGCGACGTTGCCCAGGTCGACCACGCCGAGCCGCTCGAGCGGGTTCCAGTCGGCGTGGGGCGGCTGGTAGGGGCGGACCAGGTACGACTGCTCCCGGATGGCCGCCGGCCCCTGGCGCGCGCCGATGCGGGTCGGGTGGGTGCCCATGTCGTACGGGATCCCGAGGATCGCCGCCTTCGCGCCCGCGAGGTCGCGCGTGAACGGCACCCGCATGAAGGTCGTGACCCCGTCGAACGGTCCCTGGATGTCGGTCATGGCTGCTCCGTACCGCCCGCACGCTCGTGATGCGCCGCCACCGGCCCCTCCCAGGCGAGCGCGCGCCAGACGAGATCCGCCGCGACCAGCGTCCCGGCCTCGAGGTCGGCGGCGTGGACCTTGTCGCGCGTGTCGCCGGTCGTCAGCAGGTGTCGCGGGCCGGCCTGCGGGTCGTCGAAGCCGGCCACGAGGCGAAGGGGTCGGTCCCGATCGGGTGGTCGTTGTTGCGCGGGTTGTCGAGGATGCCGGTCCCCTCGTAGAGGTGCTCCGGCAGCATCGCCCCCTCCTGGCAGGTCATCTGCTGCAGGAAGGGGGCGTAGGGCTTCGTGAAGCGGACGACGACCGTGTGCGCGTCGGAGGTGTCGATGCCGGCCAGGTTCTGGAAGGCGAGCCGCGTGCGCGGGTGGAACCCGGTGAAGGGCTGGCCGAAGACCATGGTGCCGCCGTAGCGCGGCGCGTCGGCGCCGGCCGCGGGCGACGCGGCGAGGACGAAGGCGGCGAGGATGGAGACCAGGGAGAGGGCCGAGACGACGGGGCGACGCATGGCTCGCTCCTCCGCGGACGAGTTGTTCGGCTCTCGGGCGGTATCCCGTACTCTACTTCGATTCACCGTTGCCATGTCAAGGGCTCGTCCCGGAATGCCGTCCCGAGAATGCCGCCCCGGACGGAACGCGCCCGCGGCCGGCCGGCGGCACGAAACGAGCAAGCCTCACCCCGCGGCGGCGTCGAGCGTCCCCACGCCAGGAGGCCGAGCGATGGGCGCGCAACCGCGCGTCAGCGTCGTCATCACGAGCGTCGGCCGCGAGCGGTGGCTCCGCGAGGCGATCGAGAGCGCGGTCGCGCAACGCTACCCGCGCCTGGAGGTGATCGTCGTGGACGCCGGCCCGCGTGGCGCCGTCCGCGGCCTGATCGCCCGCTACGGCCGTCGGGTCGTCCCGCTGCTCAGGCCGAACGGGACCCGTGCCGCGGCCCTCAACGCCGGCTTCGAGGCAAGCCGCGGCGAGGTCGTGCTGACGCTCGATGGCGACGATCGTCTGGCGCCGGAGGCCGCGGCGCGGGTGGCCGCCGCCTGGCGGCCGGACGTGGCGAAGGTCCACTTCCGGCTGCGGGTGGTCGACGCCGCGGGTCGCCCGCGGGGCCCCCTTGTCCCCGACGCCCGGACGCCGCTGCCGGCGGGAGACCTGAGGTACGAGCTGCTCGATCGGTTCGTCTACCCCTGTCCCCCGGCCTCCGGCAACGCGTACGGCCGCGACGCCCTTTCGGCCCTCCTGCCCATCCCCGATGGGGAGGGCGCGCTCGGCGCGGACGCCTACCTCGCTGCCTGTCTCCCCTTCCACGGGCGGGTCGTCGCGATCGACGCGCCGCTCGGCGACTACCGGCTCGACGCCCGGGAGCACCGGACCGCCTCCGCCGGCGACACGACGACCCGGCTCGCCCGCGCGGTCGCGCAGGCCATCGAGCGCGAGGCGCTCGTCCGGCGCACCGCCGAGGCGTACGGCTTCCCGGTGCCGGCCGACCTCGCCCTGCGCGACCCCTGGTGCGCGGCGGCCCGCCTCGTCCTCAGGGTCGCCGACCGTGCCGCGTACCCGAAGCCCGACGAGGGCCGCCTCTTCCTTGCCGCGCGCGGCCTCGCCGCCGCCTGCCGCCGCCGCGACGGCCCTGCTGGCCGTCGGGCCGCCCTCGCCGCCTGGTTCCTCCTCGTCCCGCTCCTCCCCTCGCGCGCCGCGCGGCGGCTCGCTCCGGCGGCCCTCGAGCGGTGGCGCGCCGCGCTCGGCGAGCCCGGCCCGGACGCACCCGGAATGCCCACGAGATCCGGGCAGCCGCCACACGTGGCGCGTCGCGTTCCCACGCGGGCGGCGTGGTGAGTCCATGGGGTCGGGGGCGGCCGGTCCGCAGTCGTGGCCGCCCATGGACGCGAGGGCAGGCTCCTGCCACGCCGAGAGGAGCCGTTGCTCGTCTCGGCCGCGCCACGTGCGCTAGCGAGAGAGGCCGAGCATGTGCCGCAGCGCCGCCTCGAGTTCCGGATGGCGGAAGGGGTAGCCCGCGGCCTCGAGCTTCGCCGGGATGACGCGGGTCGAGGCGAGCAGCACCTCGTCGGCCATCTCCCCGAAGGCCATGCGCGCGGCAAAGGCCGGCACGCCGAGCGCCGTCGGCCGGCCGAGCACCTTGCCGAGCAGCCGGCCGAACTCGGCGTTCGTCAGCGCCCCGGGCGCCACGGCGTTGACCGGCCCCTCGAGCGTCGTGTCCGCGGTCAGATGGAGGAGGAGCGGCACCAGGTCGTCGAGGGCGATCCAGCTCGTCCACTGCCGCCCGCTGCCGAGCTTGCCGCCGGCGCCGAGCTTGAACGGCCGCAGGAGCCGCGCGAGCGCGCCGCCGCCGGGCGAGAGGACCGTGCCGATGCGCGGGTGCACCACCCGGATCCCCCGCCGCCGGGCCGGCTCGGCCGCGGCCTCCCACGCCTGCGCCACCTCCGCGAGGAAGCCGCGGCCGGGCGCGGAGGCCTCGGTGAGCCGCTCGTCCCCGCGGTCTCCGTAGATGCCGATGGCGGAGGCCGAGACCAGGACGCGCGGCGGCCGCGCGAGGGCCGCGAGCGCCTCGGACAGCCGGCGCGTTCCGTCGACCCGGCTGGCCCGTATCCGGGCCTTCTTCTCGGGCGTCCACCGCTCGGCCACGCTCTCGCCCGCGAGGTTGATCGCGGCGTCGTGGTCCTCCAGGGCAGCCGGATCGAGGCTCCCCGAAACGAGGTCGCATCGGAGGTCGTCGGCCCCGGCGATCGCCGGAACGTCGCGCCGCACCAGGCGAGTCACCCGGTGGCCGCGCGCGACGAGGAACGGTACCAGGGCCGAGCCGATGAAGCCGGTGGCGCCCGTGACGAGGATGCGCATCGTCGTCTCCCTCCTTGACCCGAACCCGCGGCCCCGGACCCGCGCGCCGCGGCGCCGTCACAATCGAGCGCTGCCCGGACGACCAGGCCCCGTGCTGCCCGTCACCGCGCTATCCTGAATGAGGCCCCGCCAGAAATCGAACGGCGTTTCAGGAGGTCGGACAACGATATGCACACGCTCGTGCGCTTCGCGGCCGCGCTCGCGGCCATCCTTCTCTGGCCGTCGCCCGACGCGGTGGCCCAGACGCGCCTGTCGGTGGCCACCGGCGGCACCAGCGGCGTCTACTACGTCTATGGTGGCGCGCTCGCCAAGGTCCTGACGCAGCACCTCCCGGGCGTCGAGGCCACGGCCGAGGTCACGGCCGCGTCGGTCGAGAACATGCAGCTCCTCGCCACTCACCGTGCGGAGCTGGCCTACACGCTGGCCGACACCCTCCACGACGCGGTGACGGGCCGGGGGAAGTTCAAGGAGCCGCTGCCCATCCAGTCGCTCGCCGTGCTCTACGGCAACATGACGCACGTCGTCGTCAAGGCCGACTCGGGCATCAAGTCGATCAAGGACCTCAAGGGCAAGCGCGTCTCGACCGGCTCGCCCAACAGCGGCACGGAGATCATCGCCGACCGCATCCTCAAGGCCAACGGCCTCGACTGGCTCAAGGATATCAGCCGCGAGCGCCTCGGCGTGGGCGAGTCGGCCGACGCGCTGAAGGACGGCAAGATCGACGCCTTCTTCTGGTCGGGCGGGCTGCCGACGGCCGGCGTGCTCGAGCTGGCCGCCACGCCCGGGCAGCGCATCGCCCTCCTGCCGACCGACGACGTGGTGCCCGCCCTCGTCCAGCAGTACGGCGCGCTCTACGTCGTGGCCACGATCCCGGGCGGCACCTATCCCGGCGTCGACAAGGACGTGAAGGTGGCCGCGGTGCCGAACGTCCTCGCCGTGCACAGGGACATGCCGGCCGACCTCGCCTTCAACATCCTCAAGACCATGTTCGACCACAAGGCCGAGCTCGTGGCCGTCCACCCGGCGGCCAAGGAGCTGGACCTCAAGAGCGCCTCGCAGGGCGCACCGGCCGAGTACCATCCCGGCGCGATCCGGTACTACCGCGAGCGCGGGGTCTGGACCGGCAAGTAGCCGCGTGGCGCACGGCTGCCGGCCCGACCTCCTCGCGGTGATGCTGTTGGCCGGCGCCGTGACGCTGCCGGTCCCGGTGCTCGAGGCAACCCCCGACGCGCCGGGACGGCCGCGCCTCGCCCGGCTCGTGGCGCCCGGCGAGGGCGTGGAGCTGACCTACCGGCACTCGATGTTCGACGTGCCGGTGCGCGAGCGGTTCGAGGTGGACGCGCGGCTGCGCCTCGTGCTCGAGGAGATCCGCTCGACGCGCCTCGACATCGTCGGCTACTACGACATCCCGGGCGCCGCGGTGCAGGCGGCCGACGGCGACGTCCGGCTCGTGCGGCTCGGCCTCGCGCACGAGCGGCTGCGCATCCGGGCGACGGCCATCGGCAACCGCTCGCTGGTCGTCGACGGCTGCACCGTTCCGCTGCGCGCCCTGGCGGGCGAGGGCGGCGCGCTGACGCTCGAAGTGCGGTGGCGGCCGGCGGCCGTCGCCCTCCTCCGGCCGGCGGTCGGACGACCCGGCAACAAGGAGGCGCCGTGTCCGAGCCCGGCCTGAACGAGGCGCAGGTCCAGGAGATCCTGGAGAAGTACGAGGGCGGGGCGCGGAAGCTCCACGGATGGCCGCGCGGCCTCGTCGGCCTCCTCGCCGTGGCCACGAGCCTCTGGGGCCTCTGGTCAGCCGTCGGCGTGGTGCCGGCGCAGATCATGCGCATGGTCCACGTGGGCCTCGTCCTCGCGCTGGTCTTCCTCCTCTACCCCGCCTACCGCGCCGCCCGGCCGACGCTCCTCGACCTCGCCTTCGCGCTGATCGGCGCCGCCGCCATGTCGCGCGTGGTCGTCGACTTCGACGGCTTCGTCGAGCGCGCGTCCTTCATGGACCCCGCGGACGTCGTCTTCGGCGTGGCGACCATCCTCCTCGTCCTCGAGGCGGCGCGCCGCACCACCGGCTGGATGCTGCCGGCGCTCGCCGTGCTGGCGCTCGCCTATGCCTTCTACGGCACCTGGCTGCCGGCCCCCTGGGGGCACCGCGGGTACGACCTCGAGCGGGTGGTGGGACTCCAGTACATGACGCTCGAGGGCATCTTCTCGACGCCGATCGCCGTCTCGGCCACCTTCATCATCCTCTTCACGGTCTACGGCGCCGTCCTGGACCAGTCGGGCGCGGGGAAGTTCTTCGTCGACTTCTCGCTGGCCGCGATGGGGCGCAAGAGGGCCGGTCCGGGACGGACCGTGACGCTCGCCTCGTTCCTCCTCGGCGGCCCCTCGGGCAGCGGCGTGGCGACCGCCGTGACGCTCGGCTCGGTGACCTTCCCCCTCCTGCGGCAGGCGGGCTACTCGCGCGAGGCGGCCGGGGCGGTCCTCTCCGCCGGCGGCATCGGCGCCGTGCTCTCGCCCCCCGTCATGGGGGCGGCCTCCTTCATCATCGCCGAGCTGACGCAGGTCTCGTACCTCAAGGTCATCCAGTGGGCCATCGTCCCCACGGTGCTCTACTACCTCTCGATCTTCCTCATGATCGAGCTCGACGCGCGGACGATCGGCGAGCGGCGGGTCGACCTGGACGTGCCGGCGCTCGGGCCGCTGGTTCGCCGGTACTGGTTCCACTTCACGAGCCTGGTGGCCATCGTGGTCTTCCTCGCCATGGGCTTCTCGGCGATGTGGGCCGTCTTCTGGTGCATCGCCGTCGCCGTCGCCACGAGCTTCCTCAGGCGGGACACCATGCTGACGCCGCCGAAGCTCCTCAAGGCGCTCGAGGGGGGCGCCCTCGCCATCCTGCCGGTCGCCGCAACCTGCGCCGTGGCGGGCATCCTGGTCGGCGTCGTGAACCTGACCGGCCTCGGCCTCAAGTTCTCCGGCATCATCGTGCAGTTCGCGGGCGGCAGCCTCTTCCTCACTGCGCTCTACACGGCCCTGGCGCTCCTCGTGCTCGGCCTCGCCCTGCCGATCACCGCGTCCTACATCATCGCGGCGGTCATGCTGGCGCCGGCCCTCAAGACCGTGGGCGTCCCCGAGGCCGCGGCGCACATGTTCATCTTCTACTACGCGCTCCTCTCGGAGGTCTCGCCGCCGACCGCCCTCTCCTGCTTCGCCGTCTCGGCCATCACGGGCGGCAGCCCGTACCGGACCATGTGGATCACCTGGAAGTACGCCCTGCCCGCCTTCGTCGTGCCGTTCATGTTCGTCCTGACGCCCGAGGGGATGGGCCTGCTGCTCGAGGGCCCCGCGCCGCAGGTGGTGCTCGCGGTCGGCACCGCGGTGGCCGGGATCTGGGCGCTCGTGGCAGGCGCGGGCGGCTTCCTCCTGCACCGGGCTTCCTGGCCGCAGCGGGTGATCCTGGTCGCTTCGGGGCTCGCCCTGGTGTACGGCCACCCGGTGGCCGACGCGGCCGGGCTCGCGGGGTTCGCCCTCGTCCTCGGCTGGCAGGCGATCGAGGGGCGGCGGGCGCGGGCCGCGTGAGGGGCGCGCTCTTCCTGCTCGCGGGCTCACTGATTCCCCGCGGTACCGGCCCGCCGAGCGGCTCAACTCGGTTCGGACCGAGTTGCGGTGATACACGCACGACCTCGAAAAAATCCTTGACAGCGCGCACGGCGAGCCTGCAGCGCGCGATGGTTCGCCCGTAGATCGGCCCTCCGCGGCCCAGGATGGGCCGCCAGGCGCGGTTTGCGCGACCGGAGGCGCACCAGCCGATCGGGGCGGCGCGCATCGCACAGGGGCACGTGGAGAGCCTGCCGAAACCCTCATGATAGAAACGGAGCATGGCTCCGACGATCAGACTCGCCTCTCTCACTGGACTCTCCGACGCCGACCTCCTCACCCAGGTCGCCCGGCTTGCCGCGCAGGAGCGCGAGGCGACCGTCGCGTTGATCGCCCACCTGGCCGAACTCGACGCGCGGCGCCTCTACCTGGCCGAGGGCTACCCGTCGCTCTTCGCCTACTGCACCCAATGCCTCCACCTGTCCGAGCACGCCGCGTACGGGCGTATCGAGGCGGCTCGTGTGGCGCGACGCTATCCCGTCGTCCTCGACCGGCTCGCCGACGGGTCGGTCACCCTCACCGCCGTCGGGCTACTCGCGGCCCACCTCACGCCTGAGAACCACCGGGACCTGCTGGCGCGGGCCCGCCACAAGAGCCGGCGCGAGGTCGAGGTCCTGGTGGCCTCGCTCCGCCCCCAGCCCCCCGTGCCCGCCTCGGTCCGCCGCCTGCCGACGCCGCGGACGGCACCGGTCGCGGCGCCTTCGCCCCCGGCCGAGGCGCCGGCGGTCCGCCCGTCCGTGCCCCCGATCCCGGGCGATGCGCCGCTGCCGACGGGGTCCCGCTCGCCCCAGGGTGGCGACCACGCCTCGTCACCGCCGGCGGCCGCACCGCCGGCGCCCGCCCCGGCACCGCCCGCGCGGCCGCCGATCGTCGCGCCCCTGGCGCCCGCGCGCTACAAGGTCCAGTTCACCGCGAGCGCGGAGACCCATGCCAAGCTCCGGCTGGCGCAGGACCTGCTGCGCCACCAGATCCCCGACGGGGACGTCGGGCAGGTCCTCGACCGCGCCCTCACCGTCCTCGTCGAGGCGCTCTTGAAGCAGAAAGCCGCGGCTACCGACCGGCCGCGGGTGGGCAAGACGCCTACCCCGGGCTCGCGGCACGTCCCGGCGGCGGTCAGGCGGGCGGTCTGGGCCCGGGATGGCGGGCGGTGCGCCTTCGTGAGCCCAAAGGGGCGCCGGTGCACGGAGCGCGGGTGGCTCGAGTTCCACCACGTGCGGCCCTACGCCGCGGGCGGGCCGGCGACGGCGGAGAACATCGAGCTGCGCTGCCGGGCGCACAACGCCTACGAAGCCGAGCAGGTCTTCGGCCCCTGGGGCCCGTCGCTGGTGCGGGAGCCGGGGCGCGTCTACGCCACGGCGTGCCGGGCCACCGACCCGACGCGAACTCGGTCCGGACCGAGTTGGGCGTCGGCCTGGCAGCCGCCGTAGCCCGCGAGGGCGTCGGACTCGGTCTCATAGCCGTCGCCGGTCTCGCGCTGGCCCGAATCGTTCGGATGCCGGCAGCGGGAGGTGCATAACAGGTTCTAGGGCGGGCTGTCGGCCGAGCTACGCTGTGAGCGGGAACTGCATCTATCTCACGGTCCCCCCTGCTCCGGCTCCTCCTGCCAGTAGGAGAACGCGGGTGGCGGCTTTGCGAACCCTGAAAGATTCAGCGCTTCCAAGAAGCTCGCGGTTGCGTCTCTCATCACGGTACGGCTTGTGGATCGCGTGTCACGCGGCCGGCGCAAGAACTTTCAGAAGCCGGTGATGCGCGGTGCGGGAGGTAGGGCAACGGTTACCGGGTCCGGGACGGATCTATTAGGTGCACCCGAACCGTAGTCACTGAGGCGATCGTGATGCTTGACGGGATAACGCTAACTGAACTGCTCTGGAAGGTTGCTAGCCCGATCATCAGCGCCGCTGCTAGGGGCGGCTTCGCGGCACTGGTTCGCACCCCTCCGGTACGACGGGCTATCGCTGCTACGCAAGCCGACTGTGGCGACCTTCCAATCACGCGACTCACCGTGACCTTCGCTCTTGAAGCCTGGATCGGCAGCGCCGACTTTGAGCGCACTGTGAAGCGCCTCAGGGCCGGCGATCGCGACATCGTCGACGTGGACCTCGTTGACGGCTTCATCCAGCAAACGCAACTTGAAGCAGCCGGCGATAGCCGCGCGGCCGCACACCAAATCCTGACGACATTCGCGAAGCACCTCGAGTATGAACTACTCAAGACAGACGAGGGACTGCCAACCTTAGCAGCCCGAACAGAGGTGCTGACTTCAGCGGTACTAGATCGACAGGCGCGCGCGGCAGACATTCTCAGCCGCGTTGACGAATCAACTCAGCAACTGCTCGATTTACAGCGCCAATCGCTCCGCGAAATCCAGATGCAAAGGGCACCTGCAAGCGATCTGGCTCCTCGTATTCCACCAGATGACTCCGGCCGGGCTCGCGAGACCTCGGACCTTAAGGTACACGCCAAGATCGACGCGGCCCGCTCTCTACTCATCCGCGGACGCGCCCGCAGCGCACGCCAACTGTTGGAGGCCGTTCGTGCCGAGATCGGCGATACCTCACCTTCAGTCGACATCGCGTTCCGGCTTGCCACGAACCTTGGGGCGTGTGCGCTCCAACTGGGCGATACCACGTTTGCCGTTCGGCAGTTCGATGTCGCATTGGCGTTGCGTCCGGGTCATCCAACGGCGCTGACGAACGCAGCTACTGCCGCCCTCCTCAGAGACGAGCTAGAGGAGGCAAGGCGGCTGAGCACTGAAGCCAGAGGCCTCGCCCCTAACGACCCGCAAGCTAGGGCTGTCTATATTCAAGCGCTTGATCGACTAGGCCACACGGACGAGATTCAAGACCTTCTCGCAGCCGAACCCTGGATAGCCGCTGACGGGACATGCGCTCTCGTACTTGGTGAGCTTTGGAATCGTAGAGGCCGATACGCCGAGTCGATGCCCTTCCTTCGCAGAGCTGTCCAGGAGCAGCCGGAGGATCCTGACGCTCATGCGCTACTGGCCCAAGCGCTCTTCAATCCGGTACAGGAGTCCATAGCTTCGAACCCTCCCCTCCCTTGGCGATTGTCGGCGGCCCAGCGTGACCCAGCCGAGCGAGCAGAAGAGGCACTGTCGCGAGCCGTGGTCTTACTTGAGGACCACGAGAGCCCGTCACGCCTTAGTGACGCTCTCACGAACCGCGCAGCCGTGCGTCTCCTTCTTGGAAGAGCTGAAGAAGCAGCCGCTGATTGCGACCGGGCGCTGCTACTCGATGCCTCACAGCGTCGAGCCAGCAAGCTCAAAGCGTCGGCCCTTCTCGAGACCGGGAAGGCGGAAGAGGCATTAGCGACTCTCCAGCGCATCCCACAGGGACAGGACGATCCGGATATCGCGGCACTTGTAGCTCAAACCCTCCGACGGGTTGGACGACCGGCGGACGCCGCGACCCTGCTCAGGCGGCTTTGGCGTCCCGACCTCCACGACGCTGAGCAACTCGTGATATCCGAGATACTTGCCGTCGCCCTTGCCGAAGACGGCGATATGCCGGCCGCCGAGGAGGTGCTTCGGTCCATTAGTCGGACCTGGCCAGCCGACCCCGAGGCACTGGCGGCAGCAGCTCGTTGCCGGCGGGCCCAAAGGCGTCCAGACGAAGCGATAGAGCTTCTCCGCGAAGCTCTTGGATACTCATCAGGGCCTCAAAGCGAGAGAATCGCTCTCGATCTCGGTCTTCTGTACTACGAGCAACAGCGATATCCAGAAGCGGCAGAGACGCTTGGGCGTATCGCCGACACCCAGCGCGACAACCCTATTCTTCGGAAATATCTAATCAGCCTGCTCAACTCGGGTTCACTACGCGAGGCGTTTCTCATCGCCAAGAGCATTCGTGGAGACACTGGCCCTATACCCGTCGTCTCCGAGGTCGAGGCGCGCATTCTCGAGTACATCGGCGATATCCGAGAGGCGAGAAAGTTAACAGCTGCCCTTGCGGCCCTCGAACCAGACCGTATTGAGCACCGCCTGCGCCTCGTTAAGTTGGACATTCGGATGGGTGATCGGGATTCCGCTCGCACGCTCGTCACCTCCATCAGAAGGCAAGATATCGAACAGAACGCCCGTGCGCTTATGGAGGTCGCACAGGCGCGTCGATTACTTGGACTCGATGGTGCCCTGGCGCTCGCATACCTAGCGCGGCGCATTGGGTTCAACGACCCGCAGATCCACTTGCAGTACGCAGGGCTGTTTCTCGCCCATGAGAAATCAGACGAGGCGGTCCTGTCCGTCGATCATGTTGTTCCCGATTGCACTGTCCACCTTAGGCGCGGGGCAGAGAAACGGCACTTTACACTTCTAGCAGAGGGAACTCCCCAACTAGAGCGTTGCGAGCTTGCCCTGGATGATCCTTTGGCGAAGAGACTCTTGGGACTCCGCAAAGGGGGCCGTGTGTCTCTGAGGAGCGAGCCATTCGAAGAGCCGCCTTATGAGGTCGTCGACGTGCAGAGCAAATACGTCTTCGCCTTCCAGGAGACGTTCAGTACGTTCACCACATGGTTCCCCGAGAACAAAGGCTTGCATCGACTCGAAATAGCCGAAGGCGATGTCTCGAAGATCCTCGCTGCGGTCGATGCGCGTGCGCGTCAGGTGGAGGCGGCTGTTAAGCTCCATCGCACGGGACAGTTCCCTCTTGGCGCTGTCGCAAAGGCGACTCATAGTAGCCTGATCGACACCTGGATGGGGTTGATTTCGATGCCAGAAGCCCGTCTCGTGGCTTCGGGAGGTATTGCCGAGGAGCTCGCAAAAGAAAGAGAACTGCTTGCTACGGCGCGGACGATAGTAGTCGATCTAACGGCCCTCTTGGGGATTCACTACCTCAACCTCTTGCCGCTACTGCCGAAGCTCGTCGAACGGCTTCTCGTGCCGCAGGCGGTGATCGATGCTCTTACAGAGGCCATTGTCGAAGACGACATGTTGCCACCACCCGCCGGCACATTGGCGAGGATCGGAGACCGATACGTACACGAGGAGATCAGCCCCGAGGCATGGACACGAAGGAGAACGGTGCCTGAGACGATCCTCCAGTTTATCTCATCGAGCGCGCAGGTTGTGCCTGTATCCGCGGCTCTAACCCTGGGCAAGGCTCGATTGGAGGAGTTTGAGCAAGTTCTTGGGAAAGCCTCCGCGGCGGCCGCCTTAGTTGCGAGCGAACATGGAGCGCCGCTTTACGCCGACGACCTCGCACTTCGTCGTGTCGCACAAGCTGAGTGGGGCGTGGACGGGCTCTGGACCCAAACAGTCTTGCAGGCCATGCGGGATCGCGGCCTGCTAGAAGCGAAAGGATACCGGGATGCGATAAGGAAGCTCGTGGGCGGCAACTATCACTTCCTGTCCGTCGATGCGGAAACGCTACTCGGGATGCTACTTGATGGAGAAATGAATGTCGACCGAAAGACAGCCCGAGTCTTTGATCTGCTACAAGGGCCGGAATGCGATGAGGATCGAGCCGTAGTCATACTGGCTAGTCTAATACGAACCGTTTGGCTGGAACAGGCGCTGTATCACCAGAAGTTGGCGGTACTTGACTTGGTGCTCACTGTCCTGACCACTGGTCGTCTGGTGAGCCGGGTCCTTCGCAAACTCAGGGCGGCTTTGAGACCTCGCTTGGCTTTGCTTCCGTTGGCAGAGCATACGATATTCCGTAGCATTGAACTGTGGGAGCAGCAGCGTGCCTTGAGTCGAGGCCTTATCAGCTAATCCGTGCCTTAGAGTGGGGCACCAACCCCGCCCTTCCACTCCCATAGCGCTGCCGGACGGACCACAAGGCCAGAGCGACGCCGCCGACGACGAGCGGGACCCCGACGACGAAGCGCTGCCTGGCCCGCGCGCGGCCCCGGAGCGCCGCGAGCACGAACCGGTCGCCGGCCGCGATCTCCTGCCGCGCGAGGAGGTACTGCCGGAGCCGGTCCTCGGCCTCGGCGTCCATGGTCCGCGCCCCGAACCGCACGGCCTCCCGCACGGCCGCGAGTCGGGCGACCTCCGCCTCGTTCCAGGCGGCCGTCCGGAGCGTGTCCTCGCGGACCTGCCGCTCGGCCGGCGTGAGGAAGGCGGTCTCGACGAGCGGCAGCGCCCGCTCGATCAGCGTGAGCCAGCCGTAGCTCCAGGCCGGGAAGGCGGCCAGGCCGGCGCCTGCGGCGGCGAGCGCGATGCCGCCCCCGGCCACGACCACGCGCCCGGCCCGCGCGAGGCTTTCTCGCCGCCGCCCCCGGGGGCCGAGGGCCGCGCGGGCAGCCAGGACGCCGAGGAGCGCGAGCCCGAGCAGCGAGACGATCGCCGCGCCGGTCGGCAGGTCGAAGGCGAGCGAGGCGCCGAGCCCGGCCACGGCGCCGGCCTCCCCCACGGTCCAGCCGATCGCGAGGCGGCGTCCCACGCCCTCGGCCAGGATCGCGCCGACGGCGGCGTAGAGCAGCGCCAGCGTCCCGACGTGCGCCGCATCGATGGTGACGATGTCGCCGAGCAGGAGCCCCTTGACGCGCTCGGCTCCCTCGGGCGACCGGTCGAGGACGAGCACGACGAGGGCAGCCGCGACGACGTACACGACCCCGATGAGCGCCTCCTGCGGCACACGCGGGTGCCGCTGCCGCGAGAGCGCCAGCAGGCCGGCTCCCCCGAGCGCGAAGGCCAGCGAGTAGCCGAAGGTCGTCGCCCCCTGGGACGGGTGGCCCGCCAGCGTCGCCACCGCCGCGCCGAGCGCCGCCGCCTGGGCGAGCGCCAGATCGACGAAGATGACGCCGCGCACGAGAACGTGAAGACCGAGGTAGGCGTGGATGCCCGCCAGGACGAGACCGGCGGCCAGGGCGGGCCAGAGGAAGACGAGCGCGTCCACGATCGCCGCTACCGCGCGGCGGCGGCCGCGAGGCCGGCCGCGAGCCGCTCGACGATCACGTCCATCAGGGCCACGTAGTCGCCCGTGCCGGGGACGCTGTCGACCGACGTGGGCAGGAGGACGACCGTCGCACCGGCGGCCGAGGCCACGCGCCGGGCGAGGTCCTCGGGCTGCCACGCCTCGGCGAGGACGACCCGGACGCCGTGACGGCGTATCTCGGCGGCGAGCCGCGCGAGGTGGGCCGGCGGCGGCGCAATCCCCGGCTGCGGCTCGAGGTGCCCGACGATCTCGAGCCCGAAGCGCCGGGCGAGGTACGGGAAGCTGTCGTGCACCGCCGCGACCCGGATCCCCCGGTAGGGCGCAAGGCGGGCGGTCCACCTGGCGAGGCCGGCCTCGACGCGCGCGAGCAGCTCCGCGCGGCGAGCCTCGACGACCTCGCGCTCGCGCGGGCGCGCCGCGGCGAGCGCGTCCGCGATGGCCCGCGTGATCGGCTCGGCGTGCCCGGGGTCGAGCCAGACGTGCGTGTTGCCGAAGGCGTGGGCATGCCCGGGCGGGCCGCCCGTGCGAGCGGCCGGCTCGAGGAGGTCGAGCCCCTTCGAGACCACGACGTCGGCCGGCCCGCCGAGCGCGATGCGGGGGTTGCCGGCGCGCGCCACGAGGGCTCGCGTCCACGGCTCGTGATCGAGCCCGATCCGGACCAGGAGGTCGGCCTCGCGCACGGCCGCGAGGTCGCGCGGCCGGGCCGCGAAGGCGTGCGGGTTCTGGGCCGCCGCGAGGAGGCTCACGGCGGTCACGAGGTCGCCGCCGACGGCCTCGACGGGCGAGCGCAGGTCGGTGGTGGTCGTGACGACGCGCAGCCGCTCCCCCGTCGCGCCACGGGCCCCATCAGGAGCGGTCGGTGAAGAGGCTCTTCGGCACCATGCAGTGGACCCCCTTGCGGACGTCCACGATCTGGCTCACCCGGCAGTCGACCGCCATGGACGTGAGCGCGTAGGCCTCGTAGGGGTCGTCGGGGTCGATGCCGACGGCGAGCGTGCCCGGGAAGGGCTGCAGGTCGAGCGTGATGCCCGGCCTGAACTCGGTCGTCTCGAGCTCGGGATCGAACACGAAGTAGCGGACCCAGCCGTTCGGGAACTCGGGCGCCAGCG
Organism: Thermodesulfobacteriota bacterium; assembly: GCA_036381125.1. Taxonomy (GTDB): domain Bacteria; phylum DASVDK01; class DASVDK01; order DASVDK01; family DASVDK01; genus DASVDK01. The sequence goes on along the minus strand of DASVDK010000146.1, from coordinate 890 downwards.
CGCCGATGGTCGGGAACTCCTTCCCGGGGAGGTTGAAGTTGGTCCCGAAGGGCTTCGGGACGATCTTGAGGATCCGGATCTCCATGACGTCGCCCGGCTCGGCGCCCTTCACGTAGATGGGCCCGGTGAGCGAGTGCGGGCCGCCGCCCGGGTTGGCCTTCCTGAGCGCGACGATCTCCTCCATCGTCACGCCCGGCTGGATCTTGTCGTGGGAGTGCATCATCGTCTCGACCGCCACGGTGTCGCCCGACTCGATCGTGAGCTTCGGCGGCTCCTTGGGATCGAGCCAGCCCCACTGAACGGTCTCGAGCGTGGCGGGCAGGACGTGGTGCGTGCCGGTCGCGCCCGGCGGCGCGGACCGCCCCTGGCCGGTGGCGGGGTCTCCGGAGGCGAGGACGACGAGGACGAGGCCGACGGCGGCGGCGACGAGCAGGCCGCCCTGGAGTCCGGGCGAGCGTATGCCGCGCATGAGTGACCTCCCTGTCCGACACGAACCCTGTTCGCGAAGGCGGCGGTCGGACCGGCCGCCCTGGGCGGCCGGTGCGGTAGCGGCGCGCGCGGGCGCGGCGTCAGTACCCGAGCAGGTTCTTCCGGACGTGGAGGAGGTGCTCGGCGATCCGCGCGCGGGCGAGGTCCGCGTCGCGCTCGCGCAGGGCGGCGACGATGGCCTCGTGCTCGGCCTGGTACGAGGCCCGCCGCTCGGGGGTGAGCGTGTCGCGCTTGAGCTTCCCCCACGCCGCGTTCTGGCGGGCGCGGTCGATGCCCTCGATCGCCGCCTCGAGGAGTCGGTTGTGCGTGGCGCGCACGATGGCGAGGTGCAGCGCGCCGTCCGCCCGCTCGAAGGCCTCGATCGAGCGCGCCGCCCGTCCCTCGGCGAGACAGGCCTCGAG
>DASVDK010000145.1:0-6538 GCA_036381125.1 Thermodesulfobacteriota bacterium | reverse complement strand
CGGCGCCTACACATCGGCGCTGCTCGCGACCGGCCTCGGGGTGCCGTTCTGGGTGGCCCTCCCCGCCGCCTTCATCGTGACCGCCGTCTTCGGGCTGCTCCTCGGCTTCCCCGCGCTGAAGCTCTCGGGTCACTTCCTGGCCGTCATCACCATCGCGTTCGGCCTGATCGCGCATCTGGTATCCATCAACGCCGAGTGGCTGACCGGAGGCATCAGCGGCGTCCCGAATATCCCGCGCCCGTCCCTCGCCGGCCACACCCTTCGAGACGACGTCGCCTATTACTACGTCGTCCTCGCGGTCCTGGGCGGCATCCTCGCCGCCTGCGACCAACTGATCCGCTCCGGCTTCGGCCGCGCGCTCATGGCGGTCCGCGACGACGAGACGGCGGCCGCCTGCATGGGGGTGGACGTCCGGGTCCTCAAGATCCAGGCATTCGTCCTCTCGGCCGGCATCGCGGGGGCCGCCGGGTCGCTCTATGCGCACTACGTGCGCTACATCAACCCCGACTCGTTCACCATCGACATCTCGATCCGCGTCCTGATCATGATGGTCGTCGGGGGGACCGGAAGCCTGGCCGGCTCGCTGCTCGGCGCGTTGACCGTCTACCTGATGCCCGAAGCGCTCCGCTTCATGAACGAGTACTACTATCTCGTGTTCGGCGCCGTGGTGGTGGGCATGGTGCTGTTCCTCCCCGGCGGCCTCGTGTCGCTCCCGGGGGCGCTCCGCGGCGCCGGGAAGAGGCTCCGAGGCGCCCGGCGGTTCGCGACGAGCGCGCAGCGGGAGGCGCGGTGAGCGACCGGTCGGCCGAGCGCGAGGCGCTGCTCGAGACGGTCGGCCTCCACCGGCACTTCGGGGGACTCCGGGCCCTCGACGGTCTCGACATGCGCGTCGAGGCCGGAGGGATCCACGGCCTGATCGGCCCGAACGGCTCCGGGAAGACCACGGCGCTCAACGTGCTCAGCGGCGTGCTCAGGCCGACCGCGGGGCGGATCCGCTTCGCCGGGCGCGACATCGCGGGTCTACCGCCCCACCGTATGGCGCAGGCCGGCATCGGCCGCACCTTCCAGAACCTCCGCGTCTTCGGGCGGCTCGGCGTGCTCGAGAACGTGCTGGTCGGCGCCCACCGCCACCTCGGCTACGGGCTCCTCGCGGTCCTCACCGGGCGGCACCGGCGCGCCGAAGCCGCCGTGCGCGAGCGCGCGAGGCTGCTGGTCGAGTTCGTGGGGCTGTCCGCCAGGGTCGATCGCCCGGCGGACAGCCTCCCCTACGGCGAGCGGCGGCTCCTCGAGATCGCGCGCGCCCTGGCCACGGAGCCGCGCCTGCTCCTGCTCGACGAGCCGCTCGTCGGCATGAACCCCGGCGAGGTCGACCGCGTCGTCGCCCTCTTGCATCGGATCGCGGAACGGGGGACGACGATCCTGCTCGTGGAGCACAAGATGCGCGTGATCATGTCGATCTGCGACCGGATCACCGTGCTGAACTTCGGCCAGAAGATCGCGGAAGGCGTCCCTGAGGAGGTCCGGCGGAACGATGACGTCATCAGAGCCTACCTCGGCGAGGGGCGGGGAATCCGGCGGCGCGCTGCTCGCCGTTGACGCGCTGCGCGTCAGCTACGGGCCGGTGAGGGCGCTCGACGGCGTCTCCTTCGAGGTTGCGCAAGGCGAGCTGGTCGCGCTGCTCGGCGCCAACGGGGCCGGGAAGACGACGACCCTCAAGAGCATCGCCGGCCTCCTCGCCCCGGACGGCGGGTCGGTCCGATACCGCGGGGCCTCCCTCGCGGGAAGGACCCCGGCCGCCCGGGTCCGGGCCGGGATCGCGCTCGTGCCGGAGGGCCGCCGCGTCTTCGCCCATTCCACGGTACTCGAGAACCTCGAGCTGGGGGCGGTGACGCGCCCCGATCGGCGCGAGGTGGCGCGCTCGCTGGCCCGCGTGTTCGATCTGTTCCCGGTGCTCGCGAAGCGGCGCAGCCAGCCCGCCGGCTCCCTCTCGGGAGGCGAGCAGCAGATGCTGGCGATCGGGCGGGCATTGATGTCGAGCCCCAGCCTCCTCCTGCTCGACGAGCCCTCCATGGGGCTCGCGCCGAAGATCGTGACGCAGATCTTCGAGCTGATCCTCGTGCTCAACGAGGAGGGGACGACCGTGCTGATGGTGGAGCAGAACGCGCGGCTCGCCCTCGAGATCGTGGACCGCGCGTACGTGCTCGAGGGCGGCCGGACCGTTCTGTCGGGCACGTCCGAAGCCCTCGCCGGCGACCGCGCGGTCGCGGACGCCTACCTCGGCGCCTGACGCGCCGCACTGAGCTCCCGGAGGATGCGGTGGCCGATCGACCGGACGACCTCGCCTGGCTCCCGATCCACAGGCTGGCGCCGCGCATTGCCGCGCGTGAGATCCGGCCGCCCGAGCTGGTCGAGGCCTGCCTCGCCCGGATCGCGGCGCTCGATCCCCACCTCGGCGCCTTCGCCGAGGTGTACCGCGACGAGGCGCGGCTCGCCGCGGATGAGGCGGACCGGCTCATCCGGGCGGGACGGTACCTCGGGTCCCTGCACGGCATCCCGGTCGCCCTCAAGGACCTGATCGAGATCGAGGGGCGGCGAACCACGTGCGGATCCCTCCTCCTGCAGGACCGCCGCTCGTCGATCACCGCGACCGTGGTTACGCGCCTGCGGGCCGCGGGAGCGATCGTGCTCGGCAAGACCGGGATGGTCGAGTTCGCGTACGGGGGTTGGGGAACGAACGCCTCGCTCGGCACCCCCAGGAACCCATGGGACCCGTCGATCCACCGGGTGCCCGGCGGATCCAGCAGCGGCTCCGGCGTCGCGGTCGCGGCCGGAATGGTCACCGCGGCGATCGGGAGCGACACCGGCGGCTCCATCCGCATTCCCGCGTCGCTCTGCGGGATCGTCGGCCTCAAGCCGACGGCCGGCCGTGTCAGCCTGTACGGTGTCGTGCCGCTCAGCCGGACGCTCGACTCGATCGGCCCGATGACCCGGTCGGTCGAGGACGCCGCCCTCCTCCTCGAGGTGATGGCGGGGCCTGACGCGGAGGACCCGCTGACCGCGGCGGCGCCGGCCGCGGACGTATCGCCCGTGCTCGGCGCCGGCGTCCGGGGGATGCGGCTCGCCCTTCTGCCGCCGCGCGACCGGGACGGGGTGGACCCCGACGTGCTGCTGGCCTTCGACGAGGCGGTTGCCGAGCTGGTCCGGGCCGGGGCCCAGGTCGAGCCGCTCGCCCTCACCGAGCCGCTGGGCGACTACGCCGCCCGCGCCGGCATCGTGATGGCTCCCGAGGCCTACGCGGCCCACCGGGACCTGGTCGAGCGCGAGGGCGCGCGGATGGACCCACACGTGCGGGCCAGGTTCCTGGCCGGGGCCCGCGTGGGCGCGGCGGACTACCTCGACGCCCTGGATCACCGCCGCGGTTCGGCCCGTGCCTTCATCGGCGCCCTCGCGGGCTTCGACGCATTCCTGACGCCGACCACCCCGATCGTCGCGATCCCGGTCACCGAGGTCGACGAGGGGGCGTTGCCGCTGAGCCGCTTCACCCGCGCGGTCAACTATCTCGGCCTCTGCGCCCTCGCGCTGCCCTGCGGGTTCGACCGGCAGGGGCTGCCGGTGTCGCTCCAGATCGTCGGCCGGCCCTTCGACGAGGCGACCGTGCTGCGCGTCGGCCTCGCATTCGAGCGGGCGACCCGCTGGCACGAGCGCCGACCGCCTCCGGCGCCGATCGACCAGCCGGTGGGCGGCGTCGGGGAGTGACGGGGCGATCTTCCTGCACCCCTATCACGAGGAGGGCGACCTCTTCCTCCTCGTCACGCACGACAGGGGGCCGTCTCAAACGGCCTTCGGGTCAAGGCCGACCGTCGGCTCGTCCACCAGGAGGAGCCGCGGGTCCGAAATGCGGGCCCGCTCGAGCTCGAGGAGCCGCTGCTGGCCGCCGCTCAGGACCCCGGCGGGCCGGTCGCGGAACTCCTGCAGCCCGGGCGCCCGCTCGAAGGCCCGCTCGATCGCCCGCCTGGCCCGCGCCCGGTCGCCCCGGAAGCTCCAGGTGCCCATCTCGAGGTTCTCGACCACGGTGAGGTCGGGGAGGATCATGTGGCGCTCTCGTGACCCCTGTGCCCGGAGCCGGCAACGAGCCATCGGGCACGGATCAGTACCGTTCCTGCTCGACCTTGACCCCAAGGCGCAGGAGCGACGCGACGAGACGGCGCGCTTGAGCCACGTCGGGTGCTCCGCCCGTGCCGGAGCCGGCGAGCAGGGCGCCGAAGCGCTCGAGCGCGGCGCGCTCGGCCGTGGGGAGCGGCCTGCCGCCGGAGGCGGCGGCCTCCTCGAGCCACTCCGGGGTCGTGCGGAAGAGGTGGACGGGGCAGCCGAGGCGCGTACGGAGCAGCCACCAGATGCGCAGGCCGCCCACGTCGGCGTCGCCCCAGTGGCGGAAGGCGGTCTCGGGGCGCCGCCTCACGACGGCGGCAAGGCTCTCGACGAGGGACGGCGGGGGAAAGCCCGCGTGTAGACGACCACCTCGCCTCGCGCCCCGAGGGCCGCCGGGCCGCCCGCCTCCTCCACGTACGACAGGAACGGGTACTCGTTCTCGATGGTGGTGACGACGGCTGGGGCCGCCCGGCAGACCCCTTCCACCCAGGCGGCCGCCCAGGCATCGGGAAGCGTGGCCGTCGGCGTGAAGTCCTCGAGCCGATAGGCGCGCTCGCCGATCCGAAGCTCGGCCGCCCCCGCGCAGCGGAGCAGGCCTGGCCGGCGCCGCACGCCGTAAGCCTCGAGCAGGTCCGTCGCCTCGTCGGGGGCGATGCCGTCCCAGCGTGGATCGGCCCGCACGAGGAGCTGGGATACCCGGCTCTCGATCGCGCCGAGCCGCTTCGAGTCGCCGAAGACCCGCTCGCTCACGACCCGCCCCCAGCCCTGGACGCCGCGGGCCAGGGCGACGGCGGCGTCGAGGGCGTCGAGGACGTCCCGCCGTTCGGCCTTGAAGCGCTCGCGGCGCATCCCGAGCGGTGCGAGGTCGGCCTCCCGGGCGCCCCGCTCTACCGCTTCCAGGAACCGGCTCATCGAGTCCGGCGGCCGCTCCCCACCCGGCGCGGCTGTCCCCTCGCGGAGCGTCCGGGCCCGCGCCTCGAGCGCGGCGAGCCCGACGCCGAGCGGCTCGAAGCCCTCCGCGATGGCCAGCCGGTAGGCGGTCTCGACCTCGGCCGGACCGAGCCTCACCTCGTACGGCTCTCCGGCGGCCGGTCCCCGGTGCCGTGTGAGGCGCACGGCCCCGGCCTCGGACAGTGCCTCTGCGCGCAGCGCCGCCAGCTCCTCTCGGCCCTCCGGCCCGAACGCGGACGGGAACTCGGCGGCGTCGATCCGGACGATGTGGTCGCGGGGCCAGGGCGCGATCCTGACCGGCTTCTCCAGTCGGTCACACCGGATTCGCCGACGCGCTAACCGTGGACGGATAGGCCGCCGCGTGCCCGCGCGCCGGTGCTGCGCGATCGCGTCTTCGCGGCAGCACCCCCACGGCCGACGGGCCGGGCGGGAATCCGCGCGGTGATCGTACGCCCTCTCTTCGCCGCTGGCCGTAGGCGCACTTCGATCTCGTATCCGGCTTCCCGGGCATAGCGGGTCACGGTCTCCCAGTTGGGCGACGGCCCCGCGGCCGACTCCAGTCTCGACAGCGCGGAGCGCGAGGTGCCCATCCGCCTGGCCATCTCTGCCTGCGTCACCCCGGCCGCCTCGCGCGCCGCAACGAGGGCGCGCAGAAGACCGTACTTCGGCTCGAGCGCGTCGTAGGCGGCTCTGGTCTCGGGATGGGCCAGCAGCTCGGCTCGGAAGGTGTCGTACTTCGTCGTTGCCATGATCCCGGTCTCCTACCCCTTCTTCTTCGTCTTCTTCTCCTCGCGCAGCGCCCTCAGGCGCCTCTTCGCGAGCGCCAGGTCATCGCGCGGCGTCCGCTGTGTCTGCTTACGGAACGCGTGCAGCAGCCAGAGTTCCCGGTCATCCGAGAACACGCCGTAGAACACTCGGGCAATCCCCTCCGATCCCTTGCACCGGAGCTCGAAGAGGCCTCCGCCCAGCGCGCGGGAGTCGGGCATCTGCAAGACCGGGCCTGGATGCCCTTCGGCCACTTTCGGATCTCGGCCGCCACCGCGTCCGCGAAGAACTCGACCGCCCATGCCACGATGTTATCACCGCTGATAACAACATACAACCACCGGAAACCTTGCCCGTGATCGTGATGGCGTGGCTGGCACGAGCAGGCGCTCTGTCAGGTAGCGATGTTAGCACGGAAGAGAACACAACGGTGGTCGGCCGTGCAGGTCGGGCGCCCTCAGATCAGCCACTCCGCGATCGTCGCGCGGTACCGCGCCTCGAACTCGGCCCGGTCGCAGGCGATCCGGTTGCGGCCGAGCTCGAGCACGTAGATGTAGTCGGCCGCCTCGGTCCCGGCGAGGACGTTCTGATCGACCATGAGGACCGTGCGCCCCTCCCGGGTCACGAGGTCGCGCAGGTGCGCGTAGATGACGTGCGCGGTCTTCGGGTCGAG
>DASVDK010000144.1:0-4253 GCA_036381125.1 Thermodesulfobacteriota bacterium | reverse complement strand
AGCGGAGGGCGGCGAGACGGTCGAGGAACTCGGGCCGGATCGGCAGGGTGCGCAGGTAGCGGAGGTCGTCCTCCTCGAACCGCAGCGAGGCCAGCCGGTCGAGTGCCTCGGCGAGGCCGGCGGCGACGAGGAACCGCCGCGAGGCGGGCAGCCGCCGGACGAACAGGCTGAAGACCGCCGGCCGGTCCATGCCGAGCGCCGCGTAGCTCGCCCCCATGGTGAGCTGGTACAGGTCGGTCGCCAGGGCGAGCCCGGGCGGATGGACCGGCCGCGCGGCCCGCGGCGGGGAGCGCACGGCTACTCCAGGTTGCTCGCCCTGGGCCTGGCCTCGGGTTCTTCGATCTCTGTGAGCGTCGCCTCCGCGAGCAGCAGCACGCCGGCCACCGACACCGCGTTCTCGAGCGCCACGCGGACGACCTTGACGGGGTCGATTATCCCGGCCTCGACCAGGTCGCCGTAGACGCCTCGCGCGGCGTCGAAGCCGACGGCCCCCTTCGCCGCGCGGACGCGGTCCACCACGACGCCGGGGTCCACGCCGGAGTTGAGGGCGATCTGGCGCAGCGGCGTCTCGAGCGCGCGCGCGAGGACGAGCATCCCGGTGCGCTCGTCACCGTCGGCCCGCGCGGCCTCGCGCTCGATCGCGTCGACCGCCCGGACCAGCGCCACGCCGCCGCCGGGGACGATCCCCTCGGCCATGGCGGCGCGCGTGGCGCTGATGGCGTCCTCGAAGGCCTCCTTGCGGTTCTTCATCTCGGCCTCCGAGGGGGCGCCCACCCGGATGACCGCCACCCCGCCCGCGAGCTTGGCCAGGCGCTCCTCGAGCTTCTCGCGGTCGTACTCGCTCGTCGCCTCCTGGATCTGGCGCCGAAGGTCGCGGCAGCGCACCTCGATGGCCCGGCGGTCGCCGCCGCCGCCGATGATCGTCGTGGCGTCGCGCCCGACCACCACGCGCCGGGCGGAGCCGAGGTCGGTGAGGGCCAGGTTGGCCAGCTTGACGCCCAGCTCGCTCGAGGCGAGGTGCGCGCCGGTCAGGATCTCGATGTCCTGGAGCATCGCCTTGCGCCGGTCGCCGAAGCCGGGGGCCTTGACCGCGGCGCAGTGGAGGACGCCGCGCAGCTTGTTGACCACGAGCGCCGCCAGCGCCTCGCCCTCGACCTCCTCGGCCACGACCAGGAGGGCGCGCCCGGCCTTGGCCACCTGCTCGAGGATCGGCAGGAGGTCCTCCAGGTTGCCGATCCGCTGATCCGCGAGGAGGATCAGCGGGTCGTCGAGTACCGCCTCCATCTTTTCGGCGTCGGTGACGAAGTAGGGCGAGAGGTAGCCCCGGTCGAAGCGGAGCCCCTGGACGACGTCGAGCGAGGTCTCGGTTCCCTTGGCCTCTTCCACCGAGACCACCCCCTCGGCGCCGACCCGCTCCATCGCCTCGGCCACCAGCTCGCCCATGGCCGCGTCGTTGTGCGCCGACACCGCGGCGATCTGGGCCTTCTCCTTGCGGCTCGCCACCGGCCGGGCGAGGGTCTTGATCGACGCCACCGCGGCCGCGAGGGCGCGGTCGAGCCCGCGCTTGAGTTCGATGCCGTTCGCGCCGGCGACGACGTTGCGCAGGCCGTCGGCGAAGATCCCGTGGGCGAGGAGGGTCGAGGTCGTCGTGCCGTCGCCGACCACCTCGCCCGTCTTGACGGCCGCCTCGCGGATCATCTGCGCCCCGAGGTTCTCCTCCGGGTCCTTGTGGGTCACCTGCCTGGCGATCGTCACGCCGTCGTTGCAGACGATCGGGCTGCCCCACTTCCTGCCGATCAGCACCGACCTGGAGCGGGGGCCGAGCGTCACGCGAAGGGCGTCGGCGAGGGTGGTGGCGCCCGCGAGGATCTTGGCGCGGGCCTGGTCGCGCAGGAGGAGCTGTGTGTACGTCATGGCCGACGGGGAATGCAATCCGGAGGCCAGCGGCCCCGGGGCGGACGAACGGAGAGGTCGGCTGGTCCCCGACTTGCAACACGAGTGGCCGGACGGGAGGTCCCGCCCGGCCGTGCGACGGCCGCACACGGTGCCCCGTGCACGTCGCCAGGCGAGGCGCTGTGACATCGCGGCCCCAGCGGGGCGGGCAAGCCCCGCACCCGCCGCGGCGGCGAGCCCGGGGCCGGGGGAGGAGGGTGGCATGCAGGTGACGCTGTCGGTCATCAAGGCGGACGTGGGGTCGATCGGAGGGCACACGCGGCCCTCGAAGCGGATGATGGAGACCGTGCGCGGCCGGCTGCGGGAGGCGCTCGGCCGGGGCCTCGTCGTCGACGGTCTCGTCACGCACACCGGCGACGACATCGCGATCGTCATGAGCCACACGCACGGCCCGGGGGCCCGGGCGATCCACCGCTTCGCCTGGGACGCGTTCCTCGCGGCGACGGAGGCGGCCAGGCAAGGGGGGCTCTACGGGGCGGGGCAGGACCTGCTGGTCGACGCGCCGTCGGGGAATGTCCGCGGCGCCGGCCCGGCGGTCGCCGAGATCGAGTTCGATCGGGACCCGGCGAGCCCCGAACGTCCGGCCGAGGCGTTCCTCGTCTTCGCCGGCGACAAGTGCTCGCCGGGCGCCTACAACTACCCCCTTTACTCGGTCTTCTGCGACCCGATGCACAACGGCGGCCTGCTCTTGAGCCCGAAGCTCCACAAGGGCTTCACGTTCACCATCATCGACATGGACCACAAGGGGGCCGATCGCCTGATCCGGCTGCCGGTGCCGGAACGGGTCTGGGACGTGGCCGCGCTCCTGCAGAACCCGGATCGGTTCGCCGTCGAGGCGATCCACTCCCGCCACAAGCCGGACGAGCAGATCGTCGCGGTGTCGGCCACCCGCCTGCACAACATCGCGGGGAAGTACACCGGCAAGGACGACCCGGTCGCCATCGTCCGCACGCAGGGCATCTTCCCGGCGCCCGAGGAGGTGGTGCACCCGTACGCCCTCGGCCACTTCGTCACGGGCGACACGCGCGGGTCGCACGTGATGCCGCTCATGCCCGTGGCGATCGACACGGCGGTCGCCGGCGCCTACTGCCTGCCGATCGTCTCGTGCCTGGCCTTCTCGATGGACGGCGAGGGCCGCTTCGCGGCCGAGCCGGTCGACATGTTCGGTAACGTCGCCTGGGACGCGACGCGCGCGAAGGTCCAGCAGAAGGCCGACGAGTGGCGCAGGCAGGGCTTCGTGGGGCCGACGATGGCCTCGCACGCGGAACTCGCCTACACCGGCATCGTCGACACGCTCGCGGCGCTCGATCGCGAGTTCGTCCTCCGGCAGGAGGGCTAGGCGCGTGCCGTCCGAGCGCGCCCTGGCGCCCGACTTGCAAGTCGGCCAGGATGGACCCCTCGATCGGGAGGATGCCATGCGGGAGGATGCCATGAGCGATGCGCAACGACCCGGCCCCATCCTCGTTCCCCTCGACCTGAGCGAGCTCGGCAGCGCGGGGCTCGAGGTCGCCGGCTTGCTCGCGCGGGTGACGGGTGCGTCGATCCGGCTGCTCCACGTCGCCCCGCACCCCCGCGCGGTCGTCGGCGACGGGACGGTGGTCGCCTACGCCGACCAGGAGGCCGATCGTCTCCGCGGCGAGGCCGAGGACCGCCTGGACCGGGTCGCGGCCCGCCTCGCCGGGCTCGCCGTCGAGCGGGCGGTCCGGTTCGGCGACCCGGCCGAGGAGATCATGGCCGAGGCCGAAGCGTGCGGGGCGAGCCTCGTGGTCATGTCCACGCACGGCCGCGGGGGGCTCGCCCGCCTGGCCATGGGCAGCGTGGCCGAGGCGGTCGCGCGCAAGGCTCCCTGCCCGGTGGTGACGGTGAGCCCGCGCGCCGGGCGCCGGCTCGCGGTCGCGGGGCCGGCCGAGGCTGCGGAGCCGGCCGAGGCTGCGGAGCCGGCCGCGGCCGCCGGCGCGGCCGCGACCGCCGGCGGTCCCGCCTCGCCGGAGCGCCGGTGCCTCGCGTGCGGGCGGCCGTCGCCGGCCGCGTTCTGCCGGGCCTGCGAGGCGCGCATCCGCGGCGAGGCGATCGAGTACAAGCGGGGCGAGGAGCGGGCGGGCCGCACCGGCCGGGCTGGCTAGGTCGCGATGGGGCACTTCCGCTTCCTCGAGCGGGGATCGCTCGCCGACGCCGCGATCGAGGCCACCGGCCGGGACCTGGACGACCTCTTCGCGACCGCGGCGCGCGCCCTCGCCGTCCTGATGGTCGACACGCGCACCCTGCCGCTCGTCGTCGAGCGCACGGTGTCGCTGTCGGGC
>DASVDK010000143.1:0-6720 GCA_036381125.1 Thermodesulfobacteriota bacterium | reverse complement strand
GGGAATCGCACCAGCGCCTGGCCTCGCCCTCCCCTTTCTCAAAGGAAGAGGGTTCCACTCGCGTCATGCCGGCCGCCGAGCGCGTGCTGGCTCAGCAAGGTCTCGACGCCCGCGACGTCGAGCCGACCGGTCCCGGCGGTCGGATCCTCAAGGAGGACGTCGAGCGGGCCGCGGCCGAGGCGCGCGAGGCGGCGCCCGCGCCGCAGAGGGGGCAGGCCTTGCCCGCGGCCCCCGCGGCGCCGGCGGCCGGCGGCGAGGAAGAGGTCGTCCCGATGACCCTCCTGCGCCGTCGGATCGCCGAGCGTCTCGTGGCGGCGCAGCAGACCGCGGCCCTCCTCACGACGTTCAACGAGGTCGACATGTCGGCCGTGATGGCGCTCCGCCAGGAGCACCAGGAGGCCTTCCAGAAGCGGTACGGCATCAAGCTCGGCTTCATGTCGTTCTTCGTGAAGGCGGCCGTCGACGCGCTCAAGCTCATCCCCGCGGTGAACGCCGAGATCCGGGGCGACTCGATCGTCTACAAGAACTACTACGACATCGGCGTCGCCGTCGGCGGCGGCCGGGGGCTCGTCGTGCCGGTCATCCGGGGCGCCGACCGGCTCTCCTTCGCCGAGATCGAGCAGGTCATCGCCGACTTCGGCAAGCGGGCCAGGGAGAACGCGATCCGGGTCGAGGAGCTGCAGGGCGGCACGTTCACCATCAGCAACGGCGGGATCTACGGCTCCATGCTGTCGACCCCCATCGTGAACCCGCCCCAGAGCGGCATCCTCGGGATGCACGCCATCCAGGAGCGGCCGGTCGTGCGCGACGGGCAGGTCGTCGTCCGGCCGATGATGTACCTCGCGCTCACGTACGACCACCGGATCGTCGACGGGCGCGAGGCGGTGACGTTCCTCAGGCGCATCAAGGACGTCATCGAGACGCCGGCGCGCATGCTGCTCGAGGTGTAGGGCGTGGCACGCGCGAAGCACGACCTCGTCGTCATCGGGTCGGGCCCGGGCGGCTACGTCGCGGCCATCCGCGGCGCGCAGCTCGGCCTGAACGTCGCCTGCGTCGAGAAGGAGGCGGCCCTCGGCGGCACCTGCCTCAGGATCGGGTGCATCCCGAGCAAGGCGATGCTCGAGTCCTCGGAGCTGGTCCACGAGGCGAAGAACGGCTTCTCGGCGCACGGGATCCGCGTGCCGAAGGTCGAGGTCGACCTGGCGGCGATGCTCAAGCGCAAGGACGAGGTCGTCCGCGCCAACACGAACGGGGTCGAGGGGCTCTTCAAGAAGAACAGGATCACGCGCTACCTCGGTCACGGCCGCCTCGCCGGTCCCGGCCGCGTCGTGGTGAGCGGCGGCGACGGCGAGGTCGACCTCGAGACGACCCACGTCCTCATCGCCACCGGCAGCAAGGTGGCGCCGCTCAGGGGCGTGACGACCGACGGCGACCGGATCGGCACGTCCACCGAGGCGCTCGCCTATCCCGAGGTCCCGAAGCGGCTCGTCGTGATCGGCGCCGGAGCGATCGGGCTCGAGCTGGGCTCGGTCTGGGCGCGGCTCGGCTCGAAGGTGACCGTCCTCGAGTACGCCGACCGGATCCTCCTCGGGATGGACGCCGAGATCGCCGCCGAGGCGCGGCGGGTCCTCGCGCGCCAGGGGCTCGACTTCCGCCTCGGCGCCCGCGTCACCGGCGCGAAGGTGAACGGCAAGACGGCCGTCGTCGAGGCGGAAGGGATGGAGCCGATCACCGCCGACCGGGTCCTCGTGGCCGTCGGCCGCATCCCCAACACCGACGGCCTCGGCCTCGAGTCGGTGGAGATCAGGACCGACGAGAAGGGTCGCATCCCGGTGAACGACCACTTCGAGACGACCGCCCGAGGCATCTACGCCATCGGGGACGTGATCCGCGGCCCCATGCTGGCGCACAAGGCCTCCGAGGAGGGCGTCGCCTGCGTCGAGCGGATCGTCACCGGTTACGGCCACGTCAACTACGACGCCATCCCGAACGTCGTCTACACCAACCCCGAGGTCGCCTCGGTGGGGAAGACCGAGGAGGAGCTGAAGGCCGCCGGCATCCCGTACCGCAAGGGCGTCTTCTTCTTCCGCGGCAACGGGCGGGCGCGCGCCCTCGGGCAGATCGACGGCCGGGTGAAGATGCTCGCGCACGCCGAGACCGACCGCATCCTCGGCGTCCACATCGTGGGGCCGCGGGCCGGGGACCTGATCGCGGAGGCCTCGGTGGCGATCGAGTTCGGCGCCTCCGCCGAGGACCTCGGACGGGCCACGCACGCCCACCCGACCCTCGCCGAGGTCCTCAAGGAGGCGGCGCTCGCGGTGGACGGGAGGGCGATTCACGCGTAACCCGCAGCTCGCAGGCCCCCGGCCGGGAGACCGCCGGGGGGCCCAGGTCGACGTGACCGCGTTCGCCCGGGAGGGGACGCTGGCCGTCCGCGACCTCGGCCGCATCCCTTACGCCGAGGCGCTGGCGCTCCAGCGCGACCTCGCCCGCCGGCGCCAGACCGGCGAGGCGCCAGACACGCTCCTCCTCTGCGAGCACCCGCCGGTCGTCACCCTCGGCCGCGCGAGCCGGCCGGAGCACCTGCTGGCCTCCCGCGAGGCGCTCGAGCGGCGCGGCGTCGAGGTCTTCGAGATCGAGCGGGGCGGCGACGTCACCTACCACGGCCCCGGGCAGCTCGTCGGATACCCGATCGTCGACCTGCGCGGCCACGGCCGCGACCTGCACCGTTACCTCCGCGCGCTCGAAGAGGCGATCATCCGCGCGGCCGCGGCGTTCGGCGTCGCCGCCGGGCGGGTGGCCGGGAAGACCGGCGTCTGGGTCGACGACCGCAAGCTCGCCTCCATCGGCATCCACGTGAGCCGCTGGGTCTCCTGGCACGGCCTCGCCGTGAACGTGACCGACGAGGCGCTCCCCGGGTTCGAGCTGATCGTGCCGTGCGGCCTGGCCGGCGTGCGAATGACGACGCTCACCCGCGAGGCGGGCCGCCCGGTGACGCTGGCCGAGGCGAAGCGGGCGCTCGAGGCCGCGTTCCGCGCGACGTTCACCCTCACCCCGGCCGGCGCCGCTCCCGGGGGGGCGCGCTCGCCTTTACTTCCGGCGGCCGCTGGGGTACAACCATCGTGATTTTGCAGAGGTTTCGTCGATCGGAGGACCAGGCGTGATCGTCAACAGAGCCGACACCGCGGGTGCCTGCTTCGGCGTCAAGCGCGCCTTCGACATCGCCATGAAGACGGCGAAGTCGGACGAGCGCGTCGTCATGCTGGGCGACATCGTGCACAACGAGCACGTCGTCCGGAAGATCGACGAGGCCGGCGTCACGGTGATGAAGGACCTCGACTCGGTGCCGGCCGGCAGCACGCTCATCCTGCGCGCCCACGGCGCCGTGCCGGAGATCTACGACGCGGCCGAGCGGCGCGGCCTGAAGATCGTCGACGCCACCTGCCCCATGGTCTTCGAGATCCACGACGAGGTGAAGGCGCTCGCCCAGGAGGGGTACAGCATCGTCGTCATCGGCGATCACGGCCACGACGAGGTCGTCGGCATCGCGGGCCAGGTGCCGGGCGCCATCGTCGTGTCGAACCCCGACGAGGCGCGGCTCATCCCGCGCAAGCGCAAGATCGGCGTCGTCACGCAGTCCACCCAGAACATCGACAACGTCCGGCAGTGCGTGGCGGAACTCTGCCTCAAGAGCCGCGAGGTGCGCTTCATCAACACCATCTGCGCCCCCACGAAGAACCACCAGGACGAGATCCGCACCATGCCGTACGAGAACGACGTCATGGTGATCATCGGCTCCCTCACGAGCGCCAACACCTGCCGCCTCACCGAGATCGCGCGCAACATCAACCCGCGCAGCTACCAGGTGGCCAGCGCGGCGGAGCTCAGGCCCGAGTGGTTCGTCGGCGCCCGCACCGTGGGCGTCTCGGCCGGTGCGTCCACGCCCGACTGGATCATCGACGAGGTCGTCGCCGCGCTCGAGCGGATGAACCCGTAGCCGGGGCCGTTCGTGCCCGACCCGCTCGCCCGCGCCGACCTCGCGCGCCTGATCGACTGGGGCGCCGCCCTCAAGCCGGACACCACCGAACGCGAGCTTGCCGCCATCTGCGACGAGGCCGTGGCCCTCGGCGTGGGGCAGCTCTGCGCGCAGCCGTCGCTGGTCGAGCCGGCCGTGCGGCGGCTCGGCGGCCGGGTGGCGGTCGTTTCGGTGGCCGGCTTCCCCCACGGCGTCTCGCTCCCGGAGGTGAAGGCGCGCGAGGCAGCCCTGGCGGTGGAGCAGGGGGCGGCCGAGGTCGACATGGTGATCAACCGGGGCTGGCTCAGGGGAGGCGAGGCGAGCCGCGCGGAAGCGGACGTCGCGGCCGTCGTGCGCGCCGCGGCGGGCCGGCCGGTCAAGGTGATCCTCGAGACGGCCGCGCTGACCGAGGCCGAGGTGCGGCTCGGCTGCCGCGTGGCGGAGGCCGCCGGCGCCAGCTTCGTGAAGACGTCGACCGGCTTCGGCTACCCCGGCGCGACCGTGGAGTCGGTGCGCCTCCTCGCGGAGGCGGTGGGGGGACGGCTCGGCGTGAAGGCCTCGGGTGGGATCCGGACCCTCGCCGACACGCGCGCCATGCTGGCCGCCGGGGCGACCCGGATCGGCACGAGCGCCGCGAAGGCGATCCTCGACGAGATCCGGTCCTGAAGCCGGCCGCTCCTCGCGCGGGGCGCCTCACCAGGGTCCAACCGGGCCTCCCGGGGCGACCCGCGCCTCGTCTCCGGCCTCGCCTACGCTGCGTTCTGCGTCTGCGGTCCCTGCGGTTGCTTGACGATGAGGACCGGGCAGGGGGCCTTGACCGCGACCTCGTTGCTGATCGAGCCGAGGAGCAGGCGTCGGATGCCGGTGAGGCCGCGGGAGCCGACGACGAGGAGGTCGGCCCGCTCCTCGGCCGCCAGCTTGACGATCTCGTCGGCCACCGGGCCCTGCCGCAGCACCGTGCGGCAGGGGACGCCTCGCCGCGCTGCGTCGGCTGCGGCGCGGGCGAGCACCTCCTCCCCGGTCGCCGAGGGGGCCGTCTCCGGCGTGGGAGGCAGCACGACCATCCCCATCGGATCGACCGTTACCTTGGCGGTGGGCGGTACGACATAGAGCACGAGGACCTCGTCGGCCCGGTACTCGACGGCCAGGTCGAGAGCGTAGTGGAGCGCGTAGTCCGACCACTCCGACCCGCCCGTGGCGACGACGATTCGTCGGATCATGGGACCTCCTCGAGCCGGCCGACCGGTGCACCGGAGGGCGCCGGGCAGGCGCCGCGGGATGATTCCCTTGTCCTTTCGATGATTTGCGGCTACAGATTGGCGACAGGACCGGACATTGTCAAGCGCTTTCCCCGGGGCCGCTTGTCGACAAGCCATCGGGCGGAACGACCCGACGGCTCGCCCACGGGCCGGCGCGAGCCTCTATCGATGCCGCGACGCCCGTGCTAGAAATCGAGCAGTCGATGCAGCCAGGAGTCTCGACCACCTGCGTGCGAGAGTGGCGGAACTGGTAGACGCGCCAGACTTAGAATCTGGTGGGAAACCTTGTGGGTTCGAGTCCCACCTCTCGCACCAACCGCCTGTAACCACAGATAACCACAGAGGATTGCGGCGGCGCCCCTCGGCCGAGCCCTGTTCGGCGCGGCGACGGTCGCGCTCCGTGCGATCGGCGGCCCGCCGCACGGCGAGAGTCGGCCGAGCGCGGCGCTCGATCGCCGTCATCTCGATCCCCTCATGATGCTCGGGTGAGCGGCCGGCCTGGCGGCAAGGGCCCTGCGGCGGGCCCCGGGCCGCGTGCGGGCGTTCCGCGGCGCGACGGGGGCCTTCAGGGGCCCGGGAGGCGCCAGGCCATGGCGGGGCCTTGCCGCTTGCCTGGTGGGCCGCCGGGCGAATGAAGCGAAAAGATGCGCCTCCCGCTCGTGGTCGTGCCGGCGGTCCTGTTGGCGGGGATCGCGTCCTCCACGGGGCCCGCCGAGGCCGCGTCCCCAGGCCGGCCCCTCGACTGTCGTCTCGAGACGGCGGCCACCATGGACCAGCCCTTGACCCGCCGCGAGGTCGATCGCCCGACGGGATCCGGCCCCGAGCAGCAGTCCCCGCATCACCACGTTCCCGCCGTTCCGCATCGTCCGCACCGTTACCCCCGCGGCGGCACCGCTTTCGTACCTCCCGACACCGGGCCGGGTCCGCGCGCCTGCGCCGGTTCCCGTCCAGGAGAGGAAACCCCTCCCGGGGGGGAAGGGATTGACAGCCGCTCCCGGGTCGTCGTAGAGTGCCAACGCCCCTCCCATGGGGGAGGGGATGAGGAGGTCGACGACATGAGCGACGCGGCGACGGCCCGTCATCGCCACTCGCCCGAGACCGTGGTCGACCCGGTCTGCGGGATGACGATCAGCCCCGAGGACGCCGTCGGGTCGGAGACGTTCGAGGGGCGGACCTACCACTTCTGCAGCCGGAGTTGCCTCGACGCGTTTCGGACCGACCCGCGCCGCTTCGCCGACGGGACCCCCGGGGCCAGGGAGGGCGCGCACGAGGCGACGCCTCCCGCCGGCGGACGGGAGGCCGGCGGCGCCGAGTATACCTGCCCGATGCACCCGGAGGTGCGGCAGGTCGGGCCCGGTTCCTGCCCCAGGTGCGGCATGGCGCTCGAGCCGGTCGCGCCGGCCGCGCCGGTCACGCGCACCGAGTGGACCTGCCCGATGCACCCCG
>DASVDK010000142.1:0-4278 GCA_036381125.1 Thermodesulfobacteriota bacterium | reverse complement strand
GTCCATGGACTTCCTGCGCGCCCAGGGACAGACGGTGCGCCTCGCGTCGTACGATCACCGGCTCCTCGAGGCGGCCCGGCGTCTCGGGATTCCGATCGCCGAGGTCTGACCGGGCCGACTCGCCGCGGCGAGTCGGCTCGCCGCCGGCCTCCGGCGGGGCTACCGCGCGAGGTCGAGGATGCGGGCCACGCGCGCCCGGAACGTCTCGTCGTCCAGGGCGGGGACGAGCCCACGCGCGAGGCGCGCCGCGAGGTCGGCCGGGAGGTCCTCGGGATCGAGGTCGATGAACGACCGGCAGCCGCCGTACGCCTTGCGCAGCGGCAACTCGAGCGCCTCGGGCGTCCGGTAGTAGCGGAGGAGCATGAGGTAGAGGGGACGCTCCGGCTTCCACCCGAGCCGCATGTCGATGTACGCGGGGCTCCAGACGTGCTCGGCCTCGAGGCGCGCGAGCTGCTCCCGGCTCTCGGCCACGATCACCTCCTCGACCGTGGCGTAGCCGTCGATGCGGATGCGGCCCTCGGCCGGCGCGGCCGCGGCGAGGCGCGCGAGGTCGGCGTGGGCCTCGGGCTTGAGCTCGGCGGTGTTCTGGTGCTCGTAGGTCGGCTGGAGGAAGAACCGCCGGAACTCGGTCGGGAAGCGCCCCTTCGCCTCGTGGATGCCGCCCTTGCGGAGGAGGAGCACCTGGCGGCCGGCGGCGAGCGCCTGGCAGACGACCGCCCACTCCTTGAACGCCTTGCTGGCCAGCGTCCCCGTGATCATCCCCGATCTCCCCTCTCGGCCAGCTCCGCGCGCCGCAGCGCCGCCTCGGCCTCGAAGAGGGCGGCGAAGTCGGCGTCGCCCTGCTCGCGGGCGAGCGCGGCGCCCCGCTCGAGCACGCCGACGGCCTCCTCGAGGCGGCCGCGCTGGAGCATGTTGCCCGCGCTGCGGAAGTACTGGCTGTACCGCTTGCCCTTCGAGGGGGCCGCGTCGCCCGGCTGGCCCATGACCGGGAGATCGTAGCGCGGCGGGCCTGTTTGTCACGGCCCCGGGCGGGATGTAGGCTGTCTGCATGGACGAAGCGCTCACGCGCGTCGCGAGCACCGTGGACCGCTTGCCGATCTTCCCGCTGCCGGAGACCGTGCTGTTCCCCAACATGGTGCTCCCGCTGCACATCTTCGAGCCGCGCTACCGGCGGATGGTGGCCGATTGCCTGTCCGGGCCGCGAGTGCTCGCCATGGCCCTCCTCAAGCCGGGCAGAGGCGGGGGCCGGCAGCCCGAGGTCCACGGCGTGGTCGGCGCGGGGGTGATCGTGCACGACGAACGGCTCCCCGACGGCCGGTTCAACATCGCCCTCAAGGGGGTCGCGCGCGTGGCGATCGAGGAGGAGCTGGCGACGGACACGCCCTACCGGGTCGTGCACGGGCGGATCCTCGAGGACGAGTACCCGCCCGAGGGGCCGGGCGGGCTCGAGCGAGAGCTGACGACGCTCAAGCTCTGCTACCTGCGGCTCGCGGCGGAGCTGCCGGGGGCGAGCGAGGACCTGACGAGGTTCGTGACGCGGGCGAGGGATCCCGGCCTGCTCGTCGACGTGATCGCCTCGGTGGCGGTCCCCGACGTGGCCGAGCGGCAGCGGCTCCTCGAGACCGTGGCGGTGCGCGACCGGCTGCGCCGCGTGACCCAGGCGGTCGGCGACTTCATCCTGACGCTCGACGTGCAGCAGGGGTGACGCGCAGGGCCGACCGTGGAGCGCGACCGGGCCGGTTGCCTGCGCGGGGCGGGGGAGCCCGTGGCGGCTCGAACGCGACGCCCGGCCCGTCAGTTCACGGCGTCCTTGGCGCCGCGCCCGGCCTCCTCGGCCGCGCCGCGGGTCTTGCTCGCGGCGTCCTCGAGCTCGTCGCCGGCGCGCTCGGCGCCGCTCCGGTTGCCGGTCACCTCGTCCACCTTCTCGCCGATGCGCTCCCCCGGGCCCTTCTCGCACCCGCCGAGCGCGAGCACCAGCGCGGCGGCCGCGATGGCCGCCGCGAGGCGCGTCGTCAACACCAGTCGATGATCGGTCACTCTGCCAATCCTCCGGACGAGCCGTCACCCGCGTACGAGGCAAGGCTCGTGCCGGGCGCGAGTCGGTGGTGTTAGAATGCCCGCCCGGCAGCGGACCGCGACCCTTTTCGGAGGCGCCCGAGCGTGACGTATCGCATCACCCTCTTGCCGGGGGACGGCATCGGACCCGAGATCTGCGAGGCGATGACTCGCGTGGTCGCCGCGTCGGGCGTGGACGTCGAGTGGGACCGCCAGCTCGCCGGGACGGCGGCCCTCGAGTCGACCGGCGAGGTGGTCCCGGCGGCGCTCCTCGAGTCGCTCCGCACGAACCGCGTCGGCATCAAGGGTCCCATCACCACGCCGATCGGCAAGGGCTTCACCAGCGCCAACGTCACGCTGCGCAAGTCGCTCGACCTCTACGCGGGCCTCAGGCCGACGCGGGTGATCCCGGAACTCAGGCCGCAGTTCGCCGGCGTCGACATCGTCGTCGTGCGGGAGAACACCGAGGGCCTCTACGCCGGGCTCGAGCACACGATCGTGCCGGGCGTCGTCGCCTCGCTCAAGGTCATCACCGAGCGGGCCACCAGGCGGATCGCGACCTACGCCTTCGAGTACGCGCGCACGCACGGGCGCCGGAAGGTCACGGCCGTGCACAAGGCCAACATCATGAAGCTCGCCGACGGCCTCTTCCTCGACTGCTGCCGCCAGGTGGCGTCCCGCTACCCGGAGATCGCCTACGACGAGATCATCATCGACAACTGCGCGATGCAGCTCGTCATGAACCCGATGCGCTTCGACGTGCTCGTCATGGAGAACTTCTACGGCGACGTCCTGTCCGACCTCTGCGCGGGGCTGGCGGGCGGCCTCGGCGTCGTCCCCGGGGCGAACCTCGGCGACGACTGCGCGCTCTTCGAGGCGGTCCACGGCAGCGCGCCCGACATCGCGGGTCAGGACCGGGCGAACCCGACGGCGATCATCCTGTCGGCGGCCCTCATGCTCCGTCACCTCGGCGAGACCCGGGCGGCCGAGCGGATCGAGGCGGCCGTTCACCGGGTCATCGCCGCGCGGAGCGCGGTCACCCCGGACCTCGGCGGCACCGCCGGCACGCGCGCCATGACCGACGCGATCGTCGCGGCGCTGGCGTGAGCGCGCCATGCACGGCGTCCTGCGCGCGATCTACCGGCTCACGCTGACGGTCTGGGTCGGCACGCTCGTCTTCTTCTCCTTCGCCGCCGCCCCGAGGATCTTCGCGACGCTGCCGCGCGACGAGGCGGCGCGCGCGGTCGCTGCGCTCTTCCCCGTCTACTACGCCACCGGGTGGGTCGCCGGCGGCCTTGCGCTCGCGGCCACGCTCGGCCTGGCGGCGCTCGCCCGCGCCTTCGGCCCCGCCGCGCGCTGGCGGGCCGCGGTCCTCGCCCTCATGCTCGCCGTCTCGGCCTACGCCGGGCTGGTGGTGCTGCCGGAAGTGAGGGCCGCCCGCCTGGCCGGAGACACGGCCGCTCGCGACGCCGGCCATCGGCTCTCCGTGCTCCTCAACCTGGCCGTCATCCTCGGAGGGGTGGGGCTGGTCGTCCTCTCGCCGACGGAACGGGGAAAGGACTGAGGAGCCGTCCTTCCCCTGTTGCCCCGGTCGATCGATCGGTGTAGAGTCGTCCTCATTTCGGGTGTGTGGGCCAGATTCGTGACCGGGAGCACGGTCTACCCGCGTTCCCCGCACCGTCGCGTTGTCGGCGTCCCTCCGGACGACGAGGAGGCTCACCGCGTGGTCACGGCAATCCGCTACATCCCGTCACCCGATCATCGAGCACCCCTGCGGGGCGCCCCCCTGGCGCGGGCGCTCAGGGTCTTCTACGACCTGCCGCGGGCCGAGGTGCGGGCCCGGCTCGAGGCGGCCCTGCAAGCCGGCCGGCCCGGCGTGGCCGCGTCGGACCTGATCGGCCTCGACGCGGCAGGGACGCTGCGCGAGGAGGTTCTCGAGCGTCTCTTCGACGGCTCGGCCCTCGAGCGGGCGTTCGTCGGGACCGAGGAGGTCCCGGCCCGGCGAGCCGGGTAGGGGACGATCAGGCCCCGCGGCAGGGGCGCCGGAAGGGGCAGACAGTACAGCGCTCCCCCGACTCGATGGCGGGGAAGTCGGCCACGTCCGCGAGGTCGGCGGCCGGATCGGCCATGCGGGCGCGCATGGCCGCGATGCTCGCGCGGAGCGTCGCCTCCGCCTCGGCGAGCCCTGTCTCGTCGATCGTCGACTCGCGGTACTCCGGCACG
>DASVDK010000141.1:0-50601 GCA_036381125.1 Thermodesulfobacteriota bacterium | reverse complement strand
TCCCCTGCGAGGTGATCGCCGGGGTGCTCGACCGTCGGCTCTTCGAGAGCGTGCTGGGGGTGGGCGAGCGAAGCCCCCTCTTCGGGAGCCGGTCGTCGGTGCTCGCGAAGCGCTACGGCGAGACGCAGACCATCGATTTCTGCTACCTGAACGTCGGGCCGGAGCTGGCCCGGATCGAAGTCCCCCGCTGGGTCGCCCGGGACCCGGCGCTCCTCGGCCTGGTGCACGCCGTCTGCGTCGATCAGGCCCGCAAGGGGAACGGTTACCCGGTGGCGCTCGCCGAGGCCCATCAACGGGCCGTCGTGCGGGGCGCCGAGCGGACCCTCTTCTACCGGATGGTGGAGGAGGCGCTGGTCAAACGGGGGGTGAGGCGATGGCGGTCGCCCAAGGTGCTGCACAAGGTCGGGCTCACGGTATGAACGGCGAGATCGGCGAGGTCATCGGCTCGTCCAACACCGAGTTCATCGCGCAGGCGCACCTGCTCTACGAGTCGCCGGCGTTCGGCGCCTTCGTGCGCGTGGACGGGCGGGACGAGACGGTCTACGGCGTGGTCTTCGCGGCGTACACGCACAGCCTCGAGCCGAACCGGCTGGCCGTGGCCTACCACCGGTCGGAGCTCGAGCTGCGCGCCGAGCAGCCGCAGATCTTCGAGCTGCTCAAGACCAAGTTCGAGGCGGTCATCGTCGGCTACAAGGGCAAGGACGTCGTGCGCGCACAGCTCCCCACCAAGCCGCCGCGGATCCACGCGTTCGTCTACCCGCTCCAGGCGCTCGAGGTGAAGCGGGTGACGGCCGACCTCGGCTTCCTGCGGCTGCTCCTGGCCGGGGCCAGGGCGCCGGGCCGCGCGCCGGCCGACGAGCTGATCGCCGCGGCGCTCCGGCAGGCCCTCGAGGCGCACGGCGGCGACCGCGGGTTCCTCGTGCGGGCCGGCAAGGAGCTGGCCCGCCTGCTCAAGGACGACTACGAGACGCTCTCGTCGGTCCTCCGGAGGGTCCGGTCATGAGCGAGCGCCGTCGGATCGGCGTGATCGTGCGGGGCTCCCTCACCGAGGGGCTCGAGATGCGGCTCGACGAGGGGGAGTCGGTCGAGGACGTCCGCGCCGGGAAGTTCGTCGTGATCGAGGGCGAGAAGTCGGCCTTCTTCTGCATGATCACCGACGTGCGGCTCGACGCCACGAATCCCGCCATCCTCGTCGACCCGCCGGCCGCCCAGGACGACGAGGCCGACGCGCTCATGCGCCAGGTCCTCTCGGGCACGAGCACGTACGGGACCGTTATGCTGAAGCCGATGCTCATGCTGCCGGGCAAGGACGACACGAGGGCAGGGAGCGAGGGCTCCGGCCGGGCGGCCGATCGGGGGGTGTCGGGGGAGGCGGCTCGGCCTTCCGGCGGTCTCGGGGGCGCGTTGCCCTCCACGACGCAGATCGTCAAGACCGTGCCGAGGCACTTCTCGATCGTTGCCGAGGCGACCGAAGCCGACGTCAACCTCGTCTTCGGGAGCGAGGAGCAGGACCGCCGCTACTACCACATCGGCCGGCCGCTCGACATGGAGACCCCCGTCTGCCTCGACCTCGACCGCTTCGTCGAGCGCAGCAACGGCATCTTCGGCCGCACCGGCACCGGCAAGACGTTCCTCACCCGGCTCATCCTCTCCGGGCTCGTGAAGAGCGGCAAGGCGTCGGCGCTCGTCTTCGACATGCACTCCGAGTACGGCTGGGGGGCGCGGCGCGAAGGGGACCACGCCGAGGCCAAGGGGCTCCGGCAGCTCTTCGGGGCGTCGCGCGTCGCGGTCTTCAGCCTCGACCCCGAGTCGTCCCGGCGCCGCGGCGTCTCGCCCGACGTCGAGGTCAAGATCCCCTACGACCGGATCGACGTGGAGGACATCCTCCCGCTCGCCGACGAGCTGAACCTCAACCCGACCGCGGCCGACTCGCTCTACCTCGTCCAGGCGCAGTACGGGTCGGAGTGGCTCGAGCGGCTCCTCGGCATGGGGGCCGAGGAGGTCCGCGACCTCGCCAGGGACCTCGGCGCGCACGCCGAGTCGTTCGCCGCGGTGCACCGCAAGCTGTCGCGCCTCAAGCGCCTCGACTTCCTGGTGCCGCGGGCGCCCGACGACGCGGTCGATCGGATCATGGAGGCGCTCGATCGGCGCCAGCACGTCGTCCTCGAGTTCGGCACGCGCACGGATCTGCTCGTCTACATGCTGGTGGCGAACATCCTCACCCGCGAGATCCGCGAGCGCTACGTGCGCAAGACCGAGACCTACCTCGCCACCAAGCGGCCGCAGGACAGGCCGCACCCGCTCGTCATCACCATCGAGGAGGCGCACAAGTTCCTGAACCCGCAGGCGGCGCGCCAGACGATCTTCGGCACGATCGCACGCGAGCTCCGGAAGTACTTCGTGTCGCTGCTCGTCGTCGACCAGCGCCCCTCGGGGATCGACGACGAGATCCTCTCCCAGCTCGGCACCCGCGTAACGGCGCTCCTCTCCGACGAGAAGGACATCGCCGCGGTCCTCACCGGCGTCTCGAACGCGCAGTGGCTCCGCTCGGTGCTCGCCTCGCTCGACACCCGGCAGCAGGCGCTCCTCATGGGGCACGCGGTGCCGATGCCGGTGGTGATCCGCACGCGCGACTACGACGCGGCGTTCTACAGGGCGATGGGGGCCGAGGACGAGGAGCCGAGCCGGGGCAGCCGGGGCGCCCGGGCCATCGACGACCTCTTCGGCAGTCGGTAGAATCGCCAGGCGCGGCCCCGGCTCGCGAAACGCCTGCCTTCGGCAGGCTGCGTGTCATGCCGGTGGGCGCGCGGGGGTGCGGGGGCGATGCGAGCAGACACACGGCGGGGCCGCGGCGGAGCGGGCCCCCGCGGATAATGCCGATCCGGCTCCTCCATACGGCCGATCTCCACTTCGGGATGGAGAACTACGGCCGGATCGACCCGGCGACCGGGATGAACCGCCGGCTCGTCGACTTCCGCGAGCAGTTCGGGCGGGCCATCGACCACGCCCTCGAGCGAGACGTCGACCTCGTCCTCATCGCCGGCGACTGCTTCAGGACGCGCGACCCCCAGGCCACGCACCAGCGCGAGTTCGCGAGCTGCCTCAGGAAGGTCCTCGACCGGCGCATCCCGGTCGTCATCGTCCTCGGCAACCACGATACGCCGAACGCCATCGGCCGCGCCCACGCGCTCGCCGTCTTCGGCAGCCTCGGCGTCGCCCGCCTCACCCTCTTCGAGCGGCCCGGCGTCAAGGTCATCGAGACGTTCCACGGCCCGCTCCAGGTCGCCGCGCTCCCGTACGTGAGCCGCGCCTTCCTCCTCGACAAGGACGCCTACAAGAGCCTGCCGGTCGAGGAGGTGAACCGGGCGATGGCGGAGAAGTGCGAGCACGCGCTGCGGGAGCTCGCGTCGCAGCTCGACCCGAACCTGCCGACCGTCCTCGCCTATCACGGCTCGGTCGGCGGGGCGGTCTTCGGGAGCGAGCGAGGCGTCATGGTCGGGCACGACCTGGTGATTCCGTACGGCGCGATCGACGTGCGCGACGCGCATGGCCGCTCGGCGTGGGACTACGTGGCGCTCGGCCACATCCACCGCCACCAGGATCTCAACGAGGGCCGGCAGCCGCCGGTGGTCTACCCGGGCTCCATCGAGCGGATCGACTTCGGCGAGGAGCGCGAGGAGAAGGGCTTCTGCATGGTGGAGGTCGAGCGGGGGCGCGCGTCGTACGAGTTCGTGAAGCTGCCCGCGAGGCCCTTCGTGACGCTGCGGCTCGACCTCGACGCGGAGGCGCCCGACCCCGAGGCGGCGATCGGCGCCTGCCTCGCCGCGCGCGAGCGGGAGCACGGACCGGGCGGCGGGCTGCGCGACGCGGTCGTGCGCGTGCTCTGCACCGTCCGGGCGGGACGCGAGACGTTCGACGACCGGCCCATCCGCCGCCGGCTCGACGAGGCGGGGGTCTACTACCTGGCCGGCATCGCGCGGGAGGTGACGGGCGAGGCGGTCCGCTCGCGCGACAGTCGGCTCACCGAGCGCCTCGGTCCGGCGGACGCCGTGGAGCGGTACATCGAGTCCCAGCCCGACCTCTTGCCGCGCCGCGATCGCCTCCTCGAGGCCCTCCGGGACCTCTTGCGCGAGCGCGACGAGGCGACCCTCCCGCGATGATCCCCAGACGCCTCGCCCTGCGCAACTTCCTCTCCTACGGCGACCGGGTCGAGCCGCTCGACTTCTCCGCGATCCACGTGGCGTGCCTCACCGGCGACAACGGCCACGGCAAGAGCGCCCTCCTCGACGCCATCACCTGGAGCCTCTTCGGCAAGGCGCGCGCCGGCGCCGACGACCTGGTCCGCCGCGGCCAGACGGAGATGTGGGTCGAGTTCGAGTTCGAGCTGGACGGCGCGGTCTACCGCGTGATCCGCAAGCGCGACATCTCGCGCAAGACCGGCGTCTCCGACCTCCAGTTCCAGGTCCGGGACCCGGCGACCGGCGCCTTCCGGTCCCTCACCGGCACCGGCATCCGCGAGACCGAGGAGCGGATCGCCGAGGTCCTGCGCCTCGACTACGAGACGTTCGTCAACGCCTCGTTCCTCCTGCAGGGGCGCGCCGACGCCTTCACGCAGAAGACGCCGGCCGAGCGCAAGCGGATCCTCGGCGAGATCCTCTCCCTCGGCGTCTTCGACGACCTCGAGGCGAGGGCCCGGGCGAAGCAGCGGGAGGCCGAGGAGGTCGTAGCCGCCGCGAACCGTAGCATCGCCGCGCTCGAGGCGGCGCTGGCCGACCGCCCGGCGGCCGAGGCCGAGCGCGAGCGCCTCGCGGCGGACCTCTCTGCGGCCGAGGCGGCCCTGGCGGCCGACGAGGCGTCGCTCGCGGCCGCCCGTGCCGCCCGCGCGGCGCTCGCCCAGGCGGAGGCCGACGCCGCGAGGCTCGGCGAGCGGATCGACGAGGCGCTGCGCCGGGCCGACGAGTCGCAGGCGCGGGCCGCACGAGAGGCGGCCCGGGTGGCCGCCTACGAGCGCGTCGTCGCGGAGGCTCCGGGCATCGAGGCCGGGCTCGCCCGCCTGCGCGAGCTGAGGGCGGCCGAGCAGGCGATGGCCGAGCGCCTCCAGCGCGAGCGGGCCCTCGACGCCAGGCGGACCCGGCTCGCAGCCGCGGTCGCCGAGGCGAGGAGCCGGATCGAGGTGCGGCGCGCGACGGTGGCCGAGGCCCACGCCGGGCTCGCCGGCCGCCTCGCCGAGGCCGAGGGGCTCCTGGCGGCGCGCGACGAGATCGAGGCCGGGCTCGAGGCCCTCCGCGCCGCCGAAGGCGAGGAGCGTGCGTTCGCCGGACGGCTCGAGGAGTCGTTGCGCCTCACGAGCCTCGCGGCTGACCTCGAGCGCCGGGTGGCCGAGGCGGAGATGGCGCGGCGGCTCGAGCGCGAGCGGCTCGCCACGCGTCTGGCCGACCTGACGCGGCGCGCCGAGGGAGCCGGCGAGCAACGCGCCCGGCTTGCGGCGATCGACCGCCAGCTCGCGGCGCTCGACGTCGCGGCGCGTCGGCGCGAGGAGGTCTTCGAGCAGGGCACGGCGGCGCGGACGCGGTTCGAGGCCATCCCCGACCAGGTCACGCGGCTCACCGGCGAGATCCAGGCCGTCGAGGCGCGCCTCGCGGACCTCCGGCAGGCCGCGGGGGACTGCCCGCTCTGCGACCAGCCGCTTCCCGACGATCGGCGCGAGGCCGTGGTGGAGCGGATGACCCGCGAGGAGCTCGAGCCGCGGCGCGCGAAGCTCGCCGAGCTGGAGCGGATCGCCCCGGCGCTCGACCGGGAGGTCCGGCGGCTGCGCGAGGAGTACGTGCGGCTCGGCCGCGAGCTGGCGGCGCGCGAGGCGCTCCAGCAGGAGCGCTCCCGCGTGGCGGCCGCGGTGGCCGACGCCGAGGCGGCGGCCGGCGAGCTGGCCGAGCTGGCCGAGCGGGTGCGTGCCGCCGACGCGGCCCTCTCCGACGGCGCGATCGCGCCGGAGGTCCGGTCAGCCCTCGCCGAAGCGCGCACGGCCCTTGCCGGGCTCGGCTACGACCGCGCGGCGCACGACCGGGTGCGCGAGCGGGTGGCCGACATGCGCCCGTTCGAGATGCGGGCCGCCAGGCTCGAGCAGGCCGGACGCGACGCGGCCGGCCTGCGGGAGGAGCTGGCGGCGGTGGCGGCGGAGCTGGCCGACCTCGACCGCGCGCTCGCCTCGGAGGCGTACGCCGAGGCCGAGCGAGCCGAGCTGGCGCGCATCGCCGAGGAGATCGCCGAGGTGGCCTACGACGCCGCCGAGCACGACGCCTGCCGCAGGGCGCTCGCCGAGCACGAGCCGTTCGAGCGGCGGGCCGCCGAGCTGGCGCAGGCCGTCCACGAGGTGACCGGCGCCCGCGCCGCCGAGGCCGAGGCGCGTGCCGACGCGGGCGCCGCGCGCGAGCTGGCCGCACGGCTCGCCGAGGAGCGGGCGGCCCGCCTGGCCGAGGCGGCGCGGCTGCCGGAGGTGGAGCGCGAGATCGCCGCGCTCGAGGCGCGGGTCGCGGACCGGCGTCGCGAGGTGGGCGACCTGCGCGAGCGGGTGGGGCGGGCCGATGCGCGGCTCGCCGAGCTCGGCCGGAAGCAGCGCGAGCTGGACACGGCCCGCGCGCAGGTCCAGGCGCTCGGCGAGACGCGGCGGACGTACGCGGACCTCGCGCGGATCCTGGGGCGCAACGGCGTCCAGGCGATCATCATCGAGAACGCGCTGCCCGAGATCGAGGACGAAGCGAACCGCCTGCTCGGCCGCCTCACCGACTACGCGATGCGGATCAAGCTCGAGACGCAGCGGGACAAGAAGACCGGCGGCGTCGCCGAGACGCTCGAGATCCGCATCTCGGACGAGCAGGGGACGCGGCCCTACGAGACCTTCTCGGGCGGCGAGGCCTTCCGGGTGAACTTCGCGCTGCGGATCGCCCTGTCGCGCCTGCTCGCCAGGCGCGCGGGAGCGAGCCTGCAGACGCTCGTCGTCGACGAGGGCTTCGGCACCCAGGACGGCAGCGGCAAGCAGAAGGTCGTCGAGGCGATCCAGGCCGTCGAGGGGGACTTCGCGAAGATCCTGGTCATCACGCACCTCGAGGACCTCAAGGACCGCTTCCCGGCCCGGATCGAGGTGACCAAGCACCCCGAGTACGGGTCCGTCTACCGGGTGGTGTGATGCCGACGCAGATCTACCGTGATCCGGTCCACAACATCATCGCCCTCGACCGGGGCGATCGCGAGGACCGGCTGCTCATCGACCTCGTCGATTGCCCCGAGGTGCAGCGGCTGCGCCGCGTGCGGCAACTCGGCCTGGCCGTCTACGCGTACGCCGGGGCCGACCACAGCCGCTTCAGCCACTCGGTCGGCGTCATGCACGTCGCCCGACGCATCCTCTCGCGCCTCGGCCGCGACCACGCCATCGACCCCTGGGACCGGCTCGTCACCGCCGCCGCCGCGCTGCTGCACGACGTCGGCCACTGGCCGTTCAGCCACGTCGTCGAGGACATCGTCGGCGAGCGGCACGAGCGATGGAGCGTCCGGCTCGTGGAGGACCCCGACGGCGCCCTCCACCGCCGGCTCGCGGCGCTCGACCCGCGGCTCCCGGCGGCCGTCGCCGAGCGGATGCGTCACGGCGGCCGGCCGCGGTTCCTGGCCGACCTGGTCGCGTCGCAGCTCGACGCCGACCGCTTCGACTACCTCCTGCGCGACTCGCTCATGACCGGCGTCACCTACGGGCAGTACGATCTCGAGTGGATCCTCGAGACGCTCGCGGTCGACCCCGCGGGCGACCGGATCGTCGTCCACGAGAAGGGGCACCTCGCGGTGGTCGCCTACCTCCAGGCGCGCCACCACATGTACCAGCAGGTCTACTTCCACAAGACCGTGCGCGCGGCGGACGTGATGCTCAGGGCGCTGATCGGCCGGGCCGTCGACCTCGCGCGCGGCGGCGCGCTCGCCTTCCCGGCGGCCGGCTCGCCCCTGGGGCGCGCCCTCGGCGACGGGGCCTCGCTCGCGCCGCGCGACTTCCTGGCGCTCGACGACGCCACGCTCCTCCACGCCATGCGCGTGTGGGCGGCCGATCCCGACCCGGTCCTGGCCGACCTCGCGTCGCGCCTCCTCGACCGGCGCCTCTTCAAGACCGTCGAGGTCCCGCCGGCACGGTACCAGGACCTGCCGGCGCTCGCCGCCGAGGCGGGCGAGGTCATCCGGCAGGCGGGGGGGGACCCGCGCTACTACCTCCAGGTGGACCGCGCGGCCGACACCCCCTACCGCACCTACGGCGCCGACTCCGAGGCCTCCCCCGGCGGGACCATCGCGGTCCATCGCCCGGCCCGGACGCCGGCCTTCGTCGAGATCCGCGACCTCTCGCCCGCGGTCGAGGGCCTTGCCCGCGATCGCCGCGACATCATCCGCCTCTGCTTCCCCGACCGCATCGGGGACCGCGAGGTGCGGTCGACCATCGAGGCGCTCGTCGGCGCGGCGCGGGACGAGGACGACTGACGGATGGCGATGTAATCGATATGCCATCAATGGGTGTCGCCGTAATTGTATTTCCTGCCGGATAAGAGCCTTGTCATCCCTGGAGACCCCGTAAAGTCCTGTCCTGCCCTTCCGAGCCGGCTCTGTAATTGATTTTCCATCACAATGCGTCAAAATAAGCAAATTGCCACGGCCGTAAGGGAGTCCCCACGATGAGCACCGCGTTGGGCCAGGCCGCGCTTCGCGAGCGCCTGCGACTCAGGGTTCCGCCTCCGGCGGTCCGGAGCTACCTCGTCGCGGGTGCGCGCCGGACGGAGATCCACGACAGCCACGTCGTCGAGTTCTTTCCGCAGCGGTACGACCCCGGCGAGTCCACCGTCTCTCACCTGCGGTTCGCGCTCCGCCACGAACCGGTCGATCTTCGCGTCCTCGTCGCGGCGCTCGAGGCCATCGACCCCACCGAGATCGTCGCCTGGGTGCGCCGGGAGCCGACGGGTGCCTTCGCGCGCCGCACCTGGTTCTTCTACGAGACGTTCACGGGCCGCACCCTCGACCTTCCCGACGTGACCACGGGAAACTACGTCGACGCGCTCGACCCCGACCGGCACGTCGTCGCGACCCGGCGCCGCTCCCCCAGACACCGCGTCAACGACAACCTGCTCGGGGACGCCGGACTCTGCCCGGTCGTCCGGCGCACCCGCCGGCTCGAGACGTCGATGGCCGCGCGCCTCGGCGACGAGGCCCGCCTCCTGACCGCCCGGTACGATCCCGCCGTGCTGGCGCGGGCGGTCGCGTACCTCTATACGAAGGAGACTCGCTCCTCCTTCGCGATCGAGGGGGAGACGCCGAGCCCGAGCCGGACCGAGCGGTTCGTCGCCGCGCTCAGGTCCGCACTCGACTTCGACCCCGCGGACAAGGCGGCCATCGTCCGGCTGCAGGGCGTCATCGTCGATCCGCGGTACGCGGCCGGCGACTGGCGCGACTCCCAGAACTGGGTGGGCGGCGTGGCGGCCGGGTACCGCGAGGCCGTGGAGTTCATCCCACCACGCCCCGAAGACGTTCCCGATCTCATGGCGGCCTGGATGCGCCTTACGCGCCGTCTGGAAGCCGACGACCTCGTCGATCCGGTCGTCGCGGCGGCGGTCTCGGCCTTCGCGTTCGTCTTCATCCACCCGTTCGAGGACGGCAACGGCCGGATCCACCGGTTCCTGATCCACCATGTCCTCGCGCGCCGAGGGATGAGCCCGCCCGGCACGATCTTCCCGGTGTCGGCGGCGATCCTGCGCGATCGCCGCAGCTACGATGCGGCACTCGAGACCTTCTCGAAGCCGCTCTTCGAGTGCATCGACTGGCACTTCACGCCGGAGCGGCGGCTGGTCGTCGAGAACGACACGGCGGACCTCTACCGGTACTTCGACGCGACGCCGCTGGCCGAGTACCTGTACGATCGGGTGGCCGACACGGTGCGCCGGGACCTCGAGGCGGAGCTGGACTTCGTCACCGTGTACGATCGGGCGCTCGAGGCGGTCAAGGAGATCGTCGACATGCCCGACCGTCGGGCGTCTCGCTTCGTCCAGCTCTGCATGGGCAACGGCGGCCGGCTCGCCGGGACCCGGCGCGCCGAGTTCCCGGAGCTGACCGACGACGAGATCGAGCGGCTCGAGGCCGCGGTCCAGGCCGCCATGTCCGCCAGCGGGAGGTGACGTGATCCCCATCGTCAAAGGCCACGGCCTCGGCAACGACTACCTGGTCCTCGCCGAGTGGGACCTCCCGCAGCCGC
This sequence comes from Thermodesulfobacteriota bacterium, assembly GCA_036381125.1. Taxonomy (GTDB): domain Bacteria; phylum DASVDK01; class DASVDK01; order DASVDK01; family DASVDK01; genus DASVDK01. Next base: position 40,334 of record DASVDK010000141.1, on the reverse strand, counting down.
TCGACCCGTCGGCGGTGCGGCTCCTCTGCCACCGACACCTCGGGGTCGGCAGCGACGGCATCCTCCTCGCCACCTCGCGCGCCGAGCCCTACGGCCTGCGCATCTTCAACCCGGACGGCTCCGAGGCCGAGAAGAGCGGCAACGGCCTCAGGATCTTCGCCAAGTACCTCGTCGAGCACGGCGTGGCCGCGGCCGACGCCTTCGGCATCCGCACGGCCGGCGGGGACGTGCGGGCCGAGGTGCGGCGCGAGGAGGGGCGAGTCGTCTCGGTCGCGGTCGACATGGGCCGCGCCACGTTCGACGCGGCGTCCATCCCGGTGCTGGGGCCGCCGCGCGAGGTCGTGGACGAGCCGCTCGGCGTGGGCGACCGGACGGTGCGGATCACGGCGCTGTCGGTGGGCAACCCCCACTGCGTCGTCTTCGTGGACCGTCTCGAGGAGGCCCTGCTCCACGACCTGGGGCCGCGGCTCGAGCGCCACCCGGCCTTCCCGCGCCGCACGAACGTCCAGCTCGCCCGCGTGGCGGCGCGCGACCGCCTGGAGGTGCTCGTCTGGGAGCGCGGCGCCGGGCCCACGATGGCCTCGGGGTCGTCGTCCTGCGCCGTGGCCGCGGCCGCCGTGAAGCGCGGCCTCGCCGACCGGCGGGTCGCCGTGCACCTGCCCGGGGGCCGCCTCGACGTCGAGGTGGGCGCCGACTTCGCGCTCAGGCTCGACGGGCCGGTGGAGGAGGTCTTCGAGGGCGCCCTGGCGCCGGACCTCTGCCGCCGGCTCGGCTGGGCGCTCGTCTAGCGACTCCGCCGGGCGGTACCATCCACGCCGGGATGGAGAACGGCGAGTTCGCAGCGGCGTTGCGGGAGCTGGCCGACCTGCTCGAGTTCGAGGAGGCGGAGCTGCCGAGGGTGGCCGCCTACCGGAAGGCGGCCGCGTCGATCGAGGCCTGCGCGGAGGACGTCGAGCGGCTCGCGCGCGAGGGGCGGCTCGAGACGCTGCCGGGGGTGGGGCCGTGGGTGTCGCGGCTTCTCGGCGAGCTCGCCCGCACCGGCCGCCTCGCCGCGCTCGACGACGCGCGCGACCGGCTGCCGCGCGGCGTGCGGGACGTCATCGCGCTGCCGGGCGTGGGGCCGCGCCGCGCCGCCCGCTTCCTGGCGGTGGCCCGCGTCGCCTCCCTGTCGGACCTCGACCGCGCCCTGCGCGACGGCAAGCTCGCGCACGCGGGGGTCGCGTCCGCGGACCTCGAGACCATCGCCCGGTCGCTCGAACTCGCCCGTCTCGGCGCCGGCGCGCGCCCGCTCGGGTACGTGCTGCCGAGAGCCCGCGCCATCGCCGAGCGGCTCGCGTCCCTGCCCGACGTGCTGCGCGTGCGCATCGCCGGCGAGGTGCGGCGCGGACGCGGCATCGTCGGCGAGCTGGCGCTCGCCGCGGCGGCCGAGTCGCCCGAGGCGCTCCTCGCCGCGTTCCGCGCGGACCCCCACGTCCGTCTCGTCCTGCCGCCGCCCGCGCCGGGCGCCGCGCGCGTCGCCATCGACGAGGGGCTCGTCGTCGTGCTCCACGCGGCGGCGCCCGCGGCCTTCGGCGGCACCCTCTGGCGCGCGACCGGGCACGCGCGGCACGTCGAGCAGGTCGAGGCGATCCTCTCGAGGCCTCGACGCGGCGAGCGCCCAGCGGCGCCGCGCGAGTTCGAGGACGAGCGGGACGTCTACGAGGCCGCCCGCCTCGCGTTCGTCCCGCCCGAGCTGCGCGAGGGGCGGGGCGAGGTCGAGGCCGCGCGGGAGGGCCGGCTGCCTCGCGTGGTCGAGGCCGAGGAGCTCGAGGGCGACCTCCGCGTGCAGAGCGACTTCACGGGGGGCGCCCACCCGCCCGAGCGGCTCGCCGCCGCGGCGGCCTCGGCCGGGCTCAGGTGGCTCGCGGTCGTCGACCCGGCTCGCGGCCCGCGCCGCCCCTCGGGCCTCGACGCCGATCGCGCCGCCCGGCGGGCCGAGGCGCTCGCCGCCGCCCGCCCGGCCGTGCCCTGCGGCCTCGTCGCCGGCGTCGAGGCGCCGGTCGCGCAGGGCGGCGTCCTCGAAGCCGATCCCGCCGTGCTGGCGGGCGCCGAGCTGCGCATCGCCGTACTCGACCCCGGCGGCCCGCTCGCGGCGTGCTCCCGCGCGGAGCGGACCGCGGCGGTCGTGCGTGTCCTGCTCGAGCGCGAGGCCGACCTGGTGGCGCTCGCGCCCGACCCGACCGGCTCGCCGCGGGGCGGCGCCGACCTCGGGCAGGCGCTCGGCGAGGGAGGTGCCGACGCCCCGGCCGAGGGTCGGGCGGGCGTGCGGCCGCTCGCGGCCTTCGTCGACCTCGGGGCGATCCTCGCGGCCGCCTCCTCGGCCGGCGCCGGGCTGCTCGTGCCGGCCCACGCCGCCGGCGGCCTCCTCGGCCCGGCGGACCTGAGGCGGGCGGCCGCGCTGCACGTCCCGCTCGCCCTCGGCAGCGGCGCGCGCGCCGTGCAGGAGATGTGGTCGCTCGAGATCGGCGTCGCGCTCGTGCGGCGCGCCGGCCTCGGTCGGGAGGCGCTGCTCAACACGAGGACCGAGGCGGAGCTGCGCGCCTGGCTGGCCGCTCGGCGGGGAGCGAGGCCGTGACGCCGCCGGCCGTCCGCTTCGCGTCGCTCGACCACGACTGCCTCTTCGAGGAGGCGGCCGCCCGCGCCGGCCGTGCTCGGGCGTCTCCAGGCGCGGTACGCGGAGGCCGTCGACCGGGCCCCGGTCGTCGTGGTCGTCGGCGTCGCGCCGACCCCCCGAGGACCGCCGCGTCTGGGGTCCGATCGCCGTGACGGCGGCGCGAGTGCTCTACGTCGGCGGGCCGGACGCCTTCGAGGCCTGGACGCGCGAGCACCGGCGCGGCCGCCCGGCCACCTGCCCGGGCGACCGGTTCGACGAGTCGGTGCCCGCCATCGTGGAGGCGATCGCGGGGCGCATTCCCGCGACTTGCCTGCGGTGCTCCGCCGTGCCGCTGGCAAGGGGGGCGAGGTACCCTATACTTCGTCGACGACCCGCGCCCCCCATCGCAGGAGACCGCCGCGTGACCCTCGCCCCGCGCGACGCAGAGCGCCCGAGGCCAGTGCCCCTCCGGACCGGGCTCCTCGAGAAGGGCCTGCCGCACAACCTCGATGCGGAGCGCGCCCTCCTGGGCGGCCTGCTCATCGACCCCGACGCCCTGCCCGCGGCGCGCGACCTCGTCTCCGCCGCCGACTTCTACCGCGCGGCGCACGGCCTCATCTTCGAGACCATGACGGCGCTCTTCGAGCGCAACGAGGCGGTCGACCTCATCACGCTCGGCAAGGCGCTCGAGAGCCAGGGTCAGCTCGAGGCGGCCGGCGGGCTCGCCTATCTGACGTACCTCGCCGAGGGCGTGCCGACGGCCGCCAACGTCGCGTACTACGCGCGGATCGTGAAGGAGAAGGCGATCGTGCGGCGGCTCATCGAGACCGCCACCGGCATCGCCGAGCGGGCGTACGACCACGAGGGCGAGGCGGAGCCGTTCCTGCGCGACGCCGAGCAGGCGATCTTCAAGATCAGCGAGGACCGGATCCGGGTGTCGTTCCTCCCGGCGCGCGAGGCGGTGCGGAGCGCCTTCCGGCAGATCGAGCGGCTCTACGAGCGCAAGGAGCTGGTCACCGGCGTGCCGACCGGGTTCGTCGACCTCGACAAGATGACCGCCGGTCTGCAGCCCTCGGACCTGATCATCGTGGCCGGGCGGCCGTCCATGGGCAAGACCGCCTTCTGCCTCAACATCGCTCGCTACGCGGCGGTGGAGGCGCAGGTGCCGGTGGCGGTCTTCTCGCTCGAGATGGCGAGGGAGCAGATCGCCTTCCGCCTCCTCGGCACGGAGGCGAGGATCGAGTTCGGCAAGCTCCGCAGCGGCGCCCTCGGCCGCGAGGAGTGGCCCCGCCTCACGCGCGCCGCCGGCACGCTCGCGCGCGCGCCGATCTTCGTCGACGACACCCCGGCGCTCCCGGTGACCGAGCTTCGCGCCAAGGCACGCCGCCTCAAGGCCGAGCATCAGCTCGGGCTCATCGTCGTGGACTACCTGCAGCTCCTCCGGGGGCGCCCGAACGTGGAGCGGCGCGAGCAGGAGATCTCGGACATCTCGCGGACGCTCAAGGCGATCGCCAAGGAGCTGTCGGTGCCGGTCGTGGCGCTCTCGCAGCTCAACCGTCAGGTCGAGTCGCGCAGCGATCGGCGGCCCCAGCTATCCGACCTGCGGGAGTCGGGCGCCATCGAGCAGGACGCCGACGTGATCCTCTTCGTCTACCGCGACGAGGTCTATCACCCGGACACGGAAGACAGGGGGGTCGCGGAGATCATCGTCGGCAAGCAGCGCAACGGGCCCACCGGCTTCGTCCGCCTCGCCTTCCTGGGGCAGTTCACCGCCTTCGAGAACCTCGCGCGGGAGCGCGACTGACGCGCGGGGCGGCTACGCGACCCGGGAAGCGGTGGGGAGGGCCTGGATCGCGGCGTCGAGCTGGTGGATCGGCACGACGCGCATCGCGGCGGGCGGCGTCATGGCGACGAGCAGGCGTGCGGGGGCGGGACCAGGGTTCTCGATGATGTGCGGGACGCTGGCGTCCCAGTGGTACGCGTCGCCCTCGGCGAGCACCGCGCCGTACTCCCCCTGGCGCATCCGCACGCTGCCGGCGAGGACCCAGCAGGCCTCCTCGCCCTCGTGCGCGTGCGCGTCGTCCCCCACGGCGCACCCGGCCGGCAGCTCGACGACGACGAGCTGCAGCGAGCGCCCCGAGATGGGCGACAGGTACTCGACGCGTCCCTGGCTCGCCTCGTCGATGAGCACCTGACGCTCGCCCCGACGTACGAGGGTCGGCTGCTGCCGCTCGCCGAGGAGCAGGTAGGTCAGCGGGGTTTCGAGAGCGTCCGCGATCCGCTCGAGGGTGTTCAGGGAGGGCGAGGTCTTGTCGTTCTCCACCTGCGACAGGAACCCCTTCGACAGCCCCGAGCGCTCCGCGATGTCCTGGATCGTGATGCCCTTGCCTGTCCGCACGCGCTTGATCTTGCGGCCGAGCTTCACGGGCGTTCTCCAGTGCAACGAACCCGATTATACCCCGCCCGGCCGAGCGGCCGCCCAAGAAAAAGGCGCGCTAGACTCCTGTCGTCATGGAAGACGGTCCCCGCGTCCCGCAGGTGATCGAGGCGATCGTGAGGGCCTTCGACGAGCCGCTCGTCCTCGCCGCCGACGCGGCCCGCCGGATGATGGACTGGCTCGATCCGATCCTCTTCGTCCTCGCCGTGGCGCTCGTCGCCCGGCTCGCGGTGGCGGTCGCGAGCCGGCTGGTGCTGCGCGTCACGCTTCCGGAGCGGATCGCCCGCCTCGAGGTCGACCCCAAGCAGGTCGCCACGGTGCGGCAGTTCCTGAGGAGCGCCGTCGCCTACGGGATCTACGTGCTGGCCGTGGTCGTGGTCCTCGCGCGGTTCGGCCTCGATCCGTCGCCGTTCCTGGTGGGCGCGGGCGGGCTCGTGGCCATCGCCATCGGCTTCGGCTCGCAGGGCTTCGTCCAGGACGTGGTCACCGGCCTCTTCGTCCTCGTCGAGAAGCAGTACGCCGTGGGCGACTTCGTCGAGATCGGCCCCGTCTCGGGCTTCGTCGAGGAGGTCGGCATCCGCGTGACGCGCGTGCGCGACGTGAACGGCGCCCTCCGGCTCATCCCGAACCGCACGGTGCTGCAGGTCGGCAACTACCCGAAGGGCTTCACCGAGGCGCTCGTGGACGTCTTCCCCGAGAAGGCCGAGGCGCTCGACCGGGTCGAGGCGCTGGTCGGCGCCGTCGGGCGGCGGCTCGACGAGGAGCTGGACGTGATCCTCGCGCCGCCGCACGTGACCCGGCCGCTGCCGTCGGGCGCCCCCCCCTTCGTGCGGGCCACGGTGCGCATCCTGCCGAACCAGCACTGGGCCGTCGACCGCGAGCTGGTCGGCCGCATCAAGGCGGCGCTCGCCGCCGAGGGGATCGACCTCGGCCCGTCGGGGATCCGGGTCGTCTACCAGTGCGACCGGGTGGCGTTCTACAACAACCTGAACCGCATCAAGGCCCGCTGGACCGATTCGTGACCGGCCGGGCGCGGCGCGCCCGCCCCGGCGCCGCCCGGCTTGACCTCCCGTAGGCCCTCCGCTACCGTTCTGCTGTTTCCCCGACCGGCGTCCCGTACGCCTCCCCGAGGGTCCATGTCCACGCACGCTCGTACCCCGCGCCGCGCCGGCTTCGCCTTCCGGTGGCTTGCCTGGGCCGCGGTCCTCTCGACCTACGCGCTCATCGTCTTCGGCGGCGTCGTCCGCATCACCGGCTCCGGCATGGGGTGCGGGGACCACTGGCCGCTCTGCAACGGCCACCTGATCCCGCCGATGGACCTGCCGACGTTCATCGAGTGGGGGCACCGGCTCGCGGCCGCGCTCGTGAGCGCGGTGACCTTCGCCGTGGCGGCGCTCGCGTGGCTCCGGTACCGGCGCGACGGGGGGCTCCTGCGGCCCGCCACCTGGGCGGTCGTGCTGCTCGTCGTGCAGGTCCTGCTCGGCGCCGTCACGGTCAAGCTCGAGCTGCCGGCCTGGTCGGTGGTGCTCCACCTCGCGAACGCCATGCTCATCCTCGCGGCGTTCATCCTGGTCGCCCTGCGGGCGGGCGAGGCCGCCGACGCCCCGCGGGAGGGGCGGGCCTCGCCGGCGCGCCGCGCGGCCGGGTGGACCGCGGGGCTCGGGTTCGTCGCGGTGCTGGCCGGCGCGCTCGTCGCCAACCTCGACGCGGGGCCGGCCTGCCAGGGCTTCCCGCTCTGCAACGGCTCCTGGCTGCCGAACCCGGCCTTCGCCGTGCCCGTGGTGGTCCACTGGGCCCACCGGATGATCGCGTACGCGTTCGCGGCCTGGGCGCTGGTCTTCGCGCTCCGCGTGCGGCGCGAGGGGCCGGCGCTCGCCGCCGCGGCCTTCTCGGTGCTCGCCCTCACGGGCCTGCAGGTCATCGTCGCCGCCGCCATGGTCGCGCACTTCCTGCCGCCCTCGCTGCGCGCCCTGCACCTGGCGGTCGGCACCGGACTCTGGGCGGTTCTCGTGGTGCTCGTGCACACCGCCGGGCACGCCACCGATCAGCCCGAGGGCGAGGTGGCGACCGTGCCGCGCGAACCCTCGCCGGCGGCGTCGGGGTTTCGCCGGGTCGCGTCCGACCTCGTGGCCCTCACGAAGCCGCGCATCATCTCGCTCCTGCTCCTCACGACGATCATCCCGCTCTTCGTCGCGAGCCCGGACGTGCCGTCGGCCTCGGTGGTCTTCTGGACGCTCGTCGGCGGCTACCTCATGGCGGGCGGCGCGAACACGATCAACATGTGGTTCGACCGCGACATCGACCACGTCATGGGGCGGACCGCCTGGCGGCCGATCCCCTCCGGGCGCATCGCCCCTCGCGCGGCGCTGGCGTTCGGCGTCGTGCAGGGCCTGGCCGCCTTCGCCGCCTTCTGGGCGTTCGTGAACCCGCTCTCGGCCTGGCTCGCCCTGGCGGGACTGCTCTACTACGTCTTCATCTACACCATGTGGCTCAAGCGGTCGACGCCGCTCAACATCGTCCTCGGCGGCGCGGCCGGCGCCTTCCCGCCGCTCGTCGGCTGGGCGGCCGGCTCGGGCACCATCGACCTGGCGGCCATCTACCTCTTCGCCATCGTCTTCTACTGGACCCCGCCGCACTTCTGGGCGCTCGCGCTCCTCAAGCAGGACGACTACGCGCGCGCCGGCGTCCCGATGCTCCCGGTCGTGCGCGGCGAGCGCGAGACGAAGTGGCAGATGCTCCTGTACGCCGTCATGCTCGTGCCGCTCACGCTCGTCCCGAGCCTCTTCGGCGCCTTCGGGGCGCTCTACGCCACGGCAGCCATGCTCCTCGGCCTCAGGCTCATCTGGTACTGCGTGAAGCTCATCCGGTCGGAGTCGCTGCAGCCGACCGCGGGGAGGCTCTACCGCTTCTCGCTTCTCTACCTGGCGCTCCTCTTCGCGGCCATGGCGCTCGACAGGCTCGTCCCGAGCACCCGCGTCGAGGCGGCGCCGGAGCGGCCGGCCGCGGTGCTCGAGTCGGCGCGGTGACCGCCTCGGGGCGCCGCCGGCTCCCCTCGCCGGCCGCCCTCGCGCCGTTCTGGCGGCGCGTCCGCCCCGAGGCCTGGCCGCTCGCGGCGGCGGCCGTCTGCGTCCTGGCGAGCACGGCGGTCACGCTCGTCTTCCCGCTCTTCATCCGCCGGCTCCTCGACTCGGCGTTCCTGGCGGGCGATGGCGGCCAGCTCAACCGGCTCACGCTGCTCCTGGCGGGGCTCCTCGTCCTGCAGGCCGGGGTGGTGTTCGTCCAGGCCTACCTGCTCTCGGGCGCGGCCGAGCGGGTCGTGGCCGGCCTGCGGCGCGACCTGTTCGCACACCTCGTCCGGCTGCCGCCCGGCTTCTTCGCGACGCGGCGGACGGGCGAGCTCACGAGCCGGCTGGCCGCCGACGTCGGCTTCCTGCAGGCCTTCCTCTCGCAGCAGCTCTCGGGCTTCGTCCGGCAGGGGCTCACGTTCATCGGCGGCGTCGTGCTGCTCGCCGTCGCCCACCGGCAGCTCACCGTGGCAGCCCTGGCCGTGGGCCCGCTCGTCGCCGGCGTCGCGCTCCTCTTCGGCCGGCGCCTCAGCCGCGTGAGCGGCGCCGTGCAGGACCGCGTGGCCGACGCGGTGGCGCTCGCGGACGAGGTGTTCGGTCAGATCCGCGTGGTGCAGAGCTTCGTGCGGGAGGCGGACGAGACCGTGCGGTTCGACGCCCGCGTGGATGCCTCGCTCCGGACGGCGATGCGCCGGGCCCGCGTGCGGGGGCTCTTCTTCGCCGCCGTGACGTTCGCCACGTTCGCCGGCTGCCTCGCCGTCCTCTGGCAGGGGGGGCGCCTGGTCCTCGCCGGGAGCCTCACGGCCGGCGAGCTGGTCTCGTTCCTCCTCTATACGGTGTACGTGGCCGGCGCCGTGGGGGCGCTGGCCGGCTACTTCACCGGGTACCAGGAGGCCGTGGGCGCGGCGTCGCGCGTCTTCGAGCTGCTCGGCGTGGCGCCGGTGGTGGCCGACCCGTCCCGCCCGGTGCCGCTGCCGGCGCCGCTGCGCGGGGAGGTGCGCTTCGAGCGCGTGTCGTTCCGCTACGGGGAGGGGGAGGCCCCCTGGGCGCTCCGCGACGTGAGCGTCACGATCGCGCCGGGTCAGGTGGTGGCGCTCGTCGGGCCGTCCGGCGCGGGCAAGAGCACCTTCGCCTCGCTCGTGCCGCGCTTCTTCGACCCCACGGAGGGACAGGTCACCCTCGACGGCGTCGACGTCCGGCGCCTGCGGCTCGCCGACCTGCGCGGGGCCATCGGCCTGGTGCCGCAGGAGCCGGCGCTCTTCAGCGGCACGATCCGCGACAACATCGCCTACGGGCGGCCTTCGGCGAGCGACGCCGAGATCGCCGAGGCGGCACGCGCCGCGCACGTGGCGGAGTTCGTGGAGCGGCTCCCCGACCGGTACGCGACCCTCGTCGGCGAGCGCGGCGTCACGCTCTCGGCCGGCCAGCGCCAGCGGATCGCCATCGCGCGCGTGATCCTCAAGGACCCGGCGATCCTCATCCTCGACGAGGCCACGAGCAGCCTCGACGCCGAGAGCGAGCGGCTCGTCGAGGAGGCCATCGAGCGGCTCCTCGCCGGCCGCACGACGCTCATCATCGCCCACCGGCTCTCCACCGTCCGGCGGGCCGATCGCCTCGTCGTCCTCGACCGGGGCCGCGTGGTGGAGGAGGGGACGCACGACGCGCTCCTCGCCCGGGGCGGCCTCTACGAGCGGCTCTACCGCCGCCAGTTCCGCGACGCCGAGGAGGCGCGGATCGCGGGCTAGGAGTGCGCCATGCCGTTCACCATCACGAGCGAACCGCTCGACTTCCCGCTGCCGGCCTGGCGGCACGTCCGCCAGCGTTTCGACGCCACACGGGAGGCCGACGTGGCGGCGGCGGTGCGCCGCGAGATGGCGAAGCTCGACGGGCGCATCCGGCCCGGGATGACCGTGGCGATCGGCGTCGGCAGCCGGGGGCTCGCCTCGCTCGCGGCGCTCGTCCGGGCGACCGTCGAGGCGCTCGAGGCGCGCGGCGCAAGGCCGATCGTCATGCCCGCGATGGGGAGCCACGGCGGCGCCACGCCCGAGGGGCAGCTCCGGGTCCTGGCCGAGTACGGCGTCACGCCCGAGTCGGTCGGCGCGCCGATCGATCCTTCGATGGAGACCGTGCGGATCGGCGTGGCCGATGGAGACCTGCCCGTGCACTTCGGCCGGGCGGCGCTCGCGGCCGACGCCGTGCTGGTCGTCAACCGCGTCAAGCCGCACACGAGCTTCCACGGGCGCTTCGAGAGCGGGCTCGCGAAGATGCTCACCGTCGGCTTCGGCAAGCACGCCGGGGCGACCGAGCTGCACCAGCGGGGGATGGACCGCCTCGCGGACACCATCCCGGCGGCGCTCGACGTGGTCCTCCGGGAGGTCCGCGTCCTCGGCGGGCTCGCCACCGTCGAGAACGCCCGCGACGAGGTGGCCCTCGTGGAGCTGGTGCCGGGGGAGGCGATCGCCGCGCGCGAGCCGGAGCTGCTCGAGCGGGCCCGCGCCCTCCTGCCGCGGATCCCCTTCGACCGGCTCGACGTGCTGATCGTCGACCGGATCGGCAAGGACGTGAGCGGCACCGGCATGGACCCCAACGTGACCCGCCGCCACACCGCCCGTCACCTCGGGGTCGATCCGCTCGCGCCCCAGCGCATCGTGGTGCTCCGCCTCACCGAGCGGACGCACGGCAACGCGCACGGCCTCGGCGTCGCGGACATCACGACGCGCGACGTGGTCGAGTCGATCGACTACCAGAAGGGGTGGACCAACGCGGTCGCCTCGCAGTCGCTCGACGCCGCGCGCACGCCGCTCTGGGTGCCGACCGACCGGGAGGCGATCGCCCTCGCCCTGCTCACCGCTCCCGGCGTCGACCGGAGCGCCCCCCGCCTCGTGCGGATCGGCTCCACGCTCGAGCTCGAGACGTTCTGGGTGTCCGAGGCGCTCTGGCAGGCTGAAGGGCGCCACCACCCCGAGATCGAGCCGCTCGCCGAGGCGGAGCCGATGGCCTTCGGGGCCGACGGCCGCCTCGCCGACCTGCCGGCCCCGCGGACCCGGCACGGGCGAGCGCCGTGGACGGACGAGCGCCGCTCCTAGGGGTCAGGTCTTTCCATTTTCCATGGGGTCAGGTCTTTCCATTTTCCAGACGGCCGGTTCCACGGGCCGAAGCGGGTCCGCCCCGCGCCTCGTGCCGCCGGGCTCCACCTTCGTCTTCGTCGACCAGGATCGACCGGCTGCCAGCGTATCGATCCGCCCTGCAGGCAGGCGGCTGGTCGGGGACCGGGCCGCGGGTCGGAGACGCTCGCGGATCCTCTGGTGGACATGCGGTTCGTCCTCCAGTAGCGTCGTCCCATGACCATTGCCGTGACGCTGGGGGGGGCGACCGGGTGGGTGGGACGCGAGCTGGTGCGCGCCGTGGCGGAGGCGCCCGACCTCACGCTCGCCGCCGCGGTTGCCCGCGGTGCGGCCGGGCAAGACGTCGGTGTCGCGACCGGCGGATCGCCACTGGGGGTGACGGTCGTGCCGACCCTTGCCGAGGCGCTCGCCACGCCGAGCGACGTGGTCGTGGACTACACGAGGCCCGACGCCGTGAAGGGCCACGTGCTGGCCGCCGTCGCCGCGGGCCGGTCGGTCGTGGTGGGCACCTCGGGGCTCACCGCCGCCGACTACGAGGAGATCGATCGCGCCGCCCGGGATCGCGGCGTCGGCGTCCTCGCCGCCGGCAACTTCTCCATCACGGCGACGCTCATGCAGCGCTTCGCCCTCATGGCGGCGCGCTACGTCGCCGACGTCGAGGTGCTCGACTACGCCTCGGCCGGCAAGCCGGACGTGCCGAGCGGCACGGCGCGGGAACTGGCCGAGCGGCTCTCGGAGGTGCGCCAGGACCCGACCTCCGTCCCGATCGAGCACCTCTTCGGCCCGCGGGAGGCGCGCGGGGCCGAGGTCGGCCGCACGCGCGTGCACTCGGTGCGGCTGCCGGGGTACGTGCTCGCCTGCGAGGCGGTGTTCGGCGCCCCGGACGAGCGGCTCACGATCCGGCACGACGCCGGGTCGAGCCCACGGCCGTACGTGGCCGGCACACTGCTCGCGATCCGCAGAGTGGGGGAGCGACCGGGCCTGCGGCGCGGGCTCGACTCGCTGCTCGACTGAGGCGCGGGTCTACTGGGACGCGCGGGGCGCGTCCCAGGCGGGCGGGGGCGGGAACGGGATCACCGCGCCGGCCGGCTGCCCGCCCGGGGCCACGCTGGCCGGGACGGCGTGCTTCACCGGCGGCAGCGACTTGAGGTAGGCGGCGACCGCCCCGAGGTCGGCGTCCGTCATGTGGGCGACGTTGGGCCACGGCATGGGCGGCAGCAGCGGCGTGCGGTCTGGCCGGGAGCCGGTGCGCAGCGTGCGCACGATGTCCGCCTCGCTCCACTTGCCGATGCCGGTCTCCGGGTCGGGCGTGAGGTTCCTGCCGTAGCTGACCCCCCACGGCCCCTGCCAGCCGACCTCGCTGCCTGCCAGCGCGCGGGACATGTCGGGCGCGCCGTAGAGGCCGCCCGGCGTGTGGCAGTCGTGACAGCCGGCGATCATCACCAGGTACTTGCCTCGCTCGATCTTCCGCGCCGCGTGCGCCCTGGACTGTGCCAGCGCGGCGATCGGCGCGAGGAGGCCGAGGGCCACGCCGACGGCCGCGAGGCGGATGCCAGTCGATCTGCTCATGAGATTGCCCTCTCCCGGTTGGACATGGATCGCTGCCTTTTTTGAGAACGCCGTTCTGGACGGCATCGGTGTCGCATCTTACGCAATGGGGGGCCTCGCCCGCAAGTCGCGCCCTGGTCGGCCTCGGCGCTACCATCAGGTCGGACCCGGTGCCGGAGGCGCCCGGCACAGCAGGAGGGCCCCATGGCATTCAACGTCGTAGACGGCGGCCTCGATCTGCCCCTTCCGGAGGTGCGGCGCATTCGCCAGCGGCTCGACGCGACGCGCGAGGCGCCGGTCAGGGACGCGGTCGCCCGCGAGATGAAGGTCTTCGACGGCCGGATCCGCCCCGGCCAGACCGTGGCGGTCGGTGTCGGCAGCCGCGGCGTGGCCCGGATCGCCGAGATCACCCGCGCCGTCGTCGACGAGCTGAAGGCCCGGGGGGCGAAGCCCTACGTCGTGCCCGCCATGGGGAGTCACGGCGGCGGGACGCCCGAGGGGCAGATGGAGGTCCTGGCCGGCTACGGCGTGACGCCCGAGACGATGGGGGTCCCGTTCCGCGCCGAGATGGACACCGTCCAGATCGGCGTCACGCCGGGCGGCTTCCCGGTCCACCAGTCGAAGGCGGCGCTCGAGGCCGACTTCCTCCTCCCCGTCAACCGCATCAAGGTCCACACCGACTTCCACGGGCCGGTCGAGAGCGGGCTCTGCAAGATGCTCGTCATCGGCTACGGGAAGCACACCGGCGCCGCCGTGATCCACAAGCGGGGCTTCGACACCTTCCACGAGACCATCCCGGCCGCCGCGCGGCTCATCCTCGACACCGGCAAGGTGCTCGGCGGGATCGCCACGGTGGAGAACGCGCGGGAGGACGTGGCGCGCATCGAGGCGGTGCCGGCCGAGCGGATCCTCGCGCGCGAGCCGGAGCTCCTGAAGATGTCGCGGGACCTCATGGCGACGATCCCCTTCGGCCGGCTCGACGTGCTCGTCGTCGACTACCTCGGCAAGGACGTGAGCGGCGCCGGCATGGACCCCAACGTCACCGGCCGGTACTCGGTCCGCCACATCCAGGACCCGAGGAACCCGCAGAAGCTCGTCGTCCTGCGCCTCACCGAGCGGACGCACGGCAACGCCTGCGGCCTCGGGCTGGCCGACGTGACGACCCGGGCGGTGCTCGAGAACATCGACTACCAGAAGTACTGGACCAACATCATCACGAGCACGGAGCTGGGGGGCGGCAAGACCCCCATCTGGATGATGAACGATCGCGACGCCATCGCGCTCGCCGTCGCCACCGCGAACCGCGTCGAGCCGGCCACCGCGCGGCTCGTGCGCATCGAGAGCACGCTTCACCTCGAGGAGATGTGGGTGTCCGAGTCGCTCTGGCAGACCGAGGGGCAGGGCCGCGCGGGCCTCGAGCCGCTTTCCGATCCGCAGCCGATGGCCTTCACGGCCGAGGGGCACCTGGCCGACCTCCCGCTGCCGGCCTTCCGGCACGGGCTGGCCGCCTGGGCGGGGGTCCGATGATGCCGCGGACCCTCGTCACCGGCGCGTTCGGCTGCATCGGCGCCTGGGTCGTCCGCGGTCTGGTCGACGCCGGCGAGCGGCCGGTGCTGCTCGACTTCGGGACCGACCCGTGGCGGGTCCGCATGATCGCCGGGGACGACCGCCTGCGGCAGGCGACGCTGCTCCAGGGCGACATCGCCGACGGCGAGCGGCTCGCCGGGGTCGTCCGCGAGCACCGGATCACCCGCATCATCCACCTGGCCGCCTGGCAGGTGCCGCTCTGCCGGCAGGACCCGGTGGGCGGCGCCCGCGTGAACGTCATCGGCACCAACAACGTCTTCGAGGCGGTGAAGGCCAACCCGGGGCAGGTGGAGCGGGTGGTCTACGTCTCCTCGGCCGCGGTGTTCGGACCGGCGTCGCTCTACGACGGCCCGGTCGGCGACGACGCCGCCCGCCTGCCGGCCACGCACTACGGCGTCTACAAGGTGGCCAACGAGGACTGCGCGAAGGTCTACTGGGCGGAGAGCCGGATCCCCTCCATCGGCTTCCGGCCGCTCTCGGTGTACGGCCCGGGGCGCGACTTCGGCCTCACGGCCGATCCGACGCTCGCTATCAAGGCGGCCGTCCTCGGGCGGCCCTTCCGGATCCGCTGGGGAGGCGCGAGCGACCTCGTCTACACGGCCGACGTGGCCGCCGCGCTGATCGCCGCGGCGAACAGCTCGCTCGACGGCGCCCGCGTCTACAACCTCCACGGCGAGTCGGTCGCCATCGCCGACATCCCCGGACTCATCGAGGCGACGCTGCCGGGCGCGAAGGGGCTCATCAGTTACGACCCGACGCCGATCCCGTTCCCGGCCGCCCTCTCCGACGAGGGCTACCAGCGGGACCTGGGGCCGAGGCCGCGTACGAGCTTCGCGGACGGCCTGCGGCAGACGATCGAGGAGTTCCAGGCCCTCCGGAAGGCCGGCCGCCTCGACGCGCGGGAGCTACCGGCGGCGTGAGACGCCGGCCCGCAGCACGCGCAGGCAGAGGCCGATCCCGACCCCGAAGACGCCGTTGATGAGCGGCGCGATGAGCAGGCGCGCCCCGGCAGGCGGGCCGGCCGGCAGCCCCTTGAGCGGTGCCACGACGAACCACGCGACGAGCGGCGGCCCCACGGCGCCGAAGACGAGCGCGGCGAGCCAGTAGCCGCCGCCCCTCGGAAAGCGGCGCTCGACGAGCGCGAAGACGATCCCCCAGACGCCGCCCCAGAAGGCCGAGTTGATCACCGACGGCACGCCGAACGGCGGGACCGGCGCGAGCCGGTAGGGCGGCGCCCCGATCACGCCGAGAACGTAGAGGATCCCGACCATCGCCTGGTGGAAGACCAGGACCGCGACGAACCCGGCGACGAAGCCCATCACTGCCCGCTTGTCCATGCCCGCAGCCTCCCCGGGTTCTGAGAATAGGGCGGGCCGCGGCGGATTGCTACGGGCGCGGTTGCGGCGGCTCCGGCGGGCAGAGCGCCGCGGCTGCCTGCGGCGGGCAGAGGGCCGCGGCGGCGGCCGGCACGGCCGGCTCCGCGCGGGCGGCACGGCCGCGCAGGACGCTGCCGATGCCGACGATGGCGACGGACGAGGCCAGGCTCAGCACGACGACCCCGGCCGTCAGCCAGAGGACGGCGAGCGCGATGTCCCGGAGGATCTCCTCGACCACCTCGATCAACATGAGGCACCTCCTCGGGTGCCATGGGAGCATCAGGCGTGCCAGGGAAGGAAACCTCCGTGTATTCGATGAGTTATGCGAGCCGTGATCTCGCGCGCCGTACAAAAACGCACGCGCCGGCGAACGGGGCCGCGACACGTCGCCGGCGCGGCCGTCGCGTGGCGCGATCCTGGAGCCGCGATGCCGGCGGGCTGCGAGCGTGCCTGTATCATGGTCGTCAACCATGGCGCTCCTGCCGCTGGCGCTGCGCGACGGCCTCCTCCCGCCCCGGGCGGCCTGGGGCGGCATCGCGATCGTGGCGCTGGCCATCGGGAAGGCGGAGGGGATCTCGGCCCTGGCGGGCGACCTCCTGCCCTCGGCTCGGCCTTCGCGTTCGCCGGCGCGGCCATCGTCGCCAGGCGGCTCCGGGCGCCGGTGCCGGCCTCGACGCTCACGTTGTGGCAGATGCTGGTCGGCTCGGCCGGCCTGTTCGTCGTCGCCGTCCCGGCCTCCTCGGACTCGTTCGGCCTCTGGTTCCTGGCCCTCCAGTGGGGCGGGGCCGCGCGGACCAGCACCTTCCTCTTCCTCGCGCCGCTCTTCACCGTGCTCCTCTCGTATGCCGTCCTGGGCGAGCGGCTCGAGGCCTCGCAACTCGGGGGCGGCGTGCTCGCCGGCACGGCCCTCTGGCTCGTCAACCGGGTGCCGCGCCAGTCGGCACGCCGCTCCCTTCGACGGCGCCTCCTGCTTCGGCAAGAGCAGGGCCGAGGCGGTGCGGCGGCGGCGCTCCGGCATGCCGTCTACACTGTGGCCGAGGTCCGGCGCCTCGTCGAAGCGGCCGGCTTCGCGACGCAGGCGCTGTACGGAGCGACGGGCGAGACGCCGTACGCCCTCGGCGAGCCTCGCCCGAGCGCCGTCTTCGAACGGAGGTCGCAGATGCTGACCAGGCGCAACCCGACGACGGTCCACACACCTGCCTCGCCGTACAGCCACGCCACCGAGGTGCCGCCCGGGGCTCGGTGGCTCGTCGTCTCGGGGCAGGTGGGCGTCAGGCCGGACGGGACGGTGGTGAAGGGGATCGAAGGCCAGATCGACCAGGCGTTCAGGAACGTGCTGGCCGTGCTGGCGGACGGCGGAATGGGGCCTTCCGACATCGTCCGGCTGAACGCCTACCTGGTGCGGCAGGAGGACGTCGGCACGTTCCGCGAGGTGCGCGCGCGCCACCTCCGGGATCTGAAGCCCGCCTCCACGCTCGTCGTCGTCGCAGGGCTCGCGAACCCCGAGTGGCTCGTCGAGGTGGAGGCGGTGGCCGCGAAGGTCTAGGGATCCGACAGCGCCTCGCAGAGGAGGCGCTCGACGATGACGACGTCGCGCCAGGCGCCGTCGAGTCTGGCGTGGCGGCGGTAGACGCCGACCTCGCGGAAGCCGAGCCGCCGGCAGAGGGCGAGGCTCGCGGCGTTCTCGGGGAAGATCCGGGAGAGGAGCTTCCAGAGACCGCGCGCCTCGCTCTCCGCGATGAGCGCCGCCAGCACGGCGCGGCCGGCGCCCGTCCCTCGGGCCTCCCGGCCGACGTACACGGAGAATTCGCCGATCCCTGCATAGCAGGCGCGGCTGCGGTAGGGGCCGCAGCCGGCCCAGGCGACGACCGCGCCGTCTCGCTCGGCCACGACCGTGGGATAGCGGTCGCCGCGCTCGGCGAGGAGGCGCGCGATGTCCTCGGCGCTTCGCAGCGCCGTCTCGAACGTGGCGACCCGGTCCTCGATGCCCTCGTTGTAGATGCGCGCGATGGCGGCCGCGTCGTCCGGCCGCGCGAGGCGAGTCGTGACGCCCATCAGCAGGTCGCCCTCCCTCCGGAGATGTCGAAGACCGCGCCGAGCGCCCTGGTGAACCCCGGCACGCCCGCCCCGGCGGCCGCGTAGGCGGCCATGTCGGGGTTGCCCTCCTTCGGCCTCGCCATCCCGGCCACGCCGGCGTTGTCGACGAGCCTGTCGATGCGGCCGGTCCGCCCGAGCGCCGTCTCCACGTGGATCCCCTCCTCAGCGCGTGGGCGTGACCGGGCAGCGGGCCGGCTCGCCGGCCAGGACCCGCGCGATGTCCTCGGCGAGGAGGCGCTTGAGCGCGACCTTCGACTCCTCGCTGTACCAGGCGGCGTGCGGCGTGAGGATGACGCGCCGGTCGCGCCGGAGGGGGTGGTCGGGCGCCGGCGGCTCCTCGGGGAGCACGTCGATCCCGGCCGACGCGATCCGCCCCTCGTCGAGGGCCGCCAGGAGCGCCGCCTCGTCCACGACCGCCCCTCGCGCGGCGTTCACGAGCACCGAGCCGCGCTTCATGAGCGCGAAGGCCCGCGCGTTCATGAGGCCCCGCGTCTCGGGCGTGAGCGGGGTGTGGAGCGTCACCACGTCCGACTCGGCCAGGAGCGCCTCGAGCGTCCTCGGCTCGGCCCCCCGGGCGGCGAAGGCCTCCGCCGGGACGTACGGATCGCAGGCGAGGAGGCGGAAGCCGAACGCCCGGGCCTTGTCCGCCACGCGGCCGCCGATGCGGCCGAGGCCGACGATGCCGAGGGTGCGCCCCGAGATGCGGTGGAGCGGCCCTGCGTCCATGTAGTCCCAGCGGCCGGCCGCGACGCCGGCCGAGAGGCGCGGCAGGCCCCGCAGGCAGGCCAGAACGATCGCCAGCGTGTGCTCCGCGACCTCCTCGGTGCCGTAGTCGGGGACGTGGACGACCTGGATCCCGCGCGAGGCCGCGGCCGCCACGTCGATGTGGTCGTAACCGACCCCGTAGGCCCCGATCACCCGGCAGCGCGCGAGCCGGGCGATCAGCGCCGCGTCGGCGCGCACCGGGGTCTGGACCAGGAGCGCGTCGGCGCCGGCCGCGAGGTTGAGCGTCGCCTGGGCGTCGAGCCCGGTCGCGTCGATCACGGCGATCCCGAGCGGCTCGAGGACCGCGCGCTCGGGCGCGAGGTCGTCGAAGACGTGCGGCAGGACCACGGCGGTGGCCATGCGACCCCCTACCATGACGCGCCGCGGGGCCAGAGCCACGCCGCGCCCCGGACGCCGCTCGAGTCGCCGTGGCGGGCCGGGACGACCGGCGTCCGGCACTCGCCGCCGAAGACGTACGCCGGGAGTCGCTCGGGGAGGGCGGAGTAGAGGCGGCTCACGTTGGACAGGCCGCCGCCGAGCACGATCACGTCCGGGTCGAGGACGTTGACCAGGTGGGCGAGACCGCGGGCGAGGCGATCCGCGTAGGCCGCGAGCCGCGCGGCGGCAAGCGCCTCGCCCGCCTCCGCCCGGCGCGCGATCTCGGCGGCGGAGAGCGCCCCGCCGCCGGCGCGGCGGTAGTCGGCCTCGAGGCCGGTCCCGGACACCCAGGTCTCGAGGCAGCCCGACCGGCCGCACCAGCAGGGCGGCCCCGGCCGCTCCTCGGGAGAGGGCCAGGGGAGGGGGTTGTGCCCCCACTCGCCGGCCACGCGGTTCGGCCCCTCGTGAGGGCGGCCGTCGATGGCGATGCCGGCGCCCGCTCCGGTCCCGAGGATCACGCCGAGCACCAGGCGGGCCCCGGCCGCGGCGCCGTCGGTCGCCTCCGACACGGCCAGGCAGTTGGCGTCGTTGGCGTAGCGCACCGGCCGGCCGAGCCGCGCCGAGAGGTCGCGGTCGATCGCCCGGCCGTTCAGCCAGACCGAGTTGGCGTTCTTGACGCGACCGGTCACGGGCGAGATCGCACCCGGGCCGCCGACGCCGACGGTCCCCCGATCGCCCGCCTCGCCCTCGAGGCGCGCCACGAGGTCCGCGATGACCGCGAGCGAGGCCTCGTAGTCGTCCCTTGGCGTCGGCATCCGGACGCGCCCCCGCTCGGCGCCCGCCTCGTCGATCGCGAGCCCCTCGATTTTGGTGCCGCCGAGGTCGATGCCGATGCGCATCATCTGGTGGTGTCCCGATAATTGTGTAAAAGGCAGTACTGGACGACTGCCTGGGGAAGGGGGAAGCTCCTCCAAGGTTCTCTCGAGACCGGCCCTCGCTGGCGGCGAGGGGGAGGAGGCTTCCCATGGACGAGTCTGGCGAGGTTCAGGTTCCGACGCAAGACGCGATCCGCACCGATCTGCGGGCGCTCTTTCGGGGGGCCATCCGCCACCCTCGAGTCGCTGCTCGAGGAGGAGATCCGGGAGCTGGTCGGCGCCGGGCGCTGGCAGCGCCTGGGCGAGCGCAAGGACGTGCGTAACGGGACCTACCTGCGACGCCTGATGACGTCGATGGGCCTGGTCGAGCTCCAGGTCCCCCGCGCCCGCGAGGGAGGCAGCGCCGGCGAGGTGTTGGGCCGCTACCCGCGGCGCACCGGCGATGTCGATGCGGCGATCACGGAAGCCTACGTGCAGGGCGTCTCCCAGCGGAAGATGGCGACGGTGACCGAGGCGCTCTTGGGCGAGGCCGTCAGCCGCTCGACGGTGAGCCGGGTGACGAAGCGGCTCGACGAGCGGATCGCGGCCTTGCGGACGGCGCCGATCGCCGAGCCGATCGCGTACCTCTACCTCGACGCCACGCTGCTCGAGGCCCGATGGGCGCGGACGGTCGAGCACGTGGCGGCGCTGGTCGCCTACGGCGTCGGCCCCGATGGGCACCGCCGGCTCCTGGGCGTCGCCCTCGGGCCGTCGGAGGCGGAGGCGAGTTGGAGCGAGCTGCTCACGCAGCTGGTGGACCGCGGGCTCCACGGCGTCCAGCTGATCATCGCCGACGCCCACAAGGGCCTGGCCGCGGCGGTGCGCCGGTGGCTCCCGGAGGCCCGCCAGCACCGGTGCACGGGGCATCTGCTCCGCAACGTCCTCACGCAGACACCCCCGCGCCTGCGCGCCCGCCTGGCGCGGGAACTCCGCCCCCTCTTCGACGCGCCGAGTCTGGCCGAGGCGAAGCGGCGGCTTGACGCGGTGCTCCGACGCTGGCGCCCCCAGCTGCCTGAGGCGATGGCGGTGCTGGAGGGCGGCTGCACCGCCGCCACCCAGTTCTACGCCGTCCCGAAGGCCCACTGGCTCCGGATCCGCACGACCAACACCCTCGAGCGGCTGCACGGTGAGGTGCAGCGCCGGGTGAAGGCCGTCGGGGCGTTCCCGGACCGGGCGAGCGCGCTGCGCCTGGTGACCGCCGTGGCGCTCGAGGTCACCACGATCTGGGGCGACCGGCGGTATCTCGACATGACCGTGCTGGAGCCGGCCGCGCCCGCCGCAGCGGCCGCCTGGAGTTACGCGGCGGCCATCCACGACCTGATATCGAAGTACAGAGAGCCCAAGGTCTTCCACGTCTTCGGGGATCGGACGAAGCTAGGCTGCATCACCGTCTACCACGCGACGGGTGCCGAGCTCGGCCTGGGCGAGGACGTCGGCAAGCAGGTCATCGGGGCCTACACGTGGCTCAAGGCCGTCGCCGAGCACCTCAAGAGGCCCTCCATCGATGGGACACAGCCGGGTGGGTACCCACACGTGACTCGGCGGTGGCTCCTGGAGTGGACGGAGCAACCGGAGCCGAACCGGGTACCGTGGCGAACGCGCGAATCGTTGATGATGCCCTCAGGATTTCCGGAAGACTCCCCGGATATGGTCGAAGATGGTTAGCTGGTAGCGCACGCAGCTGCTACGGCTGCGTCGCGGGCTGCGCCATCTTCAGCCCGCTCCAGTTCCCCCGTATCCCTCAACCACCATAGGCCCAGGGGAAGCTGGGCAGTGCGGGTAGGCCCGGCATGGGACGTCCTCTGGCGGCTTGTCCCCTAAACTGATCCTGACTGATCCTGCCCAACGATCCTGACTTCGCTGAGTTGGTAGTCGCGGGCGGTACACGAACTACTTGACAGGCGCCAGTAATACGATCCCCCTGACGACAGTAATCCTGACCCCCTCGTCGACCGGAGGAGGCAGAGATGGAGACGCGAGGGGGTACGGTGGCACCTCTGCCGGAGGTGCCGATGATCGAGCCGGAGGTGGTGCGCCAGGTGCGGATCCTGGCCGAGCGGGGCTGGGGCGCCAAGCGGATCGCCCGGGCGCTCGGCGTCGCGCGTAATACAGTCCGGCGCTATCTCCGGGGCGGGCCGGCGGCCCAGGTGCAGACCCGGCCCGGACGCCGGCGCCTCGATCCCGCCGCCCAGGCCGAGGCCGTCCGCCTCTTCGAGACGACGGCCGCCGGCAATGCGGTGGTCGTGACGCGGCTGTTGGCGGACCAGGGCGTGTGGGTGAGTGTCCGGACGGTGCAGCGGGCCGTGGCCGAGCGGCGTCGGCAGCAGCGGGCGGCCGCGCTCGCCACGGTGCGCTTCGAGACCGCCCCCGGCGCCCAGCTGCAGGTCGACTTCGGGGAGCAGGGCGTCCTGATCGCCGGCCAGCGCGTGCGCGTCTATCTGCTCGTCACGGTGCTCGGCTACTCACGCCGGCTCTTCGTCCGCCGCTTCCTGGCTGAGCGCCAGGACGACTGGCGCGAGGGGATCGCCGCCGCCTTCCGGCACTTCGGCGGGGTGCCCCGGACGCTCCTGGTCGATAACGCCCGCCCGCTGGTCCTCGAGCGCGACCGTGTGACGGGCGCCGTCCGCTTCCATCCCAGCTTCCTCGCCTTCTGCCGCGACTGGGACGTCGAGCCCCGCGCCTGTGCCCCGTACCGGGCGCGCACCAAGGGCAAGATCGAGTCGGGCATCGGCTACGTCAAGCACAATGGCCTGGCCGGCCGGACCTTCGACAGCCTCGCCGCCCTCGAGGCCCACCTCGCCCGGTGGATGGCCGAGGCGGATCAGCGCCTCCACGGCACGACCCACGAGCGGCCCGCCGACCGCTTCACGCGCGCCGAGCAGGCAGCGCTGCGCCCGCTGCCGGCCCGCCCGCTGCCGACGCGTGAGCGGCGGCTCGTGCGCCGGGTGGCCGCCGACGCCCTGGTCGACGTCGACACCGTCCGCTACAGCGTGCCGCACCGGCTGGTGCGCGACCGGGTCGAGGTCGTCGTCGGGGAGACGACGGTGCGGATCTATCACGGCGCGGCCCTGGTGGCCGAGCACGTCCGCGCCCGCGAGCCGCATGTCCGGGTCACCGACCCGGCCCACTACGCCGGGCTGTGGCGGCGGCCGATGCCGCCAGCCCTCCCTGAGGCGGGGGCGAGCCCGCTGGCGGCCCTCGGCCGGCAGCTGGCCGACTACGCCGCCGTGGTCGAGGAGGCGGGGCGATGAGTGTCGAGCTGACACACGCGCGGGTCGTCGACGCCCTCGGGCGACTGCGGCTGGGCCACGTCGCCCTCCGGCTCGATGCGCTCCTGGCCGAGGCGGCGAGGAGTCAGCCCGCCTACCTCGACTTCCTCGCCCAGGTCGTCGACGAGGAGGTCGCCGCCAAGCAGCGCAAGCGCGTCGCCATGGGCATCCAGATCGCGCACTTCCCCGCGGTCAAGACGCTCGAGGAGTTCGACTTCCGCTTCCAGCCGGCGATCGACCAGAAGCTCGTCCGCGAGCTGGCCACGGGGCGCTTCATCGCGAGCGCCGACAACGTGCTCATCTTCGGCCCCCCGGCGTCGGCAAGACCCATCTGGCCATCGCCCTCGGCCGCGCCGCGGTGGAAACCGGGCATTCGACCCTGTTCGTGTCTGCGACGGCGCTGCTGGCCCGACTGGCCAAGGCCGAGAGCGAGGGGCAGCTGGCCGACACGTTGACCTTCTTCGCCAAGCCCAAGCTGCTCATCATCGATGAGCTCGGCTACCTCCCCTTCGAGCGGCGCAGCGCCCATCTCTGCTTCCAGCTCGTGGCCCGACGCTACGAGCGGGGCAGCCTGCTCATCACGACTAACCAGCTCGTGCCGCAATGGGGGCAGGTCTTCGGCGATGAGGTGCTGGCGGCCGCGATCCTCGACCGCCTGCTGCACCACAGCCATACGCTGCTCATCCAGGGCGACAGCTATCGACTCAAGCAGAAGCGCAAGGCGGGGCTCTTCGGAGTCACCACGACGAGGACTTGAGCCCGATCCGAGGGGGTCAGATTTACTGACGTAAGGGGGTTAGGCTCTCCTGTCGCTTGACACTACTACAGCTTCCAGTATACGCGCGGGTTCCCCTACCACCACTAGGACCATTTCAAGGCCGCGCGGCGGAAGGCGCTGGCGGCTGGGCGAGGGCTCTGGGTACCGAGGGGATGTCGAGCAGTTCCCACACCGACATTGCTCGTTCAGCAAAAAACCGAGTGACACGAGTCCCACTCTGTGCGAGAGTCCAACCGATGGCACCGATCGGAAAGGCGAGGCTTCTAGAGAGCTTTCGGCATCGTCCTTGGGGACATGGCGGATGTTCACTTGGCTCCGATTGTTGTGCGGTTCGGTAGGCGCGGTATCCATGGCCGCGCTCGCCGCGCATCAGATCAAATGGCCGATCGTGTCGATGCCCGAGTACGTCGTACACTCGGCTGTAGCCGGGCTGGCCGTTGGAATCGTTGAGCCTTGGGCTGCGGCTTTCGTCGACCGCCGGCTGAGCCGTCGGCTCCAATTTGAGAACGACGTCCGTCAGAGCCTGAAAGGAGCGCTGTATCTGATCGTACGAGTCCTGAAGCTAGATTGGGATGTGGCGATCGAGCTGAGCGTGAACGCCTTTCTCGTCCGGCGGCCGCTTCGGCGCCCATGGGAGCCGATTCTCTACCGAATCGCGAGGGAGAGCGTCGCCATACACACGCCGTCGCACATAAGATGGACACGCGGAAAGGGGGTGATCGGCAAGTGCTGGGAACGGAGACAGGAATATGGCTTGGACCTTGAGAAGGTCCATGGTAAGCTTAGATACTGTACGAAAGAGCAGTGGAGGGCGTTGGCGCCTGACGAGCGCATAGGCCTGTCGTATGAGGAGTTCCAAAAGGTTAAGCACTACGGTGCCGTTGGAGCTGTTCCGATTCTCGATGCCAAAGGCAAGTTTATCGGTTGCGTTTCTGTGGACGCCCCCGGTGAGACCTTCGGGGCTCTCTGGAACAGCGATGGCTATGTGAGGGGCCTCTTGGCGCAAACGGCCAGCACAATAGCGGTACTCTGTAAACAGGCGAGGTAAGGAGGGGGGAAGCATGTCGCAGCCAAATGAGAAGAAGTCGGGCTCAGCGACCCAGACCCCTAAGTCGGCAAGCATGGACAAGATCAAAGCCGACTATATCGACGCACTCAAGCGCGTCGGCGCCGGAACGCGCGTGATCGAGGCCGCGAAGACACACACTGCGCAGTCCGGGCGAAAGTCGCGGTAGCCTGCGCCTCGCACCCCATCCTGCAGTACAGTCCTCATGGCCGCGCGACGTAACGTGAATACGTGGATCCTTGCCGCGCAGCGAGAACAGCGCGGTCGTGTCAACGCCGCGATCCCAGGGCGCGGGACGACTGCCGGGGTGACGGACCAGAAGGTCGAGGAGCCCTTCCAGGTTCCAAGTGGCGGCGCTTTCATTGCGGGCTCGGCTAACGGGAGGCCGCTGGGCTTTGACCCCAGAAGTGGAGGTTCGAGTCCTCCGCTCGCAGCCAATGGCTCCCACATCGGGCACTCGCCCGGCGTCCTTGGCGAAGGTGAGGCTGCCTGCACCACTTGAACTAATCGCGCCCCGTCCGATCTCCTTCAGATGAACGAAGCGGAAGGACCTTTGGACGAGATCCGCGAGTGGCCCGCTCCAGGCCGTTTCCGCGATCAGCGTAATTTTCAAGTATATCTCTGACCATCCCAACTGGCAGGTCGAAGTCGTTAGCCATACGCCGGTAGTCAATCGGCAAACCGTAGACCAGCTCAGCCATCTTCCGGAGCGCGCGAGGCTTCTCCACCGGGATCGGTACCGGTTCCCTTGTACGCCACCCTTTGGCGCCAAGTTGCTCGAAGAGATAGCTGTACTGCCGAGGCGAGATGATGGCGAGATCCCGTGCACGACGAATCAACGCCGCGATAGCAACTCCCCACCGCGCCTTGAGCATCGAGAGGTGGGTCAGCGTTAGCGGCGGAACAAGTTCGGCGCGCATAGCTGCTTCAGGCATGAGGAGCTCGGCTCCGAAGCCGAACGCCTCAGCCTCAAGCTCCTTGCCAGGAGGACGCGGCGTGCTGTGCAAGACGAGGTGGCCAACCTCGTGCGCCACACTGAGCCTCAGCCGATCGCCCGGGCGATCCGGAACAACGCCGATCACCGGGCGCTTCGTATCGTCGCCCACCCAGGCTGAGAACGCGTCAATGCCGTCCTCTATTTCCGTCGGCAATGCGATGACGAGCACGCCCGCTCGCTCGAGTGCTCGGATAAGGTTCTTGATCGGCGTTTCTGGTGAGAATCCAAGCGCGCTACGGGCAATCGCCGCGGCAGCCCCAGGTTCCTCACTCAATCGGGGAAGCCCGATAGGAAGAAGCGGAACGCGCCTGGCTAGGCCGATGATGACTTGGTAGATGATCCTTGCGTGCTGATACGCCTGAGTCCGAAGTCGTGCCGATGCGCTTACATGGGAGCGAAACAAGAGAGAGCCCATTGGGAACTCCGCGTCCTCTGTGCGACGGAAGAACGCCGGAGGGAATCCCGTCTGAAGCGCAATCAGCTTGAGTACCCTGTCAGAAGGCTCGAAGAGCCCCGCCTCGACCTGAGCAATCGACGGTTGGGCAAGACCTACCCGACGTCCGAGCTCCGTCTGCGTTAGTCCACGCAGCTCGCGAGCGAGCCGAACTCGATTGCCGTTGATCATGCACCCGGCTCGCTGCCCGCGTCGTCCTGGGGTACGTCAAGGCGCATGTCGAGGTCGTCGTCGGGGCTCGTTCCCGCGTCGGACACCGGGACAGCCAGTGCGGGATGATCCAGCGCCACGCGCCAATGCCAGTCGACCGATTCGCGCGTGGTGTCCCCGGACTTCGGACAAACGAGGGAAAGGCTCCTAAGAGCGTACGCCGGGGTCACGTCCCAGAGCACGAGAAGGTTCAGCGGAGCTCGGGCTAGCTCCTCTTCCATGAATGGGAAGAGATATGGCTGCTGATTGTAGAATGCTATTCTGGCCCTCGAGGGGCCAGGCACCGGAGGTCGCCCGTTGAGGGCTGCCTTCAGGATACGGATCGAGTGCGCCGGCGTATGCAGGCACAAGCCGTTGTTCGCTAGTGGCTCGCGCTCAAACTCGACGACCGATACCTGATGGCCTGCCGAATCGAGATACAGCTTGGCGTGATAGCGGACTAACGCTGGTGCCAGGGACGGATCAATCGGCTGCCCCAAAGAATCGAAGAAGTCTCGCGCCGACTGCGTTCCCGCCTCTAGCGCGGCATAGATTGCGCGGAGGAGTGGGTCTATTGTCGGGAGAACGTCCTCGGCCGTCGGGATCCGCGGCGTTTTCATGCCAATAATATTGGACGGAATTTCCGCCCCTGTCAAGGGCAACGTGGGTGGGCTAGCAGACTAGCTAGCGCTCCGGCCCGCGAGAGCGCAGGTCGGCCGAAAGGAGCCGCTAGCGGGAAGGCGCCTGGCGCGGGCCCGCACGTCCGCGGTCGACAAGCGGAGCCCCGCCATCGCGCCGAGGTGTACGGGGTGGGCAAGACTCGCGGCAACGCGGGGGAGCCGCCAGGGGCATGGCGTCACCGCAGACTTTCCTCGGTGTCCGACGCGTATCCAGGGATCCTGGGAGATGCTACACGTTTGCGGAGGAGCGCGCGTGGAATGTCAAGGACGTGGCCGCGAGGCGCGAATGCTTGGGACGGCGCTGGCCGCAGATGAATCTCAGAGCCGCAGATCTCGATGCCCATGCGCATCTCTCCGCTCCATCCTGAACGATCGACGTTTCGACCTGAATCGCGCGGCGAGGCCCGCGCCGCGCGCCGCACGTGCCTGGTGCGCGTTTGCGCGCTGGCATGAACCCTGCTCCCCCGTACGGCGACGATACCGCGGCGATGGACGGAGGGGCGAGCGTGGCGCGCATGGCGAGGTTGGGGATGCTGGTGGGCGCGACCGCGATGCTCGACATCGTCGTCCGGGGCGTCTCCCCGGAGCGCCTGCTCGGGCTGGCGGCGGTCCTCGCCGGTCTCCTGGGGCTCATGCTGGTCGAAGAGTAGTCGCGGGGGCCGGAGAGCCGGACGTCGTCCTCCTCCACGGGTGGGCCGTGGACCTTGCGGGCCATGGCGAGTCGTCGCCGTCAACGGCGACCGCTTTCCGGCCGATCTCGGAGCGGCCCGCCGGTACGCGCCACGGTTCGACCTCATCGTGATGCCTGGCGTGAGCCACTACCCGATGCTCGACGGCCCGGACCGCTTCACCCGCCTGCGCGAGGACGCGATCGGGCGCGTCGTCGGTCAGGCGGGGTCTGCGCCACGACCTGCGCGGAGCGGAGCGTCGGCGCCGACGGCGTGTGCCCGCCGGGACGATGAAGCCGCAGGTGACGCCCTGCCCGGGCGCGCTACGAGCCAGCCCGCCCCTCGCGCACCGCGGCGACGAAGCGGGCGGCGAGGTCGGTGATGGCCTGCCAGTCGCCCGCGGCGATACGGTCCCTCGGCGTGAGCGACGAGCCGACGCCGATCGCCACCGCCCCGGCCCGCACGAAGTCGGCGGCGGTGTCGAGGCCGACCCCGCCGGTCGGGACGATCGGGATGTCGGCGAGCGGCGCCCGGACCTCGCGCAGGTACCTCGGGCCGCCGTTCGAGGCGGGGAAGAGCTTCACCATGGCTGCGCCGACGCGCCAGGCGCGGACGATCTCGCTCGGCGTGTAGGCGCCCGGGATCACCGGCACGCGGCGCTCGCGGGCCGCGCCGATGACCTCGTCGTCGGTGTGCGGGCAGACGATGAAGGCGGCGCCGGCGTCGACGGCCGAGTTCACCTCCGCGGCCGTCATCACGGTCCCGGCCCCGATCGCCACGTCGCCCGGACGCTCCGCGGCGAGGCGGCCGATGGCCTCGATGGCCCCCTCGGTGTTGAGCGTGACCTCGATGGCACGAACGCCGCCCGCCTGCAGGGCCCGCGCGAGCGGCCCGATGCGGTCCGCGGGGACGTGGCGCACGATCGCGACGATGCCCGGCTCCCGGATGGCGTCGAGAGGCTGCATGGTCCTCATGATAGCGCCCGCCGTGTCATGATCTCTTCAGACTCCGTTGTCGTCTCCGTCACCGGTACCGCGTACCGTGAATCGACCTTCACGACAGGAGCCCGACATGATGCGTGCCATGGCGTTGTTCCTCGCGGCGGGCGGGGCGCTGCTCGCCCAGTCCGGCCTGGCCCGCGATGCGTCTGCCGGCCGGCACCACCGCCACCACGGGCCGCGCGACCGCGCGCCGATCGTCATCGGCCACCGGGGCGCGAGCGGTTACGTCCCGGAGCACACCCTGGCCGCGTACGCCCTCGCCGTCCTCCAGGGGGCCGACTTCGTCGAGCCCGACCTCGTCATGACGAAGGACGGCCACCTGATCGCGCGCCACGAGAACGTCCTCGACGAGACCACCGACGTCGCCGACCACCCCGAGTTCGCCGACCGGCGGGCGACCAAGGTCCTGGACGGCAACACCATCACCGCCTGGTGGAGCGAGG
Organism: Thermodesulfobacteriota bacterium; assembly: GCA_036381125.1. Classification (GTDB taxonomy): domain Bacteria; phylum DASVDK01; class DASVDK01; order DASVDK01; family DASVDK01; genus DASVDK01. Next base: position 10,865 of record DASVDK010000141.1, on the reverse strand, counting down.
ACTTCACGCTCGCCGAGATCAAGACGCTCAGGGCCAGGGAGCGGATCCCCCGGACGCGCCCGGGCAACGCGCGCCTCGACGGCCAGTTCGAGATCCCGACGCTCCAGGAGGTGATCGACCTGGTCAAGGCGCTCGAGAAGGCGACCGGCCGGAAGATCGGCATCTATCCCGAGACCAAGCACCCGACCTACTTCGACAGCCTGGGGCTCTCGATGGAGGAGCCGCTGGTGCGCATCCTCGAGAAGAACGGGTACGAGGGGAAGCGCGACCGGGTCTTCATCCAGTCCTTCGAGATCTCGAACCTCGAGGAGCTGGGCCGCATGACGAGGATCCCGCTCGTGCAGCTCTTCGGCGGGGCGAACAGCCGGCCGTTCGACGTCGTGGCCGCGGGCGGCACCCTCACCTACGGCCGGATGGCGACCCCGGCCGGCCTGCACGAGATCGCCCGGCACGCCGGCGGCGTCGGCCCCGAGAAGTCCTGCGTCATCCCGCGCGTCGGGGGCGTCCTCGACCCGGCCAACGCCACCGACTTCGTCCGGAACGCGCACGCCGCCGGCCTCGTGGTGCACCCGTACACCTTCCGCGCGGAGAACACGTTCCTGCCGACCAACCTCCGAAGCTCCGCCGACCCGAACGCGCGCGGCGACATCGAGACCGAGATCCGCGCCTTCCTCGAGGCCGGCATCGACGGCTTCTTCACCGACCACACGGACGCCGGGGTGAAGGCGGTGGCAGAATTCCTCGCCGACCGCTAGCCCGCGCCGCCCGAGGTCAGGTCTCTACCAGCGGGTCCAGGCTTCAACCCTTTCCGCGGGAAAATGGAAAGACCTGACCCCGGTCAGCGCTCGACGTCGACGGGCCGCGCGGCCGAGAGGCGCGCCACCAGGGCGGCGGCGCGGGCGGCGTCGGGGTAGCCCTCGAAGTCGCCGCGCACGGCGACGGCGCAGGCCCCAACCACCACCCCCCACCGGAGCGCCTCGGCCACGTTCCGCGACTCGAGCCAGACGTGCAGGAAGCCCGCATCGAAGCCGTCGCCCGCGCCGATGGGATCGACGACCTCGGGGCAGGGGAGGGCCGACTGCGCGACCAGGCCGTCCGCCGAGCAGGCGACTGCGCCGTCGAGGCCGAGCTTGCAGACGACGACGGCCGGGCCGGCCGCGCGCGTCCGCTCGAGGAGGGGGTACAGGCGGGCGAGGTGCGCCTCGTCGGTGTCGGCGAAGTCGGCGCCGGCGACGCCGCTCGGGTCGACGGCGATGGCGTGGCCGGCGCCGTAGAGCGCCTCGAGCTCCTCCTCGCCCGCGACGAGGACGTCCGCGGCGTCGGCGAGGGGCCGCAGGAGCCGCTGCACGTCGGCGGCCGCGACGAGCTTGCGCCGGATGTTCGGATCGACGCTCACCGGCACCTTCGCCTCGCGGGCGAGCCGCACCGCCGCGAGCGCCGTGTCGCGGCAGGAGGCCGAGAGGGCGGGGGTGATGCCCGAGACGTGGAGCGCCGTCGCGTCGGCGAAGGCGCCGTCGAGGTCGTCCGGCGTCATGCGGGAGGCGGCCGAGCCGCGGCGGTAGTAGAAGACGCGGGTGCCGGCCGGGCCGCCGTACTCGCGGAAGTAGACGCCGGTCGGCGCCTCGGGGTCGGCGCGGACGAACGTGACGTCCACCCCCTCCGCCCGGGCCGTGCGGACGATCTCGAGCCCGAACTCGTCCTCGCCGACGCGGCTCACCCAGCGCGAGGGGGTGCCGAGCCGCGCGAGCGCCACCGCCGTGTTGAACTCGGCGCCGCCCACGTGCTTGTCGAACGTTCGCACGTGCCGCAGGGGCCCGGACGCGAGCGGCACCAGGGACACCATCGCCTCGCCGATGGTGACGACCGGCACGGCGCCCGGCCTACGAGTGCGACGGGCCGGCCGTGTCTTCGGGCTTCACCGGCGTCCGTCCCTTGAGGAAGTCGAAGTCGGCGCCCTCGTTCGCCTGGAGCACGTGCTCGAGGAAGAGGTGCCCGTAGCCGCGCGTGAAGCGGGGTGGGCGCGGCCGCCAGGCGGCTCGCCGCCGCGCCAGCTCCTCTTCGGGGACCCGCAGCGTGAGCGTCCGGCCCGGCACGTCCAGCTCGATCTCGTCGCCGTCCTTCACGAGGGCCAGGGGGCCGCCCACGGCCGACTCGGGCGCCACGTGCAGCACCACCGTCCCGTAGGAGGTGCCGCTCATCCGGGCGTCCGAGATGCGAACCATGTCGCGCACCCCCTGCTCGAGGAGGCGCCTGGGAATCGGCGCCGCCCCCCACTCGGGCATGCCGGGTGCCCCCTTGGGCCCTGCGTGCTGCAACACGAGCACCGAACGCGCGTCGACGGGGAGGTTCGGGTCGTCGATGCGGCGGTGCAGGTCGGCGTGGTCCGCGAACACCACCGCCTTGCCGCGGTGGCGCAGGAGGTGCGGCGAGGCGGCCGACTGCTTGAGGATGGCGCCGTCGGGGCAGAGGTTGCCGAAGAGGACGACGAGCCCGCCTTCGGCGCCGAGCGGCTCGGCGAGCGGCCGGATGACGTCGCGGTTGTGGCAGCGCGAACCGGCGTTGTTCTCGGCGATCGTCTTGCCGTTGACCGTGAGCGCGTCGCCGTGGAGGAGCGGCATCAGCTCGTTCAGCACCGCGGGCAGGCCGCCGGCGTAGTAGAAGTCCTCCATGAGGTAGGTGCCGGACGGCTTCAGGTTCACGAGGAAGGGGGTCGTGCGCGACAGCTCGTCGAACCGCTCGAGCCGGAGCGGCAGGCCGAGCCGGCCGGCGAAGGCCATGAGGTGGATGACCGCGTTGGTGCTCCCGCCGATGGCGTGGAGCGCCCGGATGGCGTTGTCGAACGCCCGGGACGTGAGGATCTCCGAGGGGCGGGGCCCGCCGGCGAGCGCCAGCTCCACGGCCCGGCGGCCGGTCAGCTCGGCCAGTCGCAGCCGCCGCGAATCGGGGGCGGGGACGGCCGCGTTGCCGGGCAGCGTCATGCCGAGCGCCTCGACGACCGAGGCCATGGTGGACGCGGTGCCCATGACCATGCAGTGCCCGGCCGAGCGATGCATGCAGCTCTCGGCCTCCGACAGCTCCTCGTCGGTCAGGTTCCCGGCCCGCCGCTCCGCCCAGAGGCGCCAGGCGTCGGTCCCCGAGCCGAGCCGCTCGCCCCGCCACTCCCCCCGGAGCATCGGGCCGCCCGTGAGCATGATCGACGGGATGTCGGCGGAGATCGCCCCCATTAGCATGGCCGGCGTCGTCTTGTCGCAGCCCGACAGGAGCACCACCGAGTCCATCGGGTAGGCCCGGATGCACTCCTCCACGTCCATCGCCATGAGGTTGCGGAAGAGCATCGTCGTCGGCTTCATGAGGACTTCGCCGAGCGAGATCGTGGGGAACTCGAGCGGGAAGCCGCCGGCCGAGAGGACCCCCCGCTTCACCGCGTCGGCCACCTGGCGCAGGTGGGCGTTGCAGTTGGTCATTTCGGACCAGGAGTTGGCGATGCCGACGACGGGGCGCCCGTCGAAGAGGACATCGCTGAAGCCCTCGGTCTTGAGCCAGGAGCGGTGGATGAAGCCGTCGAGGTCCGTGCGCCCGAACCAGGTGCGGCTTCTCAGGGCACGCGTCGTCACGCGCACCTCCGTCGGCGAGATGGGTTCGTGATCGGCAGCGCCCCCCACGACGCGCAGTGCGGGGGGCGAGCCGGCGTGCAGCAGGTGAGTTGGCGCCGAGGCTATCACGGGGGGCCCCGGGTGTAAAGCGCCGCGCCGGCGCCGGCCCCTGGGGACCACGCGCCGACGTGGCCTCGACCGGGCGGGAGGCACCGACCAGGCGGCCGCGGACGCCGCCGAGGCCGATGCACGGCTCGAGCAGCACCGCCGCCGCTCCTCGCGCGGCACCGGCCAGGACGCGTGAACGTGCCGGCGTCTGCTCGGCCGGCCGGCGAAGCCCGTCGTCGCGGTCGACGCGTGCGCCGCGAGACGGCCGGGCCCGTCTAGTTCACGAGGAAGCCGCCGTCGATGACGAGGCTCTGACCGGTGATGTACCCGGCTTGGTCGGAGCAGAGGAAGGCGCCGGCCTCGCCGACGTCGTCCGGCTCGGCCCAGCGGCCGGCCGGGATGCGGCGCGTGATCGCCTCGTCGAGGGCCGGGTTCTTTTGGACGGCCGCCGTGAACTCGGTCCGCGTGTAGCCGGGGCAGAGCGCGTTCACCGTCACGCCGGCCGCCGCCCATTCCTTGGCGAGGCCGCGCGTGAGGCCGAGGAGCGCCGCCTTGCTCGTGGTGTACGCGGTGATCGGCACCGCCGGCAGGCCGCCGTGGAAGGACATGATGGACGCCACGAAGACGACGCGGCCCCACCGGCGGGGGAGCATGTGGCGCGCCGCCGCCTGGGCGGCCACGAACGCCGCCTCGACGTTGAGGCGCTGGATCCGCCGCCACTCCTCGAGCGTGAACTCGAGGGCCGGCTTCCGGATGTTGGTGCCGGCGGAGTGGATCAGGATGTCGATCCGCCCGTAGTGCGTCACGGTCCGCTCGACCGCCGCCGCAGGGTCGTCGACGGCGAGGTCGGTCGGCACGGCCAGCGCCTCGATCCCCTCGCGCCGCAGCTCGTCCACCGCCGGCCCGGGATCGCGGTTGGCGATGGCCAGCCGCACGCCTCGCGCCGCCAGCCGCTCCGCGATCGCCCGCCCGATCCCCCGCGACCCCCCGGTCACGAGCGCAACCCGCTCCCGCATCTCCGCCATGTCAGCCACCTCCCTTGTGCCAGGCGACCAGGGTAGCGCAGCGCCTGGCGTTGTTGACAGCGGTCGCGGGCGCGCATAACAATGCTTCGGAGGTTCCAGAACGTAGTTCGCAATGGAGGAGGCTGTGATGCGACACGTCACCAGGCGCACGGTCCTCGGGTGGGGCGCCGGCCTTGCCGGGGCGAGCCTCGGCAGCCGGATCTTCGCCACGCGCGCCCACGCCCAGGGGATGGCCCAGGGTCCGTTCAAGCCCGAACCGGGCGCGAACCTGCGTCTGCTCCGGTGGTCGGGCTTCGTCAAGTCGGACGAGGAGGTCTGGAACGCTCACACGAAGAAGTTCACCGATCAGACCGGCGTCGGCGTGGCGGTCGAGTACATCACGTGGGAGGACGTGCGGCCCAAGGCGGCGCTCGCGGCCAACCTCGGCTCCGGCCCGGACATCGTCATGGGCTGGTACGACGACCCGCACATCTACCCGAACAGCCTCGTCGACGTGTCCGACGTCGCCGAGGGGCTCGGCAAGCGGCTCGGCGGGTGGTACGACGTGGCGCGCACCTACGGCTACAGCGAGGCGCAGAAGCGCTGGATCGCGGTCCCCATCGGCTCGCCGATCGGCTGCCTCAACTACCGCGTCTCCTGGATGAAGGAGGCCGGCTTCGACACCTTCCCCGACGACCTCGACGGCTTCATGCGGCTCGCGAAGGGGCTCAAGGCGAGGAACCACCCCATCGGGTTCCCGCTCGGCCGGGCGGTCGGCGACGGCAACGTGTGGACGCACTGGCTGCTCTGGAGCTTCGGGGGCAAGGCGGTCGAGGCCGACACGAAGACCATCGCCATCAACCAGCAGCCGACCTGGGACGCCCTCGAGTACGCGAAGGAGCTGTACGAGCAGTTCGCGCCGGGCGCCGGGTCCTGGCTCGACCCGAACAACAACCGCGCGTTCCTGGCGGGCGAGATCTCCGTCACCAACAACGGCATCAGCATCTACTACGCGGCCAAGAAGGACTTCCCGCAGATCGCCGAGGACATGAACCACGCGGCGTTCCCGAAGGGCAGGAGCGGCCGGCACACCGAGCTGCACCTCTTCACGCAGGCGTTCATCTTCAAGCACTCGGCCTACCCCAACGCGGCCAAGGCGTACATCGACTTCATGCTCGACGCCCCGCAGGCCAACCCGTGGGTCGAGGCGATGAACGGCTACGTCACGCCGGCGCTCAAGTCGTTCAAGAACAACCCCGTCTGGACCAGGGACCCGAAGGCGACGCCGTTCCGCGACGGCCTCGACCGGGCGCTCCACAACGGGTACGCCGGCGCGCCGGGCCAGAAGGCGGCCGCGGCGCTCGCGGAGTTCATCGTCGTCGACATGTTCGCCGACGCCACGGCGAACCGGATGAGCGCGAAGGACGCCGCCCGGCGGGCCGAGACGCGGCTGCGCCGGATCTACCGGTAGCGGCCGAACACCCGTCCGCCCTCGCGATCGCAGGGCCGACGGGTACCCGGGCGCGGCGCCGGGGCGGCGGCGTTTCGCTCACACGGGACCGAACGCACGGGGGGACGGCCCGAGGCCGCCCCCCCGCGCATCTCTGGAGGCGACACGAGTGAAGCCGGGGTTCATGGCGCGGGTGTCGGGCGGCGTCGACCGGCGCGGGTGGCTCGGGCCGATGCTCATGGCGCCGACCGCCATCCTCCTGGGCGCGTTCCTCGCCTACCCGCTCGTGCTCGGCGTCTGGCTGGGCTTCAAGGACAGCACCATCGGCTCTCCCGGGGTCTTCGTCGGCCTCGAGAACTACCAGTACCTGCTCACGGACCCCGTGCTCAGGGTCACCGCCTTCAACACCGCCCTGTACACCGGCGTGACGGTCGTCTTCAAGCTCGCGCTCGGGCTCTGGCTCGCGATCCTGCTGAACCAGAAGTTCGCGGGGTACCGCTTCTGGCGGTCGGTGCTGCTCCTGCCCTACATCGTGCCGACCGTGCTCTCGGCCTTCGCCTGGTGGTGGATCCTCGACCCGAGCTTCAGCTTCATCAACTGGAGCCTGCTCAGGCTCGGCATCCTCGACCGCGGCATCAACTTCCTCGGCGACGCCTGGCCCGCCCGCTGGTCGCTGATCGTCGCCAACATCTGGCGGGGGATCCCCTTCTTCACGGTGGGGTACCTCGCGGGGCTCGCCGCGATCCCGAAGGACCTCTACGAGGCCGCGGAGATCGACGGCGCCTCGAGGTGGCAGCAGTTCTGGAGCATCACCTGGGTGCTCCTGATCCCGCTCACGACGATCCTGACGGTCTTCTCGACGATCTTCACCTTCACCGACTTCCAGCTCATCTGGACGATCACGCGCGGCGGGCCGGCCAACGCGACGCACCTCTTCGTCACGCTCGCCTACCAGCGGGCGATCCCGGGCGGCGCGATGAGCGAGGGGGCGGCGATCGCCGGCTTCACGCTGCCGCTCCTGCTGATCCTCGCGTGGGCAGCCCTTCGGGCGCTGCGGAGGCAGATGTGACATGACCGCCCGCCGCTGGCTCACCCTCTACGTGCCGCTCGGCGCCTTCGTCGTCTTCCTGCTGTTCCCGTTCTACTGGATGCTGCTCACGTCGCTCAAGCCGAACAACGAGCTGGTGAGCGTGACGGCCAACCCCTTCATCGTCGTGAACCCGACGCTCGAGCACATCCGGTACCTGCTCACCCAGACGCGCTACCCGCGCTGGTTCTGGAACACCATGTTCGTCTCCGTCGGGGCGACCGTGGTGAGCGTCTTCGCGAGCTACCTCGCGGCGTACGCGATCGCCCGCGTCCGCTTCCGGGGGGACGAGACGGTCGGCATCGGGATCTACATGGCGTACCTGATCCCGCCGGCCATCCTCTTCATTCCGCTGGCCGACATCCTGCTCAAGCTGGGCATGTTCAACCGCCTCTGGTCGCTGATCCCGGTGTACACGACGTTCCTGATCCCGTTCTCCACGTGGCTCCTCATCGGCTACCTGAAGAGCATCCCGAAGGAGCTGGAGGAGGCGGCCTACGTGGACGGGGCGGGGCGGCTGCGGATCATGACGACCATCGTCCTGCCGCTCAGCGTGCCGGGGCTCATCTCGGCCGTCATCTTCTGCTTCACGCTCTCGTGGAACGAGTACCTCTACGCCCTCGTCTTCATGTCCTCGCCCGAACTCAAGACCGTTCCGGTCGGCCTCGCGACGGAACTCGTACGCGGGGACCTCTACCAGTGGGGGCCGCTCATGGCCGGCGCCCTGCTCGGCTGCCTGCCGGTCGTCATCCTCTACTTCTTCTTCGTCGAGTACTACGTCGCCGGGCTGTCCGGCGCGCTGAAGGACTAGGGGGAAGCTGTCATGCGCTCGTCGCTCCGCAGGACTCTCGTCGGATGCCTCGTCGTCGTCGCTCTGGGGCTCGGGTGGGTCGCCGGGAGCAGCACGAGGACGGGCCCGGGGGCGGCCCTCGCCCAGGGGGCCAGCGTCGGCCAGATGATGGCCGACGCGATGAAGGAGGCGGAGGTGGTGGACCTGACGGTCCTCATCTCCGAGCAGATGCCGGCCCACTGGCCGGCCCACGCGCCGTTCCAGCGGTGGACCTTCAACTGGTTCAAGCCGGTCAAGGGGGCGTACGGCGACAACCTCGCCCAGAGCGTCTTCCCGTACTACGGCCAGCGGGTCGTGATCGACGACCACACCGGCACGCAGACCGACTGCCCCGCGCACTTCATCCCGCCGCCCGGCAGCGGCATGCCGTTCGAGAGCCCCGTGGGGCTCACCACCTGCGACAAGGTCGATCCGGCCCGGTGGATGGGGCCGGCCGCGGTGATCGACGTGCGGGCGATCCTCGATCAGGCCGACAACGGCAAGAGCCCGGTCATCACGCCGAAGATGGTGCAGGACTGGGAGGCGGCGAACGGCGCCCTCCAGCCGGGCGAGATCGTCGTCTTCCACTCGGGCTACACCGACCGGTACTACAAGCCCTTCCCGGAGGGCAACCGCCTGGCCTTCGAGCCGCTCATCCTCAAGAGCGCGCCCGGCTGGCCGGCCCCCTCGCCCGAGACGATGGAGTACCTCCACTCGAAAGGGATCCAGCACCTCGCCATCGACAGCCCCAGCATGGGCTACGTCGAGGGCGGCCAGCCGACCCACGTGGCCGGGCTCAAGTACGGGATGACCTGGGACGAGCAGGTGATCAACGTCGGCCGCCTGCCGGCCCGCGGCGCGTTCTACGTCTCGCTGAACGCGAAGATCGTCGACGGCAGCGGCGGGATCACGCGCGCGGTGGCCATCAAGAACCGGGGGCAGCGGGGGATCGGGGAGTAGGGTGTGGACGCTCCGGCGGCGAGCCGGTCATGACCGGGGGATCGGCGTCGCTCTTGCTACCGGCGACGCCATGGGGGACCGCCATCGCCTCCAGCTCCCCGACGGCGAGCCGCCGGAGACCGGACGGGGAAGCGTCTTCTTCGTGGGCACGGCAACGGTCCTGATCCGATGCGCCGGCTTCACGGTCCTCACCGACCCGAACTTCCTCCACGCCGGCGACCACGTGCACCTGGGCTACGGGCTCGTGGCGAGGCGGCTCACCGACCCGGCGCTCGAGATCGAGGACCTCCCACCGATCGACCTGGTCGTCCTCTCCCACCTCCATGGCGACCACTTCGACCGGATCGCCGAGGCCAGGCTCGACCGGCAGGTGCCGATCCTGACCACGCCGGAGGCGGCGGCCTACCTGAGCCGCCGGGGCTTCCGGCGCGCGCTCCCCCTGCGGCGCTGGGAGTCGGCGTGCGTCGCCAGGGGCCCGGCGACGCTTCGGGTGACGGCGCTGCCGGGGCGGCACGGGCCCCCGCTCGTCTCGCGCCTCCTGCCCGAGGTGATGGGGAGCCTCCTCGACTTCCAGGACGTGGCCGGCCTGCGGCGCCTGCGGCTCTACATCTCGGGCGACACGCTCGTCCACGACGACCTGTACGAGATCCCGCGCCGCGTCCCGGGCATCGACCTCGCGCTCCTGCACCTCGGCGGCACCCGGGTGCTCGGCGTCCTGGTCACGATGGACGACGGGCAGGGGGTCGAGGCGGTACGGATCGTCCGACCCGAGGTCGCCATCCCGATCCACTACGACGACTACACGGTCTTCAAGAGCCCGCTGGTCGACTTCCTCCGGGCGGCCGAGGCCGCGGGGCTGCGCGACCGGGTGGTCGTCCTGCGGCGCGGCGAGACGTTCGCCTTCGAGGTGCCGCGGGCGGCGGCCTGCCGCGCGGCCCGCACGCCGCATGCCGCGTCGCGTGGGAGCGCGCTCCCCCTGGTCGCGGCGCGCCGCATGGGGCTGCCGCTCGCGCTCGCGGGCGCCGTCCTGGCCGGGGCGTCGGTGGCCGCCGCGGCCAGGCGCCGGATCGGCGCGACCGCGCATCGAGGGTAGGGCACCCCCCGCGGTCCGGCAGGTCCCTTGCACCCGGAGCCGCCGGAGGTGCCCGTGAGGATCCCCCCTGGCCAGGCCTCCGACGCCCTGCCGCTCTCCTTCGGCCTCATCCTCGCCGTCAGCGTGCTGGCGATGGTCCTCTGACGCCCCCCGGGCGCGCCGCCGCGGCGCGCGCACGCGCCATCTCACCCGCCATCAGGATGGCCTCGGCCATGCTGTCGGCCCTGGCCAGCCCCCGGCCGGCGATGTCGAAGGCGGTGCCGTGGTCGACCGAGGTCCGCACGATCGGCAGGCCGGCGGTCACGTTCACCCCCGAGTCGAAGTTGAGCGTCTTGAACGGGATGTGACCCTGGTCGTGGTACATGCAGACCACGATGTCGTACTGACGGAACTCGAGCGCCTTGTGGAAGACGGTGTCCGGGGCGATGGGCCCTTCCGCGTCGAGGCCCTCGGCCCGGGCCGCCGCGACCGCCGGCTCGATGATCCGGCCCTCCTCGTCCCCGAAGAGCCCATGCTCGCCGTTGTGGGGGTTGAGTCCCGCCACGGCCACGCGCGGTCTGGCAACGCCCAGGAGGCGGCACGTCCGATCGGCCAGGCGAACCGTGGTCACGATGCGAGGCACCGACAGGGCGTCGATGGCCCCCCGGAGGGAGACGTGCGAGGTGACGTGGATCACCCGCAGGTTCTTCGCCGCGAGCATGAGGGCGACGTCCGGCGTGCCGGTCCGCTCGCCGAAGATCT